>JAFWQM010000149.1 GCA_017509065.1 Clostridia bacterium
CCCTCGTTGCGGGATTTGTATTCGTCCAGGGTCAGATATTCGCCCTTGGTGGTCTTCAAGAGCAGACTGCCCTTCACCATGTCATAGAACTTCTGATCCCGCACGCAGCCGTATTTTACGAAGGGATGAATGTCGTCCCAGTAGGTTTCGTACTGCTTGCGCTCGGTGTTGAAGAGGCCGTTCAGCTTGTCCGCCACCTTCTTGGTGATGTGGGCGGACAGCTTCTTCACATAGCCGTCGTTCTGCAGGAAGGAACGGGACACGTTCAGGGGCAGGTCGGGGCAGTCGATCACGCCCTTGAGCAGCATCAAAAATTCGGGAATGACTTCCTTGATGTTGTCCGCCACGAACACCTGACGGTTGAACAGCTTGATTTCTCCCTCCTGGCCGCCGAAATCCCGCTTGATGCGGGGGAAGTACAGGATGCCCTTGAGGTTGAAGGGATAGTCCACGTTCAGGTGCACCCAGAATAGCGGGTCCTCAAAGGTATGGAACAGCTTCTGATAGGTTTCCTTGTATTCCGCCTCGGTGCAGTCCTTGGGGTTTTTCAGCCACAGGGGATGGGTGTCGTTGATGGGCTTCTCTTCCTTGGCCTTTTCTTCTTCCTCTGTGCCGGTGGGCTCGTCCGCGTCCTTCTTGGTTTCATCCTTGCTCAGGTCTTGCAGGTAGATGGGCGTGTTCATGTAGCCGCAGTAGCGGTCCAGCACCTGGCGCACCCGGTAGCCGTCCAGGAATTCCTTTTCGTCCTCCATGATATGCAGGATGATGGTGGTGCCGCGCTCGGCGCGCCCGCCGTCCCGCATGGAGAAGGACATGCCGTCCTCGCTCTCCCACAGCACGGGAGCCGCGCCATCCTGATAAGACAAGGTATCGATGGTCACTTTGTCAGCAGCCATAAAAGCGGAATAGAAGCCCAAGCCGAAATGGCCGATGATGCCGCCCTTGTCGTCTCCGGTGTAGTTCTTCAAGAATTCCTCGGCGCTGGAGAAGGCCACCTGGTTGATGTACTTTTCCACTTCCTCGGCAGTCATGCCGATGCCGTTGTCGGTGAAGCGCAGCTCGCCCGCTTCCTTGTCCACGGTGACGGTGACGCGCAGGTCCTCGTCCGTTTCGCCTTTCAGCATCTTATACTTGGTGATGGCGTCGCAGCCGTTGCTGACCATTTCGCGGATGAAAATGTCCTTATCGGAATACAGCCAGCGCTTGATCACCGGCATGATGTTTTGCGCGTGAATGGAAATATTGCCCTTGTTTTCCATAATATATTCAGCCTCCGTTTTATTGCTTTTCCGGCGCGCTTTGGACGGCAAAAACCGCCCTCCCCGCGCGTCCGCCGCCATTATAACACGCTTCCATCCAAAATGCAACAGAAAATTAGCACTCAATAAAATAGAGTGCTAACAATCGTTATCAGTGTGGAGTTTTATATCGTTTTCCGCTGCCACTTTGCAAATTCGGCAAGCAGACATTGCACTATATAACTCCACTCTCCACACTTAACGGGTGTGCTCACTGTGGATCGATCACCTTTTCCACGAGGTACTTCCCCCACGCCAGCACCTCCCGGCCATGGTTTTTCACCCAAAATCCGATCTCGGGGCGGCAGGGGCTGCCGATGCCGTCGGCGTCCAGGCCCAGGTCGTGGGCCAGGGCCAGGGCGCGGGGCAGGTGGAAATCGCTGGTGACGACGGTGACCCGCGTTATGCCCTCGGGCAGCAGGGCCTTGGCATACAGCAGATTTTGGCGGGTGTTGACCGATTCACATTCGGCGATCACGTCTTCTTCCGGCAAGCCCTGGCTGATGAGCCAGTCCCGCATGACCTGCCCTTCCGGGGCGGGCTCGCCTTCGCCCTGGCCGCCGGTGGTAACGATCAGGCGGGGATCGTCCCGGTAGGTATCCAGGGCGGCCTGGAGGCGCAGCTTGAGCTGGGGGCTCAGCTGCCCATCGGAATACACCTGGCAGCCCAGCACGATCACGGCGTCGCTGTCCTGACGCACCTTGGGCGGGTTCACCTCCGCTAAGCACAGCGCGCCCAGCGCCAGACCGGACAGCAGCGCTCCGGCCAGGATAAGCAGCAGCGCCAATCGTATCAAACTCCTTCCGAGGGTACGCTTTCTATCAGCCATTGCATTCTCCATTTTTCTCTTTGTCCTGAACAGGCAGCACACGCTGGGGGCGGTCCGCCGCCAGGGTGTCCGGCTCCCGCACGGGAAGGAATGCCGCGCCGCCGGTTTCACCGTCCAGCAGATAATGGGCGTTGAAGCTGTAATCCTTGTTCCCGCTGATCACGATGTGGTCATACAGGCGCATGCCCATGCTTTCCAGGATATGCTGGATTTCCAGGGTGATGCGCACGTCCTCATGGGATGGCGCTGGAAAACCGCTGGGATGGTTGTGGCAGATCACCGCGCCCATGGCGTTACGCCGGATCAATTCCTGCACCACCATCCGGGGCTGCACACTCACCTCCGAGGGCGTGCCCTGGGACAAAAGCACCGCCGACAGCAGGTTCAGCTTGGCGTCCAAGCACAGCACGTAAAACTGCTCCACCCCCGCGCCCAAAAACAGGGTGCGGCAGTAGGCGGCCAAATCACCGTAATTGCTTAGGCACAGGCGGGGCTTCAGCTTTTCCTGCTGGTACAGCCGCAGCACGGGCACCATCATGGTGATCAGCGCGGCGGCGCGGTTCCCGATGCCCTCCACCTGCATAAGGTCCTCTTTCGACGCTTCCAGCACCGCGCCGAAAGAGCCGAACCGGTTGATCAGCGCGTGGGCCAGGCCGTTGGTATCGATCCGGGGGATCGCGTAAGTCAAAAGCAGCTCCAGCACTTCGTGGGGCGCAAAGCCGTTCAGTCCTTCCTGGTTAAACCGGCGGCGCAGCCTCTCCCGGTGTCCCGTGTGATCCATTTTCCCTCATCCTTTCCCCGTTCAGAAAAAGTTTACCATCAATTCTGGAAAAATGCAAGAAAACGCCGGGATGATTCGTTATCCAATGGGCGGACGCCTTTGCCGTCTGTTGCGCAGGCGAAAGATAATCGTCAAATAAACGTAAACATTTTGAAAAAAATACGCAAAAGGGATTTTCAACCGGCGCGTACATGTAGTATAATGAAAATGCAGCAGACGCGCGAAAGGGAGGGCGATGCGGGTTGGCGGGCTTATGGGAGCAGTTTCAGACCTTTTTATGGAACATCATCCATCGTCCCACATGGATCGATTATATAGATATCGCAATCATCGCTTATTTGATCTATCAGTTGGTAAAAATCACGCGGCAGACCCGCGCCAGCCAGGTGCTCAAGGGCCTGGCCGTGATTATCGTGGCCAGTTATGCCAGCGAATTGATGGGGCTGGCAGCCCTGAACTGGGTGCTGCGCAGCATTTTGAACAACGGCGTGATCGTTCTGATGGTCCTGTTCCAGCCGGAGCTGCGCAAGGCGCTGGAACAAATCGGCCGCACCGCCAAGCTGGACCGGTCCACCCAGCGGGATGAAAGCGAGCGGGTGGTGGACGAGATCACCCAGTGCCTGCTGCGCCTGTCCCGCCGCCGGGTAGGCGCGCTGATCGTGTTCGAGCAGCGCACGGGCTTAAAAGACATTACCGAATCCAGCGGCACCGCCATCGATTCGCTGATTTCCGCCCCCCTGCTGGAAAATATTTTCGAGCCCAACACCCCCCTCCATGACGGCGCGGTGATCATCCGCGGCACGCGCATCGTATCCGCCGCCTGCGTACTGACGCTGAGCGATAACAGCTCCATCAGCCGTGATTTGGGCACCCGGCACCGGGCGGGCTTGGGCGTGAGCGAAAACACCGACGCCCTGGTGCTGATCGTCAGCGAGGAAACGGGCATCATCAGCATGGCCAGGGGCGGCAAGCTCACCCGCCATTTGGACGCCGATTCCCTGCGCAAGATCTTAAGCGAAATGTACCATGAGGACCATTCCCGTCTCTGGCGCTGGACCCATCGGGAGCGCGCGGCGAAAGGAGGCACGGCCCATGACGAATAACAGCGACGCGGCCCGCGTTCCCGCGGAACAGGAAAACGCCGGAAAAGAAAAAGGCTTTAAGCGCCTGCTGCACGCCGTGACCCATAACTGGGGATGGAAAATCGTCAGCTTGGCGCTGGCCATCTGCCTGTGGGGCATCCTGATCACCCAGGATACCTCCCTGCCCCGGGAAAAGGTGATCGAGGGCGTGCGCGTGACGGTGGCCAACAGCGCGGTTCTGCGCTCCAACGGCATGGTGGCGGTGGACGGGCTGGACGAGGTGAGCACGGTGAAGCTGCGCGTGAGCGTGCCCCAAAAGAATTATACCGCCGCCTCCGCCGCCAACTATACGGCCCGGCTGGACCTTAGTCAGATCCAGACCACGGGCGAACAGACCCTGGAAATCACCGCCAGCGCCTCCAACGCTGCCCAATACGGCACGGTGCTTGAGGTATACGATTCCCAAGTGACCGTCACTGTGGAGGAATACAGCACCCAGAGCCAGGTGCCCGTGGAAGTGCGCCTGACCGGGGAAATGCCGGAAAACTATTACGGCGGCGCCCTGAGCCGCAGCGCTGATTCGGTGGATATCAGCGGCCCCGCCTCCGTGGTGGAAAAGGCCGCCCGGTGCGTGGTGGATTACGATCAGAGCAGCCTGTCCCCTGAACGCAGCCCCAACGCCGTGAACCTGCCCTTCTATTTTGAGGACGCGGAAGGCAATCTGCTGGACGGCAGCGCCCTGACGGTGACACCCCACGGCCAGAGCACGGCCATCCAGCGCATTACCGTGCGGCAGGATGTATATTATCTGGCGCGGGTCAAGGTGGATACGGACGCCCTCGTTACCGGTGAACCGGCGGACGGCTACGCCGTCAGCAGCATCCGCGTCATGCCCCAGACCGTCACTTTGGGCGGCAGCCAGGTGGCCCTCGCCCCGTATTTGGCGGAGGACGCGGCCCTTTACGCCTATGAGCAGGTGGATATCAGCGGGCAGAGCCGCACGGTGACCCAGCTGCTGTATCTGAACACCCCTGGCAACGTGGACTATATCAGCAACAACACCGTGCAGGTGATCGTGACCATCGTGCCGGAGGAATTTATGGATATGGCGTCCGGCAGCGGTCAGGACGCGGAGCGGAATCCATGAATACCTTCGCCAATTCGCTGTTTTCCGTGCTGTTCGGCTGGGCCAGGGGCCTGATCCAGGAGGTATGGAACGCCGCCCTGTCCGGCCAGTTCAGCGGCTTTTTGACCTGGCTGGGGGATCATTGGCTGGTGGTAGTCTTCGGGCTGATCTTAGGCTGCACGGTGATGGATTATCTCATCTGGCTGATCCGCTGGCGGCCCTATCTGCTGTGGCGCGGTTTTTTCCGGCGCGTATCCCGATTCTTCAAGCGGGAAAACACACAGTTTGAGCAGGGCTATCAGAGCAGCGTGGGCATCCAGCTGCCCCCGGAGCAGGAAGCCGCGCCGCGGGAGGAAGAAGCCTGGAGCGAGGAAGCCTGGAGCGAGGAAGCCTGGAGTCAGCCCCAGCCGCCGGCGGAAGAAGCGCCAGTTCCGGAGCCGGAGCCTGTGTTTTCCGCTTCCAGGGAAAGAGAACCCCGGGCCCGCCAGTTCACCCCGCCCCAAGCGTATGAAGCGCCGCCTCTGTACGCTGCCGCCCGGCAGGTGACCGGGTCCTTTACCGCCGAGATGCCTGTGGCGCGCCGTCGCCGCCGCAGTGAAAAATATGAGCGCCGCCGCCAGGAATGGCGCGACCGGCTGATCAACGGCGACGCGCAGGATGATGAAATCCTGGACGGCCTGCCTCCCGCCGTGGACCGGCAGCAGGCTTTCCACGAACCGGTATATCCCCGGCAGAACACAGGCGGGGACGACCTGTATTCCTCCTGGCAGCGGCCGGACAACGGCGGAAACCGCACGAATGGATAAACCACCATTCAGCTAATGCTGAATGGTGCGAATGAAAGCGGAATCAGAATTCCACTTTCATTCGGGGCATCAATTCCTTGTAAAATGGCGTTTTCGCAAGCGAAAACGCTCATTTTACGGCCAGAAATTGATAGAGGAAGCAAATTTCATTTGCTCCTCGGCGACGTACACGCCGCCGCCTGCGGATTACAGTCGGGGGAGTCCCCCCGACACCCCCCATCAAGCAAGTTGCTTGGTTTCTCTAAAAATGCATGAATGATAATGGACGAGAAAACAAAATGAGTCTTATGAATGAACATGGCTTTCCCCAAGGCTGGATCGAGCAGCTTCGCCCCCTGCTGGGCGATGAGCTGCCCGATTTTTTGCGTGCCCTGAACGAACCGCCCCTGCGGGGCGTCCGCACGCGGAAGGGCGCCCCGCCGCTCCCGGTCGCCGGGGAAAAAGTGCCCTGGGGGGAGGACGCTTATTATCTGCCTTTGGATTCCGACGCCGGGGCCACACCGGCCCATGAGGCGGGAGCGTATTACATTCAGGAGCCCAGCGCCATGACCGCGGCGGCAGCCCTGCGTCCCCTCCCCGGAGACAGGGTGCTGGATTTATGCGCCGCCCCCGGCGGCAAAAGCACCCAATTGGCCGCCATGATGGCGGGGGACGGGGTGCTGGTATGCAATGAACCGGTGCCGGGCCGGGCCCAGGTGCTTTCCCGGAACCTGGAAAGAATGGGCGTGAAAAATGCCGTGGCCGTGTGTGCCCTGCCGGAGGATTTGAGCCCCCGGTGGCCGGCGTTTTTCGATAAAATCTTAGTGGACGCCCCCTGCTCCGGGGAGGGCATGTTCCGCCGCCATCCCGAAACCCGGGAAGAATGGACACCCTCGTCTCCCGCGGGTTGTGCCGGGCGGCAGGCGCGTATCCTGCATCACGCCGCCATGATGCTGCGGCCCGGCGGGAGGCTGGCGTACAGCACCTGCACCTTCAACGCCACGGAAAACGAAGGGGTCATTGAGGCGTTTTTAAAGGAGCATCCCGATTTTCATCTGGTCCCCTTTTCCCTGCCGGGGCTGCCAGCATGCGACGGCATGCTGCGGGTCTGGCCCCACCTCGCAAAGGGGGAGGGCCACTTCGCCGCCTTGCTTCAAAAAGACGGGGACGCGCAAAAAAAGCAAGCCGTTTTCGACCTGCCCGCCCCCAGTAAAAACGAAATGACCCTGACGCAAGCATTTCTACAGGAACATATTGCCGAAGCCGTGCATCCCAACGCGGTTTTCGCGGGGAAAACATCCGCTGTACCGGATGAACTGCCGCCCCTGAAAGGCGTGCGAGTGCTGCGGTTAGGCCTGCGAATCGGCGAAGTAAAAGGGAAAATCTTCCTGCCCGACCACGCCCTGGCCCTGGCCTGCCCCTCCCTGCGCACCATCCCCGTCACAGAAGATCAAGCCCGCGCTTACCAGGCTGGTCTGGTACTCCCCGTGGACGAAAAACTGCGGGGCTTTTACACCCCCACCTTGGACGGCCTGAACCTGGGCTGGGGCAAGGCGTCCGAGGGACAGCTCAAGAATCATTATCCCAAGGGGCTGAGAAAGAGTATTGAAACGAGGCAGGGGGCTTCTTCGGCCCCTGGACTTTGAGTCAAGATTATTCCGCGAGAGAGGGTGCAGGGGATCATCCCCTGCCGCGGGGTCTGGGGCCCCGGAGCAATATTCTTTGCGCGCTACAGGAATCCTTCAATGAATATGAGCATGGAAGACTCCAGATGGTTCGCAAAACATTCTTAGACTCCAATACAGTCTCCTAAGCGGAAATCGTCTCAAAATCATCTCAAATCGTCTCATGATTCTGAGATAATTTTTTGAAACAGAAAACAGGGCGTTTTTTTGCGTTTTGGAGATTGAAAAAGGGGAAGCCCGCGTGGTATAATTCCCACCTTGACAGCAAAAGTGGCTCAACCCGTTGAGAAATAAGGGATTGAGCCACTTCTGTTAATGCGTAATATTCACTTATTTTCCGAGATTGAGATATTTTTTTCATTGATTTTTCAGAAATGATCTGGCTGTCGAGAGGAAGACGAAAAGCAATCTGCAATGCTGAGGTAATAGGGGAAGAATTAAACTAAGCCTCGGATTCCGTTCCCTCTATCTGCCGACGTTTCATGCTCCGCTTGTTTTCATACATAGCTCTGTCCGCATGGCGTACCACATCGTCAATCAATTTGTCCTCCTGCGGCTCGTAGTCTGCCAAGCCACGGGAAATGTTCACCTTTTTCCATGGGTCCATTTCCGTTTCACGCTTTTCGGAACACTTTTCATCGAAAAGACGCAGAAGCGCCTCACGGTTTTCATAGTCACGGTTCTGAAGTATAGCGATAAATTCATCCCCGCCGATGCGGAATACAGGGCTGTGTTCAAATACATCACATATGATCCGGGCGGTCTCTTTCAGATAAATATCTCCCTTGTCATGCCCATACTCGTCATTGATCTGCTTGAGGTTATTGCAATCAAACATGCACACAGCGAATGCCGGCGGACCTTCAGGCTGGTCGATCTGCATCTGCATATCTCTGACCATAATATCGAACGCGCCCCTGTTGTGCAGGGAGGTCAGCGCATCGGCAAAGGCGAGATCGTTGAGGCGCGAAATGTTTTTTTTCAGGTTCTCCGTCACGCGGCGAAAGGTGTTTGTTAGAGCGCCGATCTCGTCCTTTCCTTCATAGTCAAGCGTGCAGTCGTAGTTGCCTTCATCGATCTGCTCCGCAGCCTCCGTGAGCTTTTGGAGGGGCTTTGTGATCCGTTCGGAAAACCTCCTGATGAGGAGGATGAACACAAGCAGCAGGGCGAGAAACGCGATAACGATCACGGCGATCCACTTGTGCCAGCTGGCATTGATCTCCGACAGCGGAGCGGAAACCGTCAGCAGGTCCCCATTGATCAGAGGCAGCCGGAAAGCCAGTTTTTCCGTGCCCTTATAATTGTAACGGACGATGGAATCTGAACTGACGATTCCATCCGGGGCTTTTTCCTTGGCTTCCAGTTCCGGGATACTCATATGCGGATGATAAACGATTACGCCATCCGCGTCCGTTATGAAGGCGTACCCGCTTTCATACAAGGAGATGTTATTGACCTGAGCCGCCATGGCGGAATAATCCAGCTCGATCCCGATCACGCCCACGAATTGTTCGCCGAAATAAACCGGAACATTATAAGAAATCACGCGCACATCCAGATTGTCCGTGATATACGGCTTGAGCCATACGGGTTGTCCGGTCGCCTTGGGTACCGTGAACCAGACGAGCCGCGAAGTGTCCTCTGTATTGTATTGGGTAATATCCGTCACCTCATGCGGCGTAAAGCCTTCCCCGTCGACATTGACGAACCAAAAGCCTTTAGCGGAAGATGAAACGGCAGGGTCTATACGATAATAGTAAGTCACAATGCCGTTTGCTTTCACCAGGATCCTTTTGAAAACGTCGCTGACGCGGTCAAGGTGCTTCTGAAGTTCTTCATCGCTGACTCCGTCCAAATCGGATTCCACATAGGAAGAGACGATCAGAACATTCTGCTCCAGATTCCCGAATAAATCATCCAGGTTTTTTTCACCGGCTTCGCACAGCATCCGAAGCATCTGCTCCGCATCGCTCATTCCCAACCGCCGAATCGCAACAACACCGAAAGCGGCGGCAATGATCATGGTGATGATGATCGCGCCGATGGTCATCGCTGTGATTTTTGTCTTTAACGATTGCAAGATACGATCCTTCTTTCAATTGTCTTTGCGGAAACGCTGGTCTCGGAAGATTATGAATCGTGCGTTTGCGCACCATTCTGAGACTCGGATGATTCATGACCTGCCAAATGAACCGGACCCGCTTCCCAGCTTATCGTCGCCTTGTTATGGTATTGCGAAAGGTTCCAATTGTTTATCAGCCGGTCGATGACGACCTGGACTCCCGTTTTGTGTGTTTCCGGCAGCAAAAGGAAGATTTGGGTGTTGCTGACCTCGACCATGACGTCACTGTTCCTCAGCGATTTTTGTATCAACCGCCTGAATTCCTTTGTGATCATGATGTGCTGTTCGCTGTCGATCATACGCTCGCAAGGCGTTACGGTGAACAAAACCCGATAGGCGACGCCTTTGTATCGCTCCATATAGCGCATCATATACCGGTAGATGTTGATGAAGGCTTCTCTGCCCATCCACATGGCGTTTGGGGATATGCATCTTTCTTCAAGAATCTTGGTGATGGTTTCAAGATTCAGCTTATCGGAAGGATCAGGCGTATCGACCTGCGGGCTGCCGCTCAGGGCGCATCCGCCTTTTCCGGTCTGTTTCACGATGCCCAGCGCCTGATCCGCCAGATGAAACAGCTCTCGGTATGTCCGCCCGTGAACGGGTACCGCGGCAGCGCCGATGGAGACGCCGGTGGGGAATTTAAGGCTGTCCTCAAAAAGCTGATTCATCATTTTGAGGTAATCCCGATTGATTCGCTCGGTAAAATGCCGCAGTTCGTTCTCTGTCCGCATGTTTTTCGCGAACAGCAAAAATTCGTCTCCGCCGATTCGGCCGCATATGTCCTCGCTGCGCATATTGTTTTTCAACAGGTCTGAGAACATGACGATGACCCGATCGCCAATGTCGTGTCCGTATATATCGTTGAAGAGCTTGAAAGAATCAAGATCCAAAACGCACAGAAATCCCGTCTCCACCTGACAAATGGCTTCCATGCGTTCTTCGACGGTAC
>JAFWQM010000150.1 GCA_017509065.1 Clostridia bacterium
ACCCTCCGTAGTTTTTTCAGTTATATTATACCATATTACTTAATATTACGCAATAATATATTTTAAAAACTTGACAAAAAAATAAAGCCCTGCTTGGCTTCCTGGGCTTTGAGCTTCCTCTTTGCTGTCAAACTCCCGTAACTTCCAGTTCCCTACCCCCACTCTGGAAGTTACTTTTGCACTTCACTTTACACTTCAGCGCACAAATTACTACCGATCCTATTCTTGCAATGATTTCCTAACAATGATATAATGAATTTGTTCTATACACTAAAAAGGCTTTTCCGGGAAAATCCAGCCTCTGCGCTTTTTCAGAACAGACGCGCACTTGCGCTCTGAATATACCAACGAGGAGGAAAAACCAAGATGAAAGGAAAAGGCATCTTTCGTGCTTTGACCGCAGTAGCCGTGTTCGTCCTGGTTGGCTCTCTGGTAGCGGGTCCCATTATGGAATCCTACCGTCAGCCCATCGACACATACTTCGGCGAAACCAGCTACCGTATGGAGGGGTCAGGTCAGGCCGAATGGATCTACCAATCCGAATTCAAGAACCAGACGGAAGCCATCGAAGGGCTTCGGGCTTTCGCCCTGCAGGAGGCGCTGGAGAGCTTTGTTCTTTTGAAGAACGAAGAAAACGCCCTGCCCCTGAATGAAGGCGCGAAGGTGACCCTGCTGGGCCTGCGCAGCTATGCGCCGGTGTATGGCAACAGCATGGGCGCGGCCCCCGATGCCACCGTGATCGCGGACGGCAACCAGTCCTATCTTGCCATGCAGAAGGCCGGGCTGGATATCAATCCCGCCGTGACCCAGAAGTATAAGGATTGGGTGAAAGCCAACGGCGGCAACCTGACCCCTGCCGGCGAGCTGTATGCTGAATATGCCGGCGCGGGCAGCTCCGGCCCCAGCGAGAGCGGCGATTTGAATTTGACCGGCACCGATAAGGCCGCGGAAGCCAAGCTCGCCGACCTGGGCCTGACTGCCGCGGATTACGAAGGCTATCAGGACGCGGCCATCGTGATCGTGGGTCGTCCCGGCGGCGAGAGCAAAAACTACGTCACCGGCGGCACAGACAGCACCACCACCAACATCTTCGGCCTGTCCGCGGATGAAAAGGCCGTGATCGCCGAAGCCAAGGCCAACTTTGACAAGGTGATCCTGCTGGTGAACTCCGTCAATCCCCTGGAGCTGAAGGAAGTAAAGGAAGACGCCGACGTGGACGCCATCCTCTGGATCGGCTATCCCGGCGCTTACGGCTTCTACGCCGTGCCCGACGTGCTGTGCGGCAAGGTCGCTCCCTCCGGTCACCTGGGTGATATCTACATCGCCAACTCCGCCGTTTCTCCCGCCATGGTGGCCTTCGGCGGCAATGGCAACGTGGCCTGGTCCAACGCGGCGGAATTTACGCCCGACGACAACGTGAACAGCTATCTGATCAACGAAGAAGGTATTTACGTTGGCTACCGCTACTTTGAAAGCCGTTACGCCGACGTGGTGGCGGGCGTGAACAACGCTGCCGCGGCCAAGGCGGGCACCTACACCAACCCGGACACCACCGTGGCCACCGCGGACGGCGCCTGGACCTATGAAAACGAAGTGGTGTATCCCTTCGGCTACGGCATGAGCTACACCACCTTCGCCCAGACCCTGGACAGCGTGAATGTGGCGGCGGATAAGAAGACCGCCGACGTGACCGTGACCGTCACCAACACCGGCGATGCGGCGGGCAAGAGCGTCATTCAGGTGTACGCCCAGAGCCCCTACACCGATTACGACAAACAGAACAAGGTGGAAAAGAGCGCCGTGCAGCTGATGGACTATGAAAAGACCAAGCTGCTGGCTCCCGGCGAAAGCCAGACGATCGCCATGAAGATCGACCTGGCGAACCTGGCCTCCTACGACGCCAACGGCGCGGGCACCTTCATCCTGGACGCGGGCGACTATTACTTCGCCATCGGCGAGGACAGCCATGACGCGCTGAACAATATCCTGGCAGCGCAGAGCCAGAACGTGACCGGCGACGCCGCCAAGACCTTCACCTGGAACTGGGCTGAGCTGGACGCCAAAACCTTCGCCGTTTCCAAGACCGGCGCGGCCATCGGCAACGTGCTCACCACCGGGGATTATTCCATGGACATCAACAGCTTTGACGGCTATCAGGACACCGCCCATTACATGAGCCGTCAGGACTGGAACGGCACCTATCCCACCCTGCATGCGGGCCTGGCCGCCACCGGCCGGATCGCCACCCTCCTCAAGAACGACGTGATCCCCCTCACCGAGGGCGTGGAAGGCTATGACTGGGGCGTCAACAACGACATGAACATCTATCAAATGATCGGCGCCGAGTGGGACGATCCCCGCTGGGACAAGCTGATCGATCAGGTCACGCCCGATGAATTCGTCACCTTCGCCTCCAACGCATTCCATAACATTCAGGGCATCGAATCCGTCAGCTACGCTGGCCACAAGGCCGACGACGGCCCCGGCGGTTCCGACGGCGGCACCTACGCCAACGACGGCCAGTATCAGGGCAAGATGTACAATACCATGGACGATTTCGACGCGAGCAAGGGAGGCTACGGCACCCGCGTCGCGCCCACGCCCACCAACCTGGCCTACACCTGGAACAAGGAGCTGGCCTTCCGCAACAGCGAACTGATCCTGGGCGAATCCACCCTGATGTTCAATTATCCCATCATGATCGGCCCCGGCGTCAACCTGCACCGGCATGGCTTCAACGGGCGCGGCGCTGAGTATTACAGCGAAGATCCCATCCTGTCCGGCTACACCGCCAGCGCGGTGGTGCAGGGCGCGCAAAGCAAGGGCACCATCGTGAACCTGAAGCATCTGGCCTTCAACGACCAGGAAATCAACCGTTCCGGCATCGCCGTGTTCATGACCGAGCAGGCGGCCCGCGAACTGGAACTGCGCAACTTCCAGCAGGCCATCGAAGCCAACGGCAAGCCCGCCTCCATGGCGGACAACGCCAACATCTACAATGAAGGCGCGCTGGGCGTGATGACCTCCTTCAACCGCATCGGCGCGGTGGCCCCCAGCGCCAACAAGGGCGTCTGCCAGGATATCCTGCGCGACGAATGGGGCTTCAAGGGCTACTCCGTCACCGACTTTACCGGCGTGTCCATGAAGGCCATGCCCAAGGAATCCGTACTGTTTGGCACCGTGGCCTTCTGCGGCTTCGGCGGCGCGGTGGATTACTTCAACGGCGCCACCCTGATGGCCGATCCCCAGATGGCGGCGGCTATGAAGCAGGATATCAAGTACATCCTGTATCCGCTGGTCAACTCCGCGGCCATGAACGGAGCCGACCCCACCACCCATCGGGTAGAAATCGAAACCTCCTGGCGCGCGCTGTATCACAACATCCAGCTTGGCTCCGGCATCGCCACCGGCGTGTTTGCCCTGGCCTGGATTGCCTGCGCTGTGCTGGGCGGCAAGAAAAAGAAGGGAGCGAACTGAGATGGCGAAAAATACCAACGCTTTCGGTAAGATCCTCTGCGTCTCCGGGCTTCTCGCCCTCGCTGGCCTGATCGTGTACCTGATCAACACGCTCAGCGGATACATGGCCAGCCTGCATACCACGGTTGCCCCCCTGGTCGTTATCCTGCCCGCGGCGGTGATCCTGTGCGCCCTGTTCCTGACCATGAAGCCCAAGGCCCTCAAGGGGCTGACCGGCATCGCCACCTTCGTGCTGGCCGTGCTGATGGGCGTGGCGACGGTGTTCTTTGTCAAGGAACGGGTGGACGTGATCGGCGACATGCTGAACCCCGTCAACCATCCTGATACCCAGAAAACAGCCGTGACCGTTTCCATCGTCGGCATCGCGCTGTATTTCCTGTCCTTCGTGGGTCTGGTGATCACCACCGGCAGCGATAAGCTGGCGAAGGAATAAGCCATTTTCTGCCCCCACAGCGTCCCTAAAAGCGCTGTGGGGGACTTTTCGCTTCATCGAAATCTTTTCCCTTGGAGGACAGCGACCATGCGCCCGGAACACAAAAGCCTTTCCGTCCTGCTGCGCGAATATGCGGCGTCAGAGCCCAATCGGCGGCTGCTGGGGTCTGAAAACCGGTGGTACACGGCCGGGGAAATGCAGGCCCATGCCGCCGCTGCGGCGTGCTGGCTGAGGACGCAGGGGATCAGGCCGGGCGATTTTGTGGCCCTTTCAGCGAGGCGCAGCGCTTCCACCGCGGTTTGCCTGTTTGGCCTGCGGCTGCTGGACTGCGCAGCCGTGCTGACAGACCCCCACGCAACCCCCGAAGCGTTCCTGGCAGAGTGCGCCGCGGCCCTCCCTGCCGCCGCTGTGCTGGAACCCGGGGCGGATGGCCGCGTGACCCTCCGCAGGCAGGGTGAGGCCATCGCCTTCGATCCGTTTTCCCTGCCCGCTGCTGACGCCGCGCTGCCGGAAGCGCCTTCCGATCAGGCGGGATATGTGATTTTCACCTCGGGCTCCACCGGGCAAAGGAAAGCAGTGCTGCTCAGCGACGATCAATTTTACAATAACCTGCTGGATTCCCAGCCCTTGGGCAAGTATCGGGGGGATGACATCGCTCTGGGCATCCTCCCCCTGGAGCATGTGTTCGGCCTGGTGCTGCTGTTCGGCGCGGCAGCGCTCCGATACGCGCTGTTTTTCCCCGGGAAAACCGATCCCGATTCGCTGGTGAACGCCATCGAAACGCAGGGGATCACGCGGATGAACGGGGTGCCCAGCCAGTATATCGCCCTGGCGGAAGCGAAAGGGGAGAAGCCGCTGCCCACCTTGTCCGCCGGGTTCATCGGGGGCAGCCCCCTTGCCCCGGACACGTTCATCCATCTGGAAAAAAGGCTGGGTATGAAGCTGATCCCCGTGTACGGCATGAGCGAATGCGTCGGCATCAGCTGCGCCTACTGGGAGGATTCCGTGGAGGTGCGCGCTCAGACCGTGGGCCGGTTTTACAGCATGAATCGCGGCGTGATCCTGCGCGAGGACGGCAGTGCAGCGCAGACGGGGCAAATCGGCGAAATCTGCGTGGACGGCCCCTCCCGCATGCTGGGCTATTACGGCGCGACCGAAGCGCGGGAACGCTTTTTCAGAACCGGCGATCTGGGGTATTTGGATCAGGATGGGCGGCTGCATCTGACAGGGCGCAGGAAAGAAATCATCATCCGCAACGGGAAGAATTTGTCTCCCGCCCGCATCGAACAGGCGCTGCTGCGTTTGCCCCAGGTAAAGGCTGCCGCCGTGGTGGGCCTGCCCGATGAAAAGGCCGGGGAGGTGCCCGGGGCCGTGGCGGTGTGCGAAGGGGCCGAAACGGAAGACGATTTATTGCAGGCCCTGGCCCCGCTTCTGCCCAAGAACGAGCGGCCCGCGGCTTTGCGCGTCGTGAAAGAAATCCCCCTGCTGCCCACCGGCAAACCGGATAAAATGCGAATTCGGAAGGAGCTGCTGCAATGGCTGAATCGGTCATCCTGACGCTGCCCATCGTCCTTGCGGGCTATGGGCTGGCGCTGCTGCTGCTCCTTACGGATTTCATCCGGAAGCCCGCCGGGGGCGCGCTGCGCTTTGCGTCGGCGTTTCTGGCGGTGGGGGCCACGGCCTGGGGCCTGCTTATGGGCGTATCCCTTTCGGAAGCCGCCCTGGCGCTGACCGTGTTTCTGCTATTGAATATGGGGGTGAGGAAGTGAATTTTAATTCCCTGGCCTTTCTCATCTTCCTCCCCATTGCGGTGGGCTTTCACTGGCTGCTGCCCCATCGGGCGCGGAAATACTGGCTGCTGGCGGCTTCCTGGTTCTTTTATATGTACTGGAACCCGCTGTTCATTTTCCTACTGCTGTTTTCCACGGCGGTGGATTACTTCTGCGGCCGGGGCATGGCGCACTGGCGGGAGCAAAAAAGGATCAAACGGCTGCTGCTTTCCGTTAGCATGGTGATGAACCTGGGGCTGCTTTTTTTCTTCAAATACTGGGATTTTTTCGGCGGCATCATGAACGGCGTGTGGGCGGCCCTGGGCCTTTCCTTCCGCACGCCGGAGCTGAACCTGATCCTGCCGGTAGGCATCTCCTTTTACACCTTCCAGACCATGAGCTACACCATCGACGTGTACCGGGGGAAATTTGAGGCGGAAAAGGATTTCGTCACCTTCGCGCTCTATGTTTCCTTCTTTCCCCAGCTGGTGGCCGGGCCCATCGAAGCCCCGGGCAATCTGCTGCCCCAGCTGAAAAAAGAGCGTCGGTTCCAGCGCGAGGACGTGTCCGCCGGGCTGCGGCTTTTGCTGTGCGGTTTTTTCCGAAAGTGCGCGGTGGCGGACCTTTGCGGCGTGTATGTGAACCGGGTATTTGCCCAGGCGGAGCAAGCGTCCTCCTTCGCCATCTTTTTGGCGGGCGCGCTGTTCTGCTTCCAAATGTACTGCGATTTCGCGGGATATTCCGAGATCGCCGCCGGGTCGGCAAGGCTCATGGGCATAAGGCTCATGAAAAACTTCGATCAGCCCTACCTGTCCCAGAGCTACGGGGAATTCTTCCGCCGTTGGCATATCAGCCTGAACCGCTGGTTCACCAGCTATGTGTACATTCCCCTGGGGGGCTCCCGGCGCGGGACCGCCCGCAGGATGGCAAACACCCTGATCGTATTCGCGCTGTGCGGATTATGGCATGGGGCCCGGTGGAACTATGTGCTCTGGGGCCTGTACGCGGCGCTTTGGGTTTGCGTGGAGGGCCTGCTGGAACAGCCCACGGGAAGGCTTGCGGAAAAGTGGAGGCTGCCATTGTCCGCCCCCTGGTTCGTTTGGCTTCGGCGGGGGATCATGTTTCTGATTTTCGTGCCCGCCGGGCTGATTTTCCGCGCCTCCTCTCTGGAGCAAGTGGGCGTTGTTTTTCATCGGCTGCTTAACGCCCCCGGCAGCGCTGCCGCCGCCCTGCAGAGCATGGACCTGACCGGCCTAAACGCCCTTCGTTTGATTCTGACGCTGCTGGCCATGGCGCGGCTGAGGCCCTGGGGCGAAGCCGATCTGCCCGGTGCGAAAACCGGCCGGGACAGCGCCCGGAAAATGGTCAGCGCCGTGTATTTTCTGCTCATCATCGCCTGCGCCTGGCTGGCCCTGCTGGCTACCCAGGACGCGGCGGAGTTTGCTTATTTCCAATTTTGAGGAAGCTCCATGAAAAAGAAAACCGTAAGGATCGTATGCGCGCTGCTGCTTGCGGCGCTCATCCCCCTCAGCCTGATCACAGCCGACCTGCTGCTTCCGGATTATTACAGCGAAAGCTACTATGCGGCGCTTTCGTCCATGGTGCGCAGGCTGGACAGCGCCCCGGGAAACAGGCTGATCGTGCTGGGAAACAGCGACGTGGCCTTCGGGCTGGACGGGGCGCTGCTGGAAGAGATGCTGGCTGAAAAAGGGCTGTCCTATACCGTTTGCCCCTTTGGGCTCTATGGGGCGGTGGGCATGTCCGCCATGCTGTCCCTGTCCCAAGGCGCGCTGAAAAAGGGCGATGTTGTGGTGCTCGTCTGCGAGCCGGTGTCGGACGCGCTGTCCGCTTACTTTGGCGCAAGCGCTTTTTGGAAATGCGCCGAAAGCAGCCGCTGGCTCCTTCCCCGGGTGGGGGAGCAGCAACGATCGGCCCTCTGGGGCAATTATCTTTCTTATCTTCAGGAGAAAATGGCGATCGCATCCAGCGGGGAGGCCCCAAGGCCCTCGGGCGTTTATGCCAAAGCGGCTTTTGACGGGCGGTGCGATTTAACATATCCACGGCCCGGGAACGTGCTGCCCCTGGGCTACGATACGTCTTCTCCCGTTGATTTGCGGGAAGCGCGGGTATCGGCGGACTTTGCCGCCCAGATCAAAGCCTACTGTGAAGAAGCAAAAAAAGCCGGCGCGAAAGTGTGCGTCAGCTTCAGCCCGGTCAACGCTTTGGCGGTCCTGGACTCTTCCCCCGAAGCGGTAAAAGCATTTTTCGACGAGATCAACCGGGCGTTTCCCTGCCCCGTCATCAGCGACCCCAACCGCTATATCCTGGACAGCGGATGGTTTTACGATACCAATTTTCATTTGAACACAGCCGGAGCCCGGCTGCGCACCTGCCTGCTGGCGGAGGAGCTTTTGCCGTACCTTGGCTGCTATTCTCCGGTTGCTTATGAACAGCCAGCCATGCCTCCTTCCGCCGCCGCTCTGCCCCAGGAAGGAGAGGACGACGGCAGCTTCCTTTTTGCCGCAACGCCGGACGGAAGGGGATGGCTGATTTGCGGCGTTTCGGAAGCGGGGCAGAAAAAAGAATCGCTGTCCGTTCCCGCTTTTCACGAGGGCCTGCCTGTGGCGGGCTTTGCCGACGGCGCGCTGAAGAACGCTGGAAGCATGGCGGAGCTGCGGCTTCCGGCCTCCATCGAGGATCTGCCGGACGGTGTGTTCCGCGATTGCGCGTCCCTCAGGCGGGTCGTTTTTTCCCATCGGGAAGCGCCCTGCCGCGTTCATCCGGACACCTTCCAGGGCACGGCGAACCTGCGCGTGTTTGTGCCCGACACGGATTACGTGCTGTACCGGGACGGCGTGGGCTGCGAAGCGAATCCCTGGGCGGAGCACCTGGACCGGGTCTTCCGCTACTCGCTTCAAGATGAATGAGTAACCAGTGGCCCGCTATTTTTCCGGCGGATGATTTTGAAGCTGCCGCTCGATATCCTTGATCCATTGCTCCGTGTTGTGGTAAGCCTGCGGCGTGAGCAGATGATAGTGGGTATCATAAAAATCCCTGGAGGTGTATAAGTAATCCTGCAAATCGGAAATCATCACCGGGCCGTCCATGTCCTGAACCGCTTCATGGAACCGGCGGTTCATTTCCGGAATGCGCGCTTTTTCTTCCTCGGTCAGGGCGTCCGTATCCAGGCAGGCCCAGGAAACGAAAACGGGCACGCCCTTTTGAATGAACGGCGCATACGCCGCCGAAAGGTTTTTGAGGCCATCGGAAAAAATGCCCGGGTCGAGGGTGACGGTATCCTCCAAGCGGGTTTTTCCCTGGGTGCGGATCAGGGGAATGCTGCCCGTTTCGTCCAGATACGCGTTGCCGCTCGCGTCGCGGTAGCTGTCGGCATAGCTGCCGCCCGGCTTTTTCACTTGCAGGTAATGGCGCCAGCTGTCCAGAACGCCGGGAACAGTCCTGATATCTACATAAGTAAACAAGTCGTAATTGTATTCCAGCCCGGCCCAGAGCATATCGTCGCCCGCGTCCATGGAAGTATCCAGCAGCAGCTGCTGGGGGCTTGAAATCTCCGGCGCGTGGAAAAGAATATCCCCGGGCTGGGCCAATTGGGCCAGGATTTCCATTTGCAGCAGGCTGTTCACGGTACCGTTGAGCCCCATATTGACGACCTGATAATCGGGGAAACGCCTGGCAGCCTCGGACCCGATCAGGTTATACCAAACGTTGCAGCCGCCGTAGAAAATCATTTTTTTCCGTCCCTGCGCGGTCAGAATCAGGTCTGCCTTGTCGGCGAATACGCTTTCCCGGCGATATTGATACCCATAGGGGTCCGTCGCGGCATTGACACGCAGAGTTTGAAGCTGAGCGCAGTCTTGGAAGGCGGCGTCGGAAATTTGCTCGATGGCGTCAAACAGGGTAATTTTCCGAAGGCTGGAAGCGGAAAACGCGCCGTCGGCGATTCGTTTTAACGAAAGGGGGAAAACGATTTGCTCTGCTTCGCAGCCCCGGAACGCTTTTGCGGCGATGGAAACGACGGGCGTTCCTCCCAGCGCGGCGGGAATGACCAGCTTCTTTTCAGCCCCGGTATAGCCCGTTATTTCCGCCCCGTCCTCAACGGGTTCCCATGCAAAATAACGGGCATCGCTCCATTCCGCCCATTGACCGTATAAGCAGAGCCCTTCCCGGGGAACGGTGACGCGGCTGCCCAGCCCCACCCCTTCACCTGTGCCGTCCGGGGCGGTATTCCACCCCGTCAGCGTATAGCCGTCACGGTGGATGTCCGCGCCGCTATGCGTATTGGGCCGGGGGTGGATGAGGATGCCGTAGGTTTCCTCAAAGGGGGCTGATGTGCCGTCGTTGGGATCATACAGGATGGTCCTGAAATTCCTCAGCTTTGCGGCTTTCGCTTCGTTGATTTTCTCCGCCTCGATCACAACGCGCGATGGGTACGCAACCTTCAAAAGCGTTAAGGAAAAAGCCCCTTCTCCCGCATTCAGCAGATAATCGCCGCTGTAACGCACCGAAGCGACCGTATAGCCGGTATCTGGCACCAGCACGAACGCGGCGTCATCCCCCGGACGGATCCATTTCCCGTTATCCTGAACGGAGATATGCGCTGTTTCTTCAATAAATACAAGGATCTTTCCCGCCGTATCCTCCTGGGCAGACGCGGGGAAGATCAAAAAGAACAGCCACAGAAGGCTTGTCAAGAATAAATAACGGCGCATAAGCTACTCTCCAAAATACATTTCCATGGATCATGCGGTGAAAAAAAATAGTAGCATAAGAACCAGCGTTTGTCAAACTTCCATAGAGCCAATCAAAACAAAAGGAAAACGTGACCGAAATATCGAATGATAAAAGAAACGTTTTTGACGCATGTACATCTGAACGCCAAAAAACGATGGAGGGGAACGCCTATGAAAATCACCTTGAATCAGAGCAACTACCACGATTTTTCCGTCTATGAGGTGAATAAGCTGCCGGGCCGCAGCTACTTCATTCCGTACCCGGCCCGCGCGGAAGCGGACAAAGTATCCCCCAAGGAAAAGCGGTATCGCTCCTCCAAGGTACTGTGCTTAAACGGCGATTGGGATTTCAAGTTTTATCCCATCCCATCCGACCTGCCGGAGGATTTCGACACCGATCAGGTGAAATTTGACACCATCGACGTGCCCTCCTGCTGGCAGTTCCGGGGTTACGACAAACCCTTCTATGTGAACATCCGCTATCAGTTCCCCTTTAAGCCCCCTGTCATCCCCACCACCGAGAAGGTGGGCACGGTGTTCAGCTGGCTGGGGGTGGATCAGAAGGTGATGCCCCGGTGGAAGAAGCCGGATGATCAATACAATTTTGTGGGCGTTTACCGCCGCTTCCTGGATATTCAGGACGCGTCCAAACGGTGCACCATTTCCTTCCTGGGCGTGGCCAGCTGCTTGGACTTGTATGTGAACGGACAGTTCGTGGGCTATTCCGAGGGCAGCCACAACACCGCCGAATTCGATCTGTCGGGCATCCTGACCCAGGGGAAAAATGAGCTGGTGGCCGTGGTGCATCGCTGGTGCAACGGCACCTACCTGGAGGACCAGGACATGTTCCGCAACAACGGCATTTTCCGGGACGTGCTGCTGCGGATCGACGAGCCTGCGGATCTGTGGGACGTGAACGCCGTCACTGAAAAAACGGGGGGCATCTACAGGCTCACCCTGACCGCCGAAGCCTACGCCGACACGGAGGTGACCTTCGTATTTGAAGGCCACGGCATTCA
Organism: Clostridia bacterium; assembly: GCA_017509065.1. The sequence continues at coordinate 11,450 of JAFWQM010000150.1, forward strand.
GGAAAAGAAAACCGTACGCACCCAGGACCGCAAAGCCGAGGCGGTGTTTGAAAACCTGCGCGTGACCGAATGGAACGCGGAAGCGCCCACCCTGTACAATGTGTATTTTGAAACGCCCACAGGCTGCGTGAAGGAATCCATCGGCTTCAAGACCGTGGAAATCCAAGGGGACGTGCTGCGAATCAACGGGAAAAAGATCAAGTTCAAGGGCGTCAACCACCACGACACCAGCTGCCGGAACGGCTACACCCTGACCCCGGACGAAATCGAAAACGACATCCTGACCTGCAAGCGGTTCAATATGGACACCATCCGTACCTCCCATTATCCCCCGGACCCGCTGCTGCTGGAGCTGGCCGACCTGCACGGCATTTACATCGTGGATGAAAACGACCTGGAAACCCATGGCACCTTCGCCATGCAGATCACCGGCACCTACAACACCATCAGCCATGACCCGAAGTGGCAGCCTCGGTATCTGGACCGCATCGCCCGCCTGTACCAGCGGGACAAGCTGCACGCTAATACCAGCATTTTCATGTGGAGCCTGGGCAACGAGGCGGGCGGCTACAACAACACCGATGCCATGTACGATTATCTGAAAGCTCATTCCGCTTTGCCGTTGCACTACGAAAGCGCCGTGCACTGCAAGCGGGTTGCCTACGACGTGGGCAGCGAAATGTACCCCTCCGTCCAAAAGGTGCATGAGGTGGGCGAGCATCGGCGCAAGCAAAAGCAGCTCAACGACCGGCCCTATTTCCTCTGCGAATACGCCCATGCCATGGGTGTCGGGCCTGGTAACACGGAGGCGTACTGGCAGGAGATATACAAATACGACAACCTCATGGGCGGCTGCGTGTGGGAGATGGTGGACCACGCCGTGCTGCATCCCGACGGCTCCTACACCTACGGTGGCGACCACGGCGAATGGGAGCACGACGGCAATTTCTGCGTGGACGGGCTGTTCTATCCCGACCGTTCCTCCTCCACCGGGGCGAAGATCATGCGGTTCATTTACCGGCCCATCCGGGTGAGTTATCAGGGCGACGGGCAATTTGAAATCTTCAATACTACCGCCTTTACCAATGCTGACCAATATGAACTGACCTTTGCCTGGAACGATGGCACGGTGAGCACGGTTTCCCCCGACGTGGCCCCCATGACCAAGGCGGTATTGAGGCTGCCCCTGGGAAAAGAAATCGGCGGGGTGCAGACTGCCGTGGTCACCACCCGGAAAAAGGGCAGCGCTGAACCGATTGCAGAAGAACAATTGATTCTTTCCTTGAAAGTGCCAGATGTGTCCGCCGACCGGCCCCTGCCCGAAGGCTGCGAAATCCAGGATGGGAAGCTGCGCATCAGCTTAAACGACAAAAAAACGCTTTCCTCCGCCGAGGAAAGCACCATCCTGTACCGCGCCGGAACGGACAACGACACTGACCCCTTCTTCTCCGACACCATGAAGCCCTTCGCCGCCCAGCAGGAGCAGGTGATTTTCACAGAGCAAATTCCCTTCGGATACAAGGTCGTTTCCCAGGTATCGAATAAAAAAGCCTCTTTCATCGTCACCGATACCTACGAGGGCTGCGAGCAGGGCATCCTGGTCACCAGCAGCATCCACCTGACCAGGGGCGGCGGCATTCTTCCCCGGTTCGGAAAGACCTTCTGCCTGGATGCTTCCTTTGACCAAGTAGACTACACCGGCCGCACAGGAGAAAGCTATATCGATATGAAGGACCAGTTCCCCATCGGTCAGGTTTCCTGCCAGGTCAAGGACATGACCGAGCCCAACCTTCGTCCCCAGGAAAGCGGCAACCGTTGCGACTGCTCTCGGGCAAGCGTTTCCGATGGAAAGACGGCGGTTTCCTTCCTGGCCGTGGACAAGCCCTTTGAATTGGGAATCAAGCCCTATACCGACCGGGCTTTGCTTTCCATGCGCCACCGGGAGGACGAAAAGCGCACCGGCACGTACGTCACCATCCAGGCCTTCCAGCAGGGCATCGGCACCGGGGCCTGCGGCCCGGCCATCGCCAAAGAGCACCAGTTCAGTGCGAAGCAGGATTATCAATTGAGGTTTATTGTTCAGCTTCACACCCAGGAAGAAGAGTCATAATAAACAGAGTATTTGCAAACATTTCCCCAAAAACCGGGCAAAACAAATGCTCATTCTCGATTCATTTGATCTTTTTTCTGTTGCTCTGCCCGCTGCTCCTGGATGCGTTTCTGCTCTTTCAGCACTGAATCAATCTGCGCCTTGATGCGGAAAAGTTCTCTGGATGCTTCCCGCTGCTGCTTCAATTTTTGATACATTCGTTTACTTCAATCATGATTCATTCTGGCCTTTGTACATGAAAGCGGAAAATTCTACGGCTTCCGTTTTCGTTCCTATTTGTGCCGGTGCCGCACTGGTATGGGGATTATCAGGGAAGAAGTCATCAATACTTTGTAAACAAGCAGCCGCTGACAAGATCACACCGATCCTGACAGCGGCTTTTGCATATATCCACAGCGAGAAAGATATTTTGAAGCTGGTGAATACCCTGATCCTGAACACGAAAGGCGATGGACAGGGCGGCGACCCCTTCTGGACGAAAGCGGAAACCTTGCTGCTGACCTCCCTGGTAGGGTATCTGCATTATCACATGCTGCCCAAGGAGCAGAATTTCTCCATGCTGCTGGATATGCTGAATCTCATGGATGTGAGAGAGGACGACGAGGATTATAAGAATCCTGTCGATCTGCTGTTTGAGAAGATCGAAAAGAAAAATCCCCATGGCTTTGCGGTGCGCCAGTACAAAAAATATAAGTTAAGCGCGGGTGTGACATAATGTACACGACATCTTACTCATGAGATAATGAAGGAGATGATCAAATCACGAAAGGAGCCTGAATCCCTTGAAATCTCCCACTATCACTGCCTTGTACGAGCGTCTGAGCCGGGACGACGAATTACAGGGCGAATCGAACTCTATCACGAATCAGAAGCGGCTGTTGGAAGAATACGCCCGGAATCATGGCCTGACGAACACGGTTCACTTCACCGACGACGGCATATCCGGCACCCGATTTGACCGTCCCGGCTTCATGGCGATGATGGCCGATGTGGAAACCGGGCTGATCCACACGATCTGCGTGAAGGACATGAGCCGTTTGGGGCGTGATTATCTCCGGGTCGGTGAGATTATGGAGAAGCTGCGCAAACGGAGCGTCCGCCTGATCGCCATCAATGACGGCGTGGACAGCTTCAACGGTGACGATGATTTCACCCCCTTCCGCAATATCATGAACGAATACTACGCGCGCGATACAAGCAAGAAGATTCGCTCCACCTTCGCGGCAAAAGGACGCTCCGGGAAGCACGTCGCCAGCACGACACCTTACGGGTATCTCAAAGATCCGCTGGATCATAACCAGTGGGTGATCGACGAAGAAGCGGCCCAGGTTGTGCGGCGAATCTATCAGATGACCATTGACGGGTACGGCCCCTATCAGATTTCACAGATTCTTGCCAAGGACAAGATAGAGATTCCCGCCGTCCACATGGCAAGGCATGACGCGGGGTTATGGCAAGGTCGGGTAGACACCATCAAAGACCCCTGCGCCTGGGGTTCGTCCACCATTGTCGGCATCCTGACCAAGCGGGAATACTTGGGCGAAACGGTGAATTTCAAAACCCGCAAGCACTTTAAGGACAAGAAAAGCCATTACGTTTCCATGGATCAGTGGACGGTATTCGAGGGCACCCAGGAACCGATCATCGACCAGGAAACCTTTGATACTGTGCAGCGCATCCGCACCCAGGTGCGCCGCTATCCCAACGGCTGGGGTCCTGCCCATCCCCTCACAGGCCTGCTGATTTGCTCTGGCTGCGGCAAGCGGCTGTATGAGCATCGGAACTATAACGGCTCCAAGAAGTCCATGTTCTGCTGCGGAGAATATGGCAAGTATCCTATCGGCACGAAATGCACTAGCGCTCATCGGGTTTACGCCGATACCGTGATGAAGCTGCTGTCCGATATTCTCCGTGCCTGCGCCGAGTATGTTCACATTGACCGGGAGCAGTTTCTGGCGAGCATCCAGCAGGAAGAAGAAGCACTTTATTCCGAAGAACAGACCCGCTACACAGAGCGTATACGGGCGGCCCAGGTCAGGGTCAGTGAACTGGAAAAGCTGATCTGCCGCATTTATGAGGATCACATTCTCGATAAGATTCCCACTGAACGGTATGAAGCGCTGGACAGCCAGTATTCCCAGGAATTGAAGCGCCTGAAGGATGAAATCTCGTCCTGTGAAGCCGCCGTTGCGGAACACGCGAAGAAGCGCGGTTCAGCCGGAAAGTTTGCCGATCTCTTTGACAATTATCAGACCTTCGACAATCTGACTTCAGCCATCGTTCATCAATTCGTGGACAAAATCGTGGTGCATGAACGGGAGGTCAAGGGCAGCCAGACCAGCCCCCAGCAGATCGACATTTACTTCAACTTCGTCGGGAATTTCGTCCCGCCGAATTTCGGAGAAGCGCCGCTTACCCCCGAGCAGGAAGCAGAACAGAAAGCGCAGGAAGAACGCCGCGCCAAGTTCAAGCAGAATTATCAAAAGCGGAAAGCCAATGGCTCCCAGCAGATTTACGAGGAACGCTATAAGGAAAAACACAGGGCCAAGATTATGGCAAAGAAGGATGAATGCCGTGCGGAAGCCATCGCCAACGGCGTTTATACACCGGTTCAGCCCATTCTTCAACCGCAGAAAGGAGTGGCGTCTTTATGACACAGAAAGCGTTGCCCGCTGTGATTCACGATGAGAAAAACGGCCTGACCTACATCCTCCATGGCGATTACTACTTCCCCCTGATCGTAATGCCCCAGGATGATCGGCCCATCGGAAAGTATGGCCGGATGCGGAAAAAGTATTTGGAGGAACATCGGCCTGTCCTTTACAATTTGTTGGTCGCCACAGAAAAACTCCGCGATCATCTGGTCGAAGTGAATGAGTGCTGCACCCAGACGAAAGAACGGCTTGTCAAAGAAACGGCAAAGCGGCAAGGCGTAACGGAAGAATTGAAAGCCAGGGATCAGCTTGCATGGGTCGGGATGATGAACAACATTGACAGCAGCGTGGAAGAATTTATCCTCTCCGAATATGTGTACTGTTGATGAGAAGGTGATCGTTATGAGAATGGTGAGATTCTTTCTTCACATCCTTGGATTCATGTTCACGATCCTGTCATCAGTTTTTCACCAACCGGGGTTTTTATTTTCCATGTAGACATCACTTGCCATCACTGCTATAATACGTTTATAAAAAACGCATTCTGACAAGCATTACCGAAGTTCCATGCTGCTGATTGGAGTCGAGGGAAGCCGGAGATAGCGGATGCTTTCAGACAGACTTTGCCTCTCCCCGCAGGGGCGGATTCTGGGTTTTACGCAGAACTGCTCACTCATATCGACGTGAGCAACAATCAAGGCCTGATGCTGCTGGCCGCCATTATGAACGACGTCATCGTGGCGGCCGGGCGGGAGGAGCGGCCAGCCACGCCGTTGGAGACCTTTCCGGATTGGCTGCGGTATAAACGGACACATGAGATACAAGATGCAAAACCACAGGACATACAGAATCCGGGAATCTGATTTGTCTGGAAACATAACTATTCAGTGAAACAGGAAGGGTGAAATGCTTTGGAAAGCAGGCTATTGTCTACGCGGATCTGCCGGGACTATCCGGGCCGTCCGGCCATCGTCGACAACGGCGGCAGCTGTACCTACGAGGACATGCTTAAGGGCATCCGTGGACTTGAGAAAAGGCTTCGGGAGATGGGCGTTGAAAAGGGCAGCCGGGTAGCGCTGTGGGGCTACAACTCCGCCAACTGGCTGATCGCGTTTTTCGCCATCGTCCGGGTGGGCGGCACCGCTGTACTGGTGAATTACAGCATGGGCAGCGCCGACGCTGCCGAACTGCTGACGATGACGGAGACGGGCTTCCTGCTGTGTGGTGACAACGGGGAGACAAAGAAGGACCCGGACGCGATGCGCAAGCTGGCATCGCTTTCGGGCATCCCGGAGGACCGTTGCCTGGATATCCGTCCCGCCGCGCTGGACCTGGGGTATATGTTCCGTGACGTAGCGGGGGACGATGCGCCCGATACCTCCGACGAGAACGCCACCGCCTTCATCATATTCACCTCCGGCACCACCTCCCAGCCCAAGGCGGTGCAGATCTCCCAGAAAGCGCTGTCCTTCGACGCGGACGCCTTCAACGAAAACATCGGCGCATACGCGGGCCGCAGCGTGTGCGTGGCTGTGCCGCTGTTCCACATACTGGGTTTGCTGATGAGTTACGCCTACCTGTGCCGGGGGGCAACGGTGTGCCTGCCCGACAACTACAAGCCGGAAACGCTGGTTCGGGAGATAGACGCCTACCGCATTTCGGACATGGCGGCAGTGGGCGCAATCTACCTGAGCCTGGCCGACGCGGAGGGCTTTGAGAAGAACGTGGTGCCCAACCTGCACCTGTGCATGATCGCGGGGGGCATGTCCACCCCGGTGCAGATGATGCGGTTGGAACTGCAATACGCCAACGCTACCTTCATCAACATGTACGGCCAGAGCGAGGCCGCGCCACTGACGATGGTGCGCCCCTCCGACATGGTGGAGAAGCGGGCCCAGACCGTGGGCCAGGCCATCGGGGGCTTGGATATACGCATTTCCGATGGCAAGGGCGGCTTCCTGCCCCAGGGCGAGATCGGCGAAGTGGTAGCCCGCGGCAACAACCTGATGAACGGTTATGATCGACTGCCGCGGGAAAAACAGCCCATCGATGAAAATGGATGGCTGCATACCGGGGATTTGGGCTATTTCGACCCGGAAGGTTTTCTGCATCTGTCAGGGCGCATCAAAGACGTGATCATCCGGGGCGGGGAAAATATTTCTCCCTCAGAGATCGAAGCCGCCCTGAACCAGCTGGAAAACGTGCGGGAAGCCAAGGTCATGGGCGCGCCCCATCCCATCTACGGTGAGAGCGTGGAGGCCTGCGTCACCATGACAGATGGTGGCAAGAGCTTCGATCAGGAGGCGTTGAAGGCCGCGCTGCGGCGGGTGATCGCCCGGTTCAAGGTGCCCTCCCACATCTTCCTGTACGACAGCTTCCCGTTGAATGTGAACGGCAAGCTGGACCAGCGCACGCTCCACGCGGACATGCTCACCCGCCTGCGGCGGCTGGCGGTGGACGAGGAGCTGGCGGGCGGCGTGACCGTGTTCGACGTGGTGGTGCGCAACAGCGACTACGCCATCGTGCCCGTCACCAGCATGGCCAGCGAGCTGGCCCAGGCCGTGGGCTTCAGCCGCCGCCGCTTGATGTCCATTCGCCTGGCGGTGGAGGAGATGCTCACCGAGCGCATTACAGACGCCTATTCCGCCGCCGGCGACATCCGTATGCGGATCACGCTGATGCCCGAATGGCTGCGCATCTCGTTCAGCGACGACGGCGCGGAGTACTTCATCGACAAGCGCCGGGACACCTCCATGAGCGCGAAGATCATCCTGAAGGCCGTCAGCGACTTCCACACCGATTACCCGAATGGCAAGCCCGTCTACTGCATGGACTTCCTGTATGAAAACGAATTCAGCATCCAGGAATTTTTGATGAAGAGCAAGGAGGAGATCGAAGCATGAGCAACACGCGCCCCAGCTTTGAAAAGAAGGAATTGGCCATTTCCAGCAGCCCCTATATCTATCTGCCGATAGACATTCCCGCCTACACCGTGGAGCTCACCCACCGGGACCCCGTCGACGGGACGCTGCTCCAGCGCGCACTGAACCGGACGATCCAGCGCATGCCCTATCTTTCCGATACGCTTGTCATCGACCACGGCGCCGTGTATTACGCAAACAATCCGCTGCCCATGGAGGCCGCCCATGTGGCGGGCATACGCCACGTCGGGGGCAGCGAGACCAACTATCACATGCTGGATCTCACCTATGACGGCAAAGTGACCTGGTTCACCATGTACCACGGCTTCTGCGACGGGCAGGGCATCTACACCTTCCTGGAATCGGTGCTGTATCACTATTACTGCATGAAGGATGGCGTGGAATACGACCCCAATGGTATCCGCTGCGACAGCACCGAGGCCACGGAGGCCG
>JAFWQM010000151.1 GCA_017509065.1 Clostridia bacterium
ACTCAACCTTGAAATACCTCCAGTATTCCTGCGGTTTCGTTCCTTGTCTGGAACGATTTCTCATCCCGCATCTGAATTCACGATTCAATTGGGCGAGCAATAACTTCCGTAATCCCACATTGACTGGCGAATGTTGTTGGTTTTATCCAATGTTGAAATTTCGCCTATTGGTGTCCAGAGGACGAAGTCCTTTGGCGCGGGGTCTGGGGCCGCGGAGGCCCCAGCGTTCCCTTTGTTGAGACTATTTATATAGCAGAATTGTAACTGCCCGGCTGTAGAACGGTATATTCCGCTCCCGCCTCGCATAAGTATTCCACGAAACGGCAAGATGTAAGGAGGCATGAGCATGGCGCAGGAGAGCGTACAGGGCGCGCGGCCCTTCTATCGGGATATTGCGGAGCGGACACAGGGTGATTTATATATCGGCGTGGTGGGTCCGGTCAGGACAGGAAAAAGCACGTTCATCACCAATTTTTTTGAGCGGATGGTGCTGCCGTTCATGGCGGAGAGTCCGCGGCGGGAGAGGCTTACGGATGAGCTGCCGCAGTCCGGGTCAGGCAAGACCATCATGACCACCCAGCCCAAGTTCGTGCCGGGGGAAGGCGCGGCGGAAATCAGGCTGGACCCCCGCACCACTGTGCGCGTGCGGATGGTGGATTCGGTGGGCTATCTGATTCCCGGTGCGCTGGGCACGCAGGAGGGGGAAGCCGCCCGCATGGTGTCCACGCCCTGGGCGGATGAGGATTTGCCGTTTGAGGAAGCAGCAGCGCTGGGCACGAAGAAGGTCATATCCGACCACGCGACCGTGGGCGTCGTTGTGACTACGGACGGCACCGTGGCCGACCTGCCGCGCTCCAATTATGTGCCCGCGGAGGAGCAGGTGATCCGCCAGCTGAAGGCGCTTGAAAAGCCCTTCGCCGTGGTGCTGAATTCCGCGCACCCGGAAAGCGGAGAAGCGAAAACCCTGCGGGCGTCGCTGGAAAGCAAATACGACGTGCCGGTGACGCTGCTGAACGTGAAAGAGCTGAGCGACGAAGACGCCCAGCAGCTGCTGTCCAGGCTACTGTTGGAATTCCCCCTGCGCGAAGTGCGCTTCGCTGTGCCCGGCTGGATGGGCGCGCTGGAGGAAAGCCACTGGCTGCCCGCCCACGCGCTGGAAATCATCCGGGCGCTGGGCGATACGCTGCATAAGATGCGGGACAAGGCGGAAATCGCCGCCGCGTTTCAGGAATCGGATTACCTGCTTTCACCCCGGGAAGCGGAAGTCAGCCTGGGCGAAGGCGCGGTGCTGTTCGAGCTGCCGGTTAAGGAAGGGCTGTTCAACCAAATTCTCAGCGAGCAGTGCGGCGAAACCATCACGGGCGACGCGCATCTGCTGTCTTTAATGAAAGAATTGGTAGCGGCCAAACGGGAATACGACCGGGTGTCGGGCGCCTTGAAAGCGGTGCAGCAGACGGGCTACGGCCTGGTGACGCCCGCTATGAACGAAATTCAATTGCAGCCGCCGGAGCTGATGCGCCAGGGCAGCCGCTACGGGGTGCGCTTGAAAGCCTCCGCGCCGACGCTGCACCTGATCCGAAGCGACATCGAAACGGAAATCGCGCCTGTGCTGGGCACCCAGGAGCAGAGCGAGGCCTTTGTGGAAATGCTGAACGAGCAGTATGAAAAAGACCCGCCCAGCCTGTGGGAAACCAATTTCTTCGGCAAGTCGCTCAAGGAGCTGATTCAGGAGGGCGTCAGCGCCAAGCTGAACCGCCTGCCCATCGAAACCCAGGAAAAAGTGCAGTCCGCCCTGACCAAAATGCTCAACGAGGGCGAAGGCGGGATGATCACCATCCTCCTGTGAGCCGTTTTCAGCAGGGGTTATAAAAAGTTAGGAGTGACAAGAAAAGCGCGCTTATCACCATCGTCCGGGCGGTGAGTAAGCGCGCTTTTCCTTTAGACAAATCGGAATCTGTCGAACACTTTAAAAACGCTGTGATTCAATCGCTATGCTTTTTGATTGCATGGATTATTTGAAGCCCATCTGTTTCCAGTCCCTTTACCTCCCCATAAAAATATCGGACAGGAGCAACAGATAAAAGAAAAATAAACAGATTGACAGTCAATGCAGTATTCAGGAAAAATTCAACAGTGCCGTCAGCGAAAAAGTCCGATTGAAAGGATAGTCCGCCGAATCTCAGGGCCGCAAGTCCTGCGGCCAGCAGGAGAGAAAAGGCGGGCCCTCCCAGGAGAGTCATGATAAATTTGGCCTTTTTGTCGAAATTCTTCTCTGAGGGGGCAAAGTAGCCGTCGAAAACGAGCAGGTTCACAGTCAGCGCTTTCGTGTTCAGAAGCCGTTTTCCCCATCCTATCCGAATGTGCCAATGCCTGTCTCCTGTCGCAAGCATATAGCCGACAGCATGCCCGAGTTCATGCAAAAAGGTTGAGAGGAACGTTATCACCCACAAAACGCAGATAGCGACAAGTAGCTCTATGATGACAGCGATGATCTTTGGCACTGAATCCTCCTCCGCAAATGCTGAATTTGGCGATGCTTTTCATCACCATTTACAGTATATCTGTTGACAGATTGTATTACCTTCTCTTTCTCCTGTCGCTCAGATACCGCCCGTACTCTCCGGGATGCTCAAGCGTCTGGCCGCAGCCCCGGGCCACGCATTCCTGCGGGAATTCCGCCACGCGGCAATCCAGCTTCAGGCATTCGGAGATGGCCTCGCTCAGGCCGGGCAGCAGCGCCCCGCCGCCTGTCAGGGTGATGCCCGTTTCAAAAATATCGGCCAGCAGTTCGGCCGGGGTTTTTTCCAGCACGGCCTGGATAGCCTCCAGCAGATCATGGAGGGGTTCGTCAAGGGCGTCGGTGATTTCGTCGCTTGTGATGCGCATCACCTTGGGAAGGCCGGAAATCAGATTGCGGCCCGCCACTTCCATATAAAACTGCTCGTTTCTTGGCAGCGCGGAGCCGATGCTGATTTTCAGATCCTCGGCTGTCAATTCGCCCAGCAGCAGGTTATGTTTCCTGCGCACATAGCGGATCACCGCGTCGTCGAAAGCGTCGCCGCCAATTTTGTTGGTGGAGTCTTTATTGCTTGCGATGATCTTGCCCTGGGACAGCACGGCGATGTCCGTCACGCCGCCGCCGATCTCCACGATCATTTGTCCGTAAGCGTCGCCGATCGCCAGCCCCGCGCCGATAGCAGCGGCAATGGGGCGCTCCATGATCTGGGTGCGGCGCGCGCCGGTTTCAAACAGGCTGGTCATGATCCGGTGGCGCTCCATTTCGTTCACGCCGTCGGGTACGGAAATCAGAATCCTGGGGCCGCCGAGGATCCGCTTGCCCACCACCTTACCCACGAAATAACGCAGCATGGTGCACGCCATCTCCATATCGCTGACCATACCGTTCTGCAGGGGACGAATGGCGGCAATGTTGCTGGGCGTGCGGCCCAGCATGCGGCGGGCTTCCTCGCCCACGGCAAGCACATTGCGGGAATCCCGGTCAAAGGCGATCACTGCGGGCTCGTTGAGCACCACATCCTTCCCTTTGCCGTAAATGACGACGCTGGCTGTACCCAGATCAACGCCAATGTCCAGTACCGTTGCCATGAATCTTCTCCCTCTTTATACAGGATTACGTATTCTTTATTCGACGCGGGATGAAAAAATCCTCTTTTTCACCCCGCAAATGGGAATAGTCTGCTACTTTTTCTTCGATTTTTTCTGAATCATGGATTCCATTCGCCACTTTTCGCGCTGTTTTGACTGTATAAAAGGGCTTGCATCGTTATACTTGCAAAAAATGGATGGGTGCGGTAGAATGTAAAAAAGGCTTTCAGAAGGGGGCGGGACAGGTGCAGTGGACTGCTGGGCAGCGGGCGGCGATCGACGCGCGGAATGACAGCGTGCTGGTGAGCGCGGCGGCGGGTTCCGGGAAAACCGCGGTGCTTGTAGAGCGCGTGCTATCCCTGCTGCGGGAAGGAAAGCGCATTGACCGAATGCTGATCGTCACCTTCACCCGCGCGGCGGCGGGAGAGATGCGGGAACGCATCGGCCGCAGACTGGACGAGGAAGGCGCGCATGACGCGCACATGCGGCGGCAGTCCATGCGGCTGAACCGCGCCGCCATCTGCACCCTGCACGTATTCTGCTACCGCGTGCTGCAGGAGCATTTCCAGGCGGTGGGCATTGATCCGCTGTGCAAAATCGCGGAACCGGAAAAGCTGGCGGCGCTGCGCAAGCACGCCCAGGACGAGACGCTGGAAAACGCTTACGCCGAACCGACCGAGGAAGAACAAGCGCTGTTTTCCCAGTTCGAGGATCAGCAGGTTGTGGCACTGCTGGATCAGTTGTATGATTTCCTTCTGTCCCAGGCGTCTCCCTGGGAATGGGCGGATACACAGTGCGCGGACGAAAAAGCGTCACTGAGAGCCTGGATGCCCCTGCTGCGTGAAAGCTGCCTGCAAAAGCTGGAAGGCGCGGCGGAGCTGCTGCCAGAAATGGAAGCGCTGGTTCACCGCCCCGACGGGCCCGACCGCTATCTTCCCATGTTCGAGAGTGACGCGGCCATGATCGCCCAACTGCTGAAAGAGGCGCGGGACGGCTCGCTGACCGGCGGGAAAACCACCTTTGTCCGGCTGAGCACAAAGAAAGCCGGCCCTGCCGAAAACCCCGATGTGACGGAACAGTATAAGCAGCTGCGGGAAGAATGGAAAGACCGCATCAGCGAGGCCCGGCTTTCGCTGCCGGCCAGTCCCGAAAAAGCGGAAGCAGACCTTCGCCACGCAATGCCCGCGCTGCGCGCTTTGTGCGGCCTGGCGAAACGGATGCACGATCGGTTTTATGAACTGAAACAGCAAAAGAATTACCTGGATTACAGCGACCTGGAGCATCTTACGTTAAAAGCTTTGCAAAATCCCGATGTCCGTTCAGCGATAGCCGGGAGCTTCGACGCCCTGTTCATCGACGAATACCAGGACGTGTCCGACATCCAGGAGGCCATTCTCCGCGCGCTGCACGGGGGGCAGCCGAATTTGCTTTTCATGGTGGGCGACGTGAAGCAGAGCATTTACCGCTTCCGCCTGGCTGACCCGACCCTGTTCCTGCAAAAGTACCGGGACTATTCGCCGGACGAAAGCGCGAAGGAACGAAAGATTTTATTGCAGCAGAATTTCCGTTCGGACGAAAACGTGCTGCTGGCGGTCAACGAAGTGTTCACCCACGCCATGCGGGAAAAGGAAACGGAAATCGCCTACGACGAAGCGGCGATGCTGCGCCCCGGCGGGGGCCAGCCCTTCGGCGCGCCGGTGGAAATCCACCTGATGTACCCCAAGGCGGAAGAAGGGGAGGACGAGGAAAACGCCGAAACCGGCGAACTTAGTCAGGGTTATCGGTATGAAGCGGCGTTCGTAGCCAAAAAAATAAAGGAACTGATGCGGTTCGCAACCGTCCGGGAAGGAGAGATCAGCCGGCCCCTGCGCTTCCGCGACATCGCGCTGCTGGTGCGCTACGCTTCCGGACGCGCGCCGTATATCGCGAAAGCCCTGCAAATGGAAGGCATTCCCGTGTACAGCGACGCGGACGCCCAATTTTTTGAAATGCCCGAAGTGGTGGACATGCTGAACCTGCTCCGCGTACTGGACAATCCGTTCCAGGATCTGCCGCTCCTGGCGGCGCTGCGCTGCCCCTGCTTCCAGTTTACGGAAGAAGAGCTGGCCCGCATCCGCCTGACAGAGCGCACGCCCGGCGTGCCCTTCCACACCGCGTTCCAGACCGCCATGCGGCAGGATTCGCCCCTGGGCCGGAAAGCGAAGGCCGCGTGGGACAGGCTGGCCGACTGGCGCTTCAAGGCGCGGTTCCTGCCGCTGGATACGCTCATCTGGCTCATTCTGGACGAAAGCGGCCTCTACATGCGGGCCGGATGCCAGGAAGAGGGCGAGCTGCGCCAGGCGAACCTGCGCCTGCTGGTGGAGCGCGCAGAGGGCGACGGCGGCAGGGAGGGCTTGGGCGTGTTCCTGCGGGACATGGGCCGCCTGCACGCTTCCGACGACGGAAAAGCCGCCAAAACCCTGGGCGAAAACGAGGATGTGGTACGCATCCTGACGCTGCACAAATCCAAGGGACTGGAATTTCAGGTGGTCTTTCTGCTGGAAATGGCGCGTTCCTTCCGCAAGGGTGACAGCAGCCTGATCAGTCTGCACGGGAAATACGGCATGGCGCTTCAGTTCATCGACGCGGAACAGCGCGTCACGCGGGAAACCGTAGCGCAGAAGGCGCTGGCCGTGGTACAGGAAAAGGAAGCACGCGCCGAGGAAGCGCGCCTGCTCTACGTGGGCATGACACGCGCCCGGGAGCGGCTGATCCTGGTCGGCTCCCCCCGAAAGCTGGATCAGGCGCTGGAGCGCTGGTCCCGCCCCGCCACGCCTTATGCCGCGGGAGAGGCGAAGTGTATGCTGGACTGGGTGATGCAGAGCCTGGGCGGGTTCCATGAAGGGCAGTACGACGGGAAAAACGGGAGTGTGTGGCGCATGACCCTGCAGCCCGCCGAGGAAGCGGCCGCGTCCGCCGCCGCGCGGGTGACGCCGCCACCGCTGTCACTGTCCGGGACGACAGACCGGCTTACGATCGAGCGCATGACGCGCGTGGTGGAGCCGCGACCGCCGCTCAAAACATCCGTCACCGCCATCGCCAAGCGCCTGCGGGACGAGCGGGATGAATGGGAATCCCCCGCCGACAAGCGAAAGCTGCCCGAGGAAACGCCGCTGCCACCCTTCCTGCGTGAAACCGCGCTTACCGCAGCTCAGCGCGGCACGGTGACCCACCGGGTGCTCGGTCTGCTGGACGAAAGTCTGCTCCGCGAAGGGAAGCTGGACGCGGCGCTCGCGCAGCTGCAAAACCGCAGGCTGCTCTCCGACGAAGAAAAGCGGGTGATCCGGCGCGACTGGCTGAACAATTTCTTTTCCTCTTCTTTGGGGAAGCGCGCGCTGGCTTCCGAAACCGTTCACCGGGAGTGGAGCTTTAATCTGCTTGGTCCCTACGGCAGCATGATACAGGGCGTGATCGATCTGTGTTTTCTGGAGGATGGTCAGTGGGTGCTGGCTGACTACAAAACCGACGACGCCGACGAAGAAACGCTTCTGCGGCACTACGGCCTGCAATTGCGCTGGTACGCCAAAGCGCTGGCCGATATCACCGGCCTTCCTGTGAAGGAGGCGTACCTCTTCGGCCTTCGCGCCGCGGAAAGCTATCCAGTCGCGCTGGACGATTTGGAGAATGTCGAATCGCCGTCGTTACCATTATGGTATCGAAATCAGTTACAGGAGGATACGATGGGGCTGTTCGCCCCAAACCCCAACCAGGGGCCTGAGGCCCCTGGACCCACAACAGCGGATAATACTTGACTTGGAAAGCAAAACAGGTTCCCGCTGCTGCTTGAGAGAGACGGACAAACTTATACTGATGAAAAATTGGGCACAGAAGATTCTTCCTGGAGGAGGCTGGCGGGAAACAAATGGAGCATAAAAAAAATCTTGGCATTTTAATTGTTGAAATGATACTTCGGCCGTTTTTCTTTCATCGGGTCAAAGGCGCGGAGAACGTGGCCCTGGACAAAGATATTCCCTGCGTGTTCGTATGCAATCACGGGGAAATCCTCGGCCCGGTGGTCTGTACGCTGTTCTCGCCGTTCCCCTTCCGCGCCTGGTCAGCCTATGAAATGCTGGACAAAACCGCTGTCATCGACCGCACCATGAACGGTACCTTTGACAGCGTCAGGGGTGTGAAACGAAAGATGCTGCAATGGCTGATGGAGCATGTCGGAGCGCCGTTCCTGACATGGATGCTGCGGTCCGAGTTCTGCATCCCGGTGTACCACGACAATCCCCGCAAGCTGATGCAGACTTTCCGTGAAACCATCGCCGCCATGCAGGAGGGCGACAATATCCTGGTGTTTCCGGAAAACGCCGCCACCGCCCCCGGCCACAAGTACGTGGAGGAGGGCGTGAGCGAATTCTTCACGGGCTTTACGATGATCGGCCAGATGTACGCCAACAAAACGGGCAAGTGTCCCCTGTTCGTGCCGATGTACGCCAATAAGAAAAAGCGCATCATCACCTACGGCGTGCCCACGCGCTACGACGCCGACGCGCCGGTCAACGAGGAAAAGGAACGGCTGTGCGCTTACCTGCGCGGCGAGATCCTTAGGCTCGCGGGCAAAAAGGAAGAAAAGCCATGAAAAAAGTAAAGATCACCGTGATGCGCGTCACGGAGTATACCGACCTGATGGCGCTGTATGAAAACCCCATCGAACACGCCTGCGCCATGCGCGAAGGCATGACCTTCGTCGCCAACGGCTGGGAAAAGCCCGCAGGATTTTGCCCCAGCGCGTGGGACACGCTTTCGCCCTTTGTGCTGGCTCTTTCCCACGGCGCGGAAAACTTTTACGATGGCTGGATGAAAAACAAAAAAGCCGCCATGCTTTCCTGCAACGACGGCTTCCGTCCCGTCAGCTTCCTGGTGGAAGCGCTGGAAGAGGACGCTGATTGATATCGGAGCAAACCTGCTGCCGCTCTGTAATCGAAAAACTGCGCAAACTTTTTATGAAGGCGGAGAGCATCCGTCTTTTTTGATTGTTTTTTCAGATATTCTCAGTTGTTGTCAGGCGCCATATGGGCAGAGGAATCCCTCTTCGTTTTCGCTCGGATCAGCCTTTCACGCTGCCTGCCGTCAGGCCGGCGATAAAGGTCTTCTGAGCGCACAGATAAATGACCACAATGGGTACTACAGCCATCACAGCGCCGGGCATCAGCACGTCGTACGCGTTCCCGTAGGGAGTAATGGTGGTGCCCATACCGATGGGGATGGTAAAATTCTTCTCGTCCTGCATGATGATCAGCGGCCAGAGCAGATTGTTCCAGCTGTTCATGCAGCTCAGGATGGTCATGGCGCCGAAGGCGGGGATCAGGATCGGCACCATGATGCGCCAGAAAATGCCATAGTCCGAGCAGCCATCGATCCGGCCCGCTTCCATCAGCTCCCGGGGGATGCCGAGGCAGTACTGCCGGAAAAAGAAGATCATGAACGGCGGCACCAGATACGGAACCACCGCGCCGAAATAGGTGTTCATCAGCTTCATGGATATCATGAGCTGATACATCGGCAAAAGCAGGATTTCAAAGGGCAGCATCATCACGATCAGCACCAGGGAGAAAACGATGTTTTTCCCTTTGAATTGGTACATGGCCAGGCCGTAGCCGACCAGGGAGCTGAAGAACAGGCCGATGGCGGTCTGCAGCACCATAATGATCGCGCTGGACTTGTACCAGTGCCAGTACACGCCATCCCGGTAGGTGTTCAGTGCCGTATAGTTCTGGAAGGAAGAAATGCCGGGATCAAACTTTAAAGTCAGGCCATAGCGCATCATTTCGGTGCCGGGTTTCAGGGAGCTCATAAACATGAATGCAAAAGGCACCATGGCGAAAACTGCTACCAGCACCATCAGCCCGGTTGCCAGCGCGCTGAGCACGGTCCGCTTTTTCCCTTCAATTCTGTTGGAACGCATGTCAATCCTCCTTCTTGAAGAACCCCATCAGGATCAGCTGAATCAGGTTCACGGCAAGCACGAGGGCCAACAGAACCAGACCCACGGCGGAGGCAAGGCCAAAATTGTTTTTCTTGAAGCCCACCATATACATGTAGCCCACGATGGTGCGGCCTACGCCGCCGGCGTTGTTCTGCTGCCAGAGAGCGACGGATTCAGTAAACATGCTGAAGCCGCCCAGCACCGTGATCGTAATGACGTAGATCAGCACCGGCTTGATACCCGGCAGGGTCACATGGAAGAATTTCTGAATAGCGTTGGCGCCGTCGATCTGGGCGGCTTCGTAATAATCCGTGGGAATGGACTGCAAGCCGGACAGATAATACACGATATTGACGCCGTTCCAGCGCCATAAGGTCAGCAGGATCAAAACAAAATTGCCGGAATCCGCATAACTCAGCCATTTGATGGGCTTCTGTCCCAGAGCGGTCATCACGCGGTTCATGGTGGCGGTTTCCAGCGTGCCGAAAGCCAGGCGGAAGACGATGCCGGCCACGATGATCGAGGTCAGGGAAGGGATAAAAAACAGAGATTTAAAGAAGCTGCTGCCTTTTACCAGCCCGGAATGCAGGATACAGGCAATCAGCAGCGGAACAATCGTAAGGACGATCAGATCCCAAAAAGCGTACCGGCCGGAGGTTTGCAGCGCCAGCCGAAAATCCCGGGTATCCAGCTTCATATAGTTTTTCAGCCCGATGAATTCCCGATGATTGGGACCGTCGATTTTCTGGAAGCTCATGATGATGGTCATGATCAGCGGATACAGGTAGACCACCACAAAAAAGATGACGAAAGGCGCAACCAGCACGTAGGGGACCACCTTGGGATTGTTCAGGAAGTTCCCTCTGCGCCTGAGAGACGGCTGTTTCACGGAAGTATTCTGCATGATCCTGGTCTCCAATCTGAATTGATCACGGGTGCGTCCGGAGCGGAGAAAGAACAGCGGCGCGTCGTTTGATGGAACAGAGCGAAGGAAAAAACAGAATTTGCGAAGAAGCCGGAGAGGTTTGCACCTCTCCGGCTGCGTTTTTAACGCTGAATTATTCGATGGCGCTGCGGAGCTCTTCCGCGCAGTCCTTGACGATCTGCTCGGGATCATCCATCAGTTCCGCCAGGCGATAGGCCATCTGGCTCTTTACGATATCCGAAGCGGTGGGGAAGTATTCAGAAATGCAGGTGTCGGGAATATCGTCCAGTATGCCGGCCAGGACCTCAAAGATGTCCTGATCGTAGTACTCGAAGAACACGTTGGGTTCTTTCATTTCTTCGGAGCCATAGACATCTTTCAGGATCGGGTCAAAGCCGCAGATCTTCCAGGTGGTGACGCAGCCGTCGAAGGTCAGGCAGGCATAGGCCAGGAATTCTTTGGCCACTTCCACATTGGGGCTGGAAGCCACGACCGCGGTGCCGGTGCCGCCCATCTGAGCGGACTTGTGCCCGCCGTCAGGCCACAGAGGCATTGCGGAAACCTTCATCTTGCCCTTCAGATCGGGCATATAGTTGGTGAAACGGTCCAGATACCAGAAAGGCATGCTCACGGACGCGCAGTTGCCGCCGTTCATCCAGCCCCAGAATTCTTCGGAATGGGTGTTGCCGCCGGGGCAGGCAATGGCAGTGCCGTCATCCAGCATGGACTTCATGAACTTCAGCGTGTCGATCACAACGGGTTCGTCCATCCGGACGGTGCCGTCGGGGGCGAGCCAGTCGCCGCCATGCTGGTTCACGATGGGATAAATGCTCCAGCAGTCAGCGGACTCCCATACGATCATGGGCTTGCCGGTCTTTTCCAGCAGCACCTTGCCGGCTTCATGGAAATCATCCCAGGTCTTGATGGCGGTATAGTCGATGCCGGCTTCCTCCAGCAGCGCGGTGTTGTAGAACAGCACGGTGGCGCCGATGTGGTGGTCAATGCCGTAGAACTTGCCGTCCTTGGCATAGTTGTTCAGGCGGCTCATGACCAGATGGTCTTCGATGGGCTCGACATAATCATTCATGGGAGCCAGGCCGATATCGCCCTTGAGGTAATTGGCGAACTTGTTGATTTCAATGTCCACCAGGTCGGGAGCGCCTTCGCCGCTCTGCAGGGCGATGGTCAGCTTGTCGTGCATTTCTTCATAGGGCATGACCTGATAGTCGATTTCGATCTTCGGCTTATCAGGATCGGCGTTCCATTTTTCTTCCATGTTCTTGTACAGGTCGGTATGGAGCGCCTGGAAGGTCCACAGTGTCAGTTTGATGGGTTCTTCCGCCAGCGCGGCGCAAGCACCCATCAGCAGAGCCAGGGTCAGCAGGACAGCCAACAACTTCTTCATGGTGATTCCTCCTTTTTGATATGTAACGTACGTTCGGATTCGCGATAATCCGAATTGCTGATACTATATTAACGTCAATCTGATGGATTGTCAAGAAGAATTTGGTAAATTCATAAAGTTTCCCTTCTATAAGACTTTTTTCAGACCCTTCCATAAGACTTTTTTTCAGGGGGATTGACAGTTTGCCTTTCCTGTGATATATTTAACAAGTACCTCTAAAAGATGTCTTTGACAGTATGCGGAGGGATGGCCGAGTGGTTGATGGCGCTGGTCTTGAAAACCAGTGATGCTGTATGGCACCGGGGGTTCAAATCCCTCTCTCTCCGCCAGTTTCCTTCATTTCAAAGAGGTTCACAGGCTGTATGGAGAAGTACCCAAGTGGCCGAAGGGGCTCCCCTGCTAAGGGAGTAGTACGAGTGAATCGTAGCGAGAGTTCAAATCTCTCCTTCTCCGCCAGAGAAAGTCCAGGAATTTCAAGGGTTCCTGGACTTTCTTCTTTCTTTCCACCCAAATTGTTTTTCATAGCGATTCGATGAACCTCTGCATCTTATCCGCGCTGTCCTTTATCATGGTTTCTGTAACACACCCATACTTATCCATGGTAAAGGCTGTGGTGGAGTGTCCAAGATTGTTTGAGACAGTTTTCACATCCACACCGTTTTGCAGCGCTAACGTGGCATACCCATGCCCTGATGGTATAATTGCGACAAAACGGGAAATCCTTGTGGCATAAGGGTTTGAGCCGTTTGTCGCTGCGAATTTCAATCCCTTTTCCAGCCTTGAAAGGCAGCGAAACGTCGTCGCGGTAAGGAGGGTTGTTTCATTTGCGACAAAACATAATTTGGAAAAAGTGAATCGTAAACCCCGATCAATAGCGTTCAGAACATGATTCTGAGCGCTATTCTTTTGCCCATTTGCCTATAACAAAAAGGAAGGAGCTTTCATGACGAGACGAATTGAAAATGCAGAGGGTCATCCCATTCAGGTCAACAAGAAATGGAAAGAGCTGACCCAATACCGGAAGGACTGGGTGCTGAAAAAAGCACGGCGGCTGTTCGAGCAAAAAGTAAAAACATCACAGCAGCCCCTGACCAACCCGGAGCGGCGATGGCTGATCCATTCCGTGTATGGGATGATCAAATCCCGGGGAATCTGGATTCCCTATGAGGAAATCTATCGTGTTCTCTCCTCGAAAATCAAAAAATGGAACGACCGGGAAACGAGAAGGCTGATGATGCAGCATCCGCCCAACGAAGAAAAACAGAATAGACCTATCATCGAATAACGCAGCAGGCGACTGCTGGTTATAAAGGCGTTCAGATAATTTGAGAACAATTTATCTGGACGCCTTTTTTCATTTCCAGAAAAAACAGGAGGTATGGGAAATGAATGAACTGAGCAGGATTCAGTTTCAGACGACACAGGATTGCTCCAATTACATCTCCGGCAGGCTGCTCCATCGCGCGCTGGAAATCAAAACACCCTACCGAAAATGGTTCCCCCGGGTCTGTACCCAAAATGATTACGAAGAAGGCGTGGATTATGTGACATCGGACAGAATTGTCCGACGTGCGGATGGGGTCGCTATGCCCCATGATCTTCACGATCATTTGATCACGGTGGATGTCGCAAAAGAAATCTGTCTGGCGCAGCATACTGCCATCGGAAAACTGCTGCGAAAGAAGCTGATCGCCCAGGAAAAGGCCGCTTTGGAAGCCCGCGAGCTGGAATTGCAAAGCTGCCAGAACCAGCTGGCACGAACTGTTCAGCAGAACGAAGAATTATCCGCGTCCCTGGCGGTTCAGAAAGCGAATATGGAGGCGATGGGTGATTTGATCGAGCGGGCTAATACCGCCCTGATCTTGCAGCGGGACGCGCTGCATCGGCAGACCCGTCAAATGGACAGACTGAGCAGAAAAATCTCCCATCAGGAAAAGTCCATCCAGAAAATGACTCCCAAGGCCGATTACTACGACCATGTGCTGACTGCCCCGGACACCTACAGCACCACCATTATTGCCAAAGACTGCGGAACAACCGGACAAAAGCTGAACAGGTTTTTGCATGAGCAGAAGGTGCAGTACCGTCTGCATGACGGATGGGTGCTGTATGCTAAATATGACGGGAAGGGCTATACCCACACAGTGACACTAATTGAGAAAAAAGACAATTGCCCGGAGAGGGTGCATATCATTACCCAATGGACGCAGAAAGGACGGCAATTCATTTTTCAGCTGATGGAAAAAGACAACGAGCACAGAAAGGACGAGGAAAAATGGAAGATACCTGCGTTATCTGCGGAAGTGTAATCCCGGAGGGGCGGCAAGTGTGTCCCATCTGTATGCGAAAATACGGAGGCGGGAAAAAGGTAGCCCCTTTAATCTCTGCTCAAAAAGAAAAAACAAAATACTCCTCACGGCACAGAAAGGCGTTCAGATTATCAATGATTGATTTTCTGAACGCCTTTTTTCATTTGAAGAAAAAGGAGGGCCGACATGCGCGGAACCATTATCGCCCTGTCCAATCAAAAGGGCGGGGTGGGAAAAACGACCACCTGCGCCAATTTAGGCATCGGGCTGGCCATGGAAGGGAAAAAGGTACTGGTCGTTGACGCTGATCCCCAGTCCAGTCTTTCCATCAGCCTGGGCTATCCCCAGCCGGATCAGTTGCCTGTAACCATCACAGGTTTAATGAAGAAAGTCATTCTGGACAAGCCCATCACAGAAGGAGAAGGTATCCTGCACCAAAAGGAGGGCGTGGATCTGCTGCCTGCCAGCATTGAGTTGGCGGGCTTGGAGGCGTCCATGGTGAACGTCATGAGCCGGGAAACTATTCTGCGGCAGGTGCTGAACGAAATCGGGAAGCCCTATGACTTCATTCTGTTGGACTGTATGCCCTCCTTGGGGATGCTGACCATCAATGCCCTGGCGGCGGCGGACAGTGTGCTGATTCCAGTTCAGGCCCACTATCTGCCCGCCAAAGGCCTGGAGCAGCTTTTGCAGACGATTTCCAAAGTTCGGCGGCAGATCAATCCTGATCTGCGGATTGAAGGCGTCCTTCTGACCATGGTGGACAGCAGGACGAATTACGCCCGCGACATCAGCAACTTGATCAGGGAAACGTATGGCGGAAAACTGAAAGTGTTTGCTACGGACATTCCCCTGTCTGTCCGGGCAGCGGAGATCAGCGCGGAGGGCAAAAGTATCTATGCCCACGATCCCAAAGGCAAGGTAGCCGCGGCCTATAAAGAATTGACCAAGGAGGTGCTTCATGATGAAAAGCAGCGTCAGCGGCAAAAACATCACTCTGACCTCCTACGATGATATTTTTTTGACCGATGAGACCCGTACTGATTCTGAACATGAAAAAATTGTGGGAATCCCACTTTCCGAACTCCACCCATTCAAAAATCATCCCTTTAGAGTGATGGATGATGATCAGATGCGGGAGATGGCGGATAGTGTGCGAACGCATGGCGTTTTTATCCCTGCAATTGCTCGGCGGTTAAGTGACGGTAGTTTAGAACTCATTTCCGGGCATCGGCGAAAACGCGCATGTGAATTGGCAGGGCTGAAATCCATGCCCGTCATTATCCGCAATCTTGATGATGATGAGGCTACAATCGCTATGGTTGAAAGCAATCTGAGGCAGCGAGAAAACATTATGATAAGTGAACGAGCCAAGGCAATGCTGATGATGATGGAAGCCGTAAAACATCAAGGTCAGCGTCAAGATTTAACTTCGTCTAAAAATGAGACGAAGTTGCAAAGAGCGGATGAAATAGTGGCAGAACAAACTGGAATCAGCCGAAGCAAAGTTCAGCGAATCATACGCTTGAACAATCTAATTCCCAGGATCATGGATTTAGTGGACGAAAAGAAAATTGCCGAAGGTCCAGCTTACGAGCTTTCTTACCTAAAAGCTGAGGAGCAGGAACAGTTGCTGGATGCTATGGGGAAATACCAATCTTCACCATCTGTTTCCCAGGCGCAACGCATGAAAAAACTCAGTCAGGAAGGACGGCTTTCATTCGATAGCATTTCATCTATCCTTTCGGAAATAAAAAAACCTCAAAATATGCCAAAGGAGAGTGCAGAAGTTATGAATCCATCCCCAATCACTCCGGTTCAAGCCATTAAACAGGAAGAAAGAAGCCCATTGTTTGCAGATGGTTTCATCATGCTCCCCATCGAGCCTTTTCTCAAATTCCTGCCAAAGTCTCTTTTCCAGAATCCTACCCCGGAAAGCCAGGAGAAGATGACCAAGCTGTTTTTGAGGATGGCAGAGCTCTACAAAAAGTACGTCACCAGAAAAAAAGAACAACAGCGATAATTCAATCTCAATCCACAGGCCAATCCAGGCCGTATCTTGCCCATCGGGGCTTTTATTTTGCCCCGAAATCAGAAGGAGGAAATCCGATGGCAGTTTTTCGTGTGAAGAAAACCGGAAATTTTACCGTGATGGCCAACCAACATTTGCGGGATAAAAATCTGTCCCTGAAGGCGAAGGGCCTTTTGTCCATGTTCCTGTCCCTGCCGGAAACGTGGTCCTACTCTATCAAGGGCCTGGCCCGCATCTGCAAGGAGGGTGTAGACGCGATTCGCACGGCGCTCAAGGAATTGATCCAGGCAGGGTATGTCGTCTGCTCTCGCAAACGGAACGCCATGGGTCAGCTAAAAGAAGCTGAATATATGATCTACGAAAAGCCGCAGGCTGTGGCACTGCCGGAGAACGAGGAAGAAGCCACTGCCAGAGCTGAAAACGCGCCTGCCTTTTCTTCGCCTGTATTGGCCAAGCCTGCGCAGGAACAGCCTGTATTGGAAAAGCCAACATTGGGAACCCCGCCCCAAATAAATAATAATATATTATCTCCTACGGGTATGGATACCCGTAACTCCGTAACCCCAAAGAAAAAAATAAATAAAAATACCACCAAAGGAAATCCATATCCATCAAATCCTTATCAATCACAGGCTGCCTGGGTATGCGAAATGCCCAAGCGCGGTCCTGCCATGTCATACCCAACCAGCGAACGGAATGATCGGTCAGATGGAATCATAAGCGCCGTGAAAAAAAGAATCGGCTATGAAGCCCTTTCCCAGAAATACGGACAGGATCTGATGGATGAGGTTCTGGATGTGATTTTGCGCGTGAAGTATTTACAGAGAGGCACGGTCCGGGTCGATCAGGGAGAGTATCCCGTGTCTTTTGTTCAAAGGCAGTTTAACCGCCTGAATAGCCAGCATGTGATCGAGGTGCTGGAGAACATGAAAAAGACTGTCTCCAAGATCACCGATCCGGTGCAATATCTGACCACTTGCTTGTTTAGGGTCTCCATGTCTCTGACTATCAGCATTGACGCGAAAATGCGTTATAACGATTACCGCCAGGCGCAAAGCGCCGTGGCAAGGGCTGAAGCAGCTGCGATGGATGATCTGATGGAGGTCATGGAATCTGATATATGGGAGGAACTACAAAGTGAAAAGAAGCGAAAAAAAGGAACAGAGACGGCGAAAAATGGAAATAGCTTGCCTGTTTCTCCTGCTTTTGGCGGGTATCGGGATCATGATGTATTCAGTTATTGCGCAGGATGAGGAATTGCTTCGCGATATGGAGGAATACACCGAACTGATGGAGCTGGTGCAAGCGCCGGAAAAATCACCATCTCCTGATACTGTGGAGACGGTAATTCCCGCCATCACTGTGGCTCCTTTTCCAAGCGGCTCGGCAAAACCCACAGAATACCCGCTTGACATTTTGCCGGGAGAACAGTACTGGGCAGCAGTAGAGCGGGCAGATAAAGAAAGCACAGATTACATTCCGGAAAACAATGTCGGAGCCATCATCGTAATCATTCCCGGTACTGACGCGGAGGCTGGCAAGCAGGAGCAGCAAACGTCTGAAAGCAGGCAACTATCGTCGCAGGAAGATGGCATTCGTGAGCAGCCGCCAAAACCACATATCACACATCAGCCTGCAAAGCTCCCTGACTCCTCTGTGCCGCTTTCTCCAACGGAGCAAGTTATTTCCCAGGAGAGTACGCCAATAGCCAATGCACCAACAGTCCAGCCGACTGTGCAGCCAGAGCCCACCGTCACCCCAGCGCCTACGCCCCGTATCGGCAAGACCGGCGTTGATCTGGATGCCTGCAAGGTACAGAACAGCGACTTTGTAGCCTGGCTCAAAATCCCCGGCACTAAGATCAACTATCCCGTGGTGTGGACGGACAACGTGGATTATTATCTGACCCACACCTTTTCCGGTAAGGAAAGCAAGCTCGGCACACTGTTTTCCCTGGGCAAGACAGACTACAAAAGTCCCGGCAGAAACATTCCCATATACGGCCACCATATCACCACCAGCGGCGGGAACATGTTCCAGCCGCT
This sequence comes from Clostridia bacterium, assembly GCA_017509065.1. Next base: position 18,294 of record JAFWQM010000151.1, read on the forward strand.
GATGTCATATAAAAAGCAAAGTTTTTGGGAGAGCCACAAGACCATTTACCTGGACAGCCTGTATCACCTGGGCGAATATGCCGTGTTCGCCGTGATCAATATGCAGAACGGTGAATGGGACCCCGCTGCCGCGTCTTTCAGCGGCGATCAGGCTTTCCAGAATTTCGTGCGCCGCGCAAAGGCCCAGGCCCTCTATGATACTGGCATCGAGGTCAATGCCGACGATCATATCATTACGCTGATTACCTGTGACCGCAGCTATCAAGACAAGGATGGCCGCCTGTTGGTGATGGCCGTGGAACGGTGAATCATAAAAACAAAAAAGGAGAGAAAACGACGATGAAAAGAAAACAAATCCTGTCCCTTCTCTTGGCGCTGCTGATGCTTTTCTCCGTTCTGCCCCTGCCCGCTTTCGCGGAGACGGATGGACTGGACGCCGCGGAAAGTGATACAGAAGAATCTTTCGATTGGCTGGAACTGAACGACAGCCTGCCGGACGAAACGGAACAGGAAGAGACACCATCGGAGACTGATCCGGAAGATGATTCCTGGCTGTCAGAAAATGAGGACGATTCAGAAGAAACACCTTTCCAGGAAGATACTTCTGACGAATCGGAAGAAATCCAGGTTTCCTCTGAGGATGAAGATTCCGTTGATGCTTCTGCGCTGGATGATTCGGAAGAAAACGAAGATGAAAGTTTTGCTGACGATGATTCCGACGAAAACGATCTGCCTCCGGAAGAACCGGAATCGGATGTGACCGAGAATCCTGAACCCGAAGATACGGCAGATGATACCGCTGGATCGGATGAGCAGCCGTCCCTGGACGATATAGTGCTGACGGATTACGATGGCAGTTACATTCGCTATGCCATCGCCAATACCGGTCATGGCTATGTTAAAACCAATGGTGCTATCACTGTTTACAGCGACAGCAGCCTGACCCGCGTTCTCTGCGGCCTGCTCAATGACGGCGAAGTGTTGCTGGGCACTGACTATGATGCAGCCGCCCATTCCATTGCCGTGCCCATCGTCACCCCGGAAATGGATGTACTGGAAGGGTATGTCCGGGAAAGCGATCTTTCCAAAGCTGTGGTGACGGACGCGGAAGCGGACGATCTGGCTGTGGAAAAGGATTACATCCTGCTCCAGATCGGGGATACCTTTTACCCTGTGTTCCTGCCTGCCGTTCATTTTACCGGGTCGGACAGCGTGGAAGAATCTTCGGAAGAAACCGTGGAAGAATCAGAAGAACCGTCCACCGATGACGAGGAAAGCGGCGAATCAGATGACGATGGCTTCTACACCGTCAACGTGGACGATTTTGATTTCTTCGGTGACTTCCAGGGCCCGTATGACTGGCTCCAGGCATCCGACGTGTATGTGTACACCATTTACGCAGATCATGACCCGGCCATTCCCATCAGCACCCGCCCGGTCGCATATATGGCGGGCAACCGGCAGGGCTTTACCACCATTGATCAGGGCAATGACGGATCGGACTTCCGCTCCATCCACCAATCCTACAACATGAAGGGACAGCAGGTGACCGTGCTGGGTTTCACCCGGTATCATCACGCTGTCATTACCTGCGAATGGTATGATTCCTCTGCCAATGTTACCCGCCGACTGCTGACCGAAGCCGCTTATATGCGGCCTGTGGAAAAGACCTATTCCTGCACGGTGCGGGACCAGGCAGGCAATATTGCCCCGAACCATGAGGTCCGCGTCCTGGACGGCAAAGGAAACTATGTGACCACTGTCATGTCGGACGCCAACGGCGTGGCGCGGTATACCGGCCTGCACCTGGACGTGTCCGCCATGCTGGCCTTTGCCGAAGCCAACTATGTGGAAACGTCATCCAATACCATGATCGAGGACAATGACTGCGCTTCCTTCGTTTCCGAATGTCTGACAGCGGGCGGATTCCCTGTGTACGGCGCATACGCCTCCAACAGCGAAGCCAACGAAGGGCAGATCGGCTACGGCCTGTATAACCGCCTGGTCAGCTGGATCGGCGTACCCGGAAAGGCCAATCCTTCTGTGCGGGAATTATCCCCCGGCGATACGGTGTTCATGCACGCGCAGAGCAACGCCAACTTCCCCTATGGTCATTCCATGATCATCGGCCAGGTGGATTACGCATCTGGACAGGTGCTGGTGTACGGCCATTCCTCCGCCAATAAGCAGGCGGGCGATAGCAACAAAATGTGGATTTCCGTAGACCGCATCTGCTATGCTGCCTTCACCTCCATTTACAACTACACCTTTGATTACAGCTTCTCTACCCCTACGCCGATCCCCACAGCGACACCGACCACCCCTCCCACGACACCGCCAACCACACCACCGACCACCCCTCCTACGACACCGCCGACGCAGCCGCCGACACAACCGCCTACCCAAACGCCGACACCTACGCCTGCCAAGGGGCGTATTCGTATCATCAAAACGGACGCGGTATATGGAACTCCCATTGCTGGGGTCATCTTTGATATATCCCTGAACGGTACGGTGATCGCCAGCATCACGACCGACGCCAACGGCACGGCGGTATCCGGCGAACTGCCTGCCGGGAAATACGATGTGGTGGAGCGGAAGACGCCAACCGGCTATACCGGGATTCCCGCCTGGGCGGAATGCCAGGTTACTTCCGGGAAAACCACGGATGTAACAGTGACAAACCAGCCCATCCAGTTCAAGGTGAAAGTGATCAAAACCGACGCACAGACGGGTTCTCCCCTTCCCGGCGCAGAGTTCACCATCACCAGGAAATCTACCGGGAAAGTTGTTGCCACAATTACCACCAACGCCAGCGGTGAAGCGACCAGCGCGCTTTTGCCCTACGGCGAATATACGATCAAGGAAAGCAAAGTGCCCGCCAACTATGTGGACAAAGGGTACACCACCACCATCAATGGCACGGAGCATAATAAAACCTATGAAATCCGCGTTACCAATGAGCCCATGCAGGGCGGTATCCGCATCACCAAAACGGATAAGCTGGATGGCAGCCCTATTGTCGGAGTAATCTTTGACATTTATTCCGGCACCACCAAAGTGGCCAGCATGACCACGAACGCTCAGGGTGTGGCTGTTTCAGGCGATTTGCCCAAGGGCAGCTACACAGTAAAAGAACGGGCGTTGCCTACTGGCTATACCGGCAATTTGGTATCCCTGAACTGCGATGTGGCCGCAGGCAAAACCACCGAACTGACCGCCACCAATGAGCCGATTCAGTTTAAAGTAAAAATCGTAAAAATCGATAGCCTGACCAAAGAACCTCTGGCAGGAGCGGAATTTACCATCACCAACAAAGCAACAGGAAAGACTGTTACCACCCTGACCACGGATAGTAAGGGCGAAGCGGTCAGCGGCCTTCTGCGGTACGGCGAATACACAGTTACGGAAACCAAAGTGCCCACCCACTATACCACCAGCACCTTCTCCACCACCGTGTCCGGTACGGAGCATAACAAGGTATATGAAATCAAGGTAGAAAACACCCCCACCCAGGGCAAGATTCAGCTGACCAAAACGGATAAGCTGGATGGAACGCCCATTGCCGGGGTCGTGTTCGACATTTACCAGGGCAGCACGAAGGTAGGCTCCATGACCACCAACGCCCAGGGCGTCGCTGTGTCCGGCCCGCTGCCCAAAGGCAAATATACCGTGAAGGAAAGCGGTCTGCCCACCGGCTATACCGGCAGTCTGGTTTCTCTGGATTGCGAAGTGAAATCAGACGAGACCACAGAATTGAAGGCTGCCAATCAGCCCATTCAATTCCGAATTAAGATCGTAAAATCCGACGCTCTGACCAAAGAACCGCTGGCTGGCGCGGAGTTTACCATCACCCGGAAAAGTGGCTTGTCCTCTCACAATGGTGCTGATAATGGGAAAGTGGTCGCTACCCTGACCACCAATGCCCAGGGCGAAGCGGTAACGGATTTGCTGACCTGGGGCGCCTATGAGATCAAAGAAACCAAGGTTCCCGAGCATTTCGTGGATAAGCACTATACCACCACCATCACCGGCTCGGAAGACAAGAAGGTTTACGAGATCCGGGTGGAAAACGAGCCCACCAAAGGTTGGATTCAGCTGACCAAAACGGACCGCCTGGACGGTACGCCCATTTCTGGCGTGGTATTTGATATTCTCCAGAACGGAAAGATCGTGTCCTCCATGACCACCGGTGCGGACGGTGTGGCCAAATCCGAAGCCCTGAACAAAGGAAAGTACACGGTGAAGGAGCATGCCAATCCCACCGGCTATACCAACGAGCTGCTTTCCCTGGACTGTGAAGTGCTGTCCGATACTACCACCAAAATGACAGCGGACAACCAGCCGATCCAGGGAAAAATCAAGATCGTGAAAAAGGATGAACTGACCAAAGCGGCCCTGGCAGGCGCGGAGTTCACCATCACCCGGGTGTCCGGTCTGCCGTCCCATGACGGCAGCAACGACGGCGAAGTGGTGGCCGTGCTGACCACTGACGCCAGCGGCATGGCGTTATCTCCCTTGCTCACCTGGGGCACCTATCAGGTGACAGAAACAAAAGTGCCTGCCCATTACGTGGACAATCATTTCTCCACGAAGATAGTTATCAAGGACGATATGAAAACCATAGAAGTGCCTGTGGAGAACGAGCCCACCAAGGGCTGGATTCAGCTGGTGAAAACCGACGCCCTGGACCGTACCCCCATTGCGGGCGTGCAATTCGACATTTACTACAATGACGAATACGGCTCCGGCTTGGCAGCCACCATGACTACCAACGAAGAAGGTGTGGCGAAGTCCCCGGCGCTGCGGAAAGGCAAGTACCTGGTGAAGGAACACGCTGACCCCACCGGATATGTGACCGATCTGGTGACCCTGGACTGCGTTGTGCGTTCCGACGAAACCACGGCAATCAGCGCCACCAACCAGCCCATCCAAGGCCGCATCAAAATCATAAAGACGGACGAACTGACCAAGGAAGTCTTAGCAGGCGCGGAATTCACCATTACCCGAGTCAGTGGCCTGCCCTCTCACAACGGCAGCAACGACGGCGAAGTGGTGGCAGTCATCACCACGGATTCCAAGGGTATCGCGGTCACGCCGCTGCTGACCTGGGGTACCTATCTGGTGGAAGAAACCGGCGTCCCCCTTCATTATGTGGACAACAGCTATTCCACCGAAGTGACCATTTCAGAAGAAAACCTGAAAACCATTGACGTACCCGTCGAAAACGAGCCCACCAAGGGCTGGATTCGGCTGACGAAAACGGACCGGAAAAACAGAAATCCCATTGCCGGTGTGCAGTTCGATATTTTCTACAACGATCAGTACGGAGAAGGCTTGGCTACCACAATGACCACCGGCGCAGATGGTGTTGCCATATCCGAACCCATCCGCAAAGGCCGGTACATCGTGAAGGAACACGGTGCGACAGAGGGTTATCTCTTTGAGGAAGTCACCCTGGAATGCACGGTGAAGTCCGACGAGATCACCGATCTTTCCGCCACCAATCGGCCCGTGGGCGTGAAGCTGAAGCTGTTCAAGCGGGATAAAGACGAATACACCGGCAAAACCTCCGATGTGCCCGGCACCCGCGGTGACGCGATGCTGACTGGCGCTGTGTTCCAGGTGCTGGCGGGCGAAGCCATCACTGACCGGCAGGGCAACATCCTGTTTGAAAAAGGCGCTGTTGTCGTGGAGAGCCTGAAAACCGCAGGAGACGATGCGTCTGTCATCACAGACGAACTCTGGCCCGGCGTGTATGAGATCGTGGAGCTGACGCCGCCCACCGGCTACCAGCCCACGAACAAGCATACCATTGTTGACGCCACTTCCGCGGCGAAGCAGTCCAAGGAAGCGGTTATCACCTATGAGGGCGTTGTGAAAAACGAAGTGCTGTACGGCTGTCATGCTTTCGTGAAGTTCTGCGGCGACAATGAGATTCACGACGAAGCGGGTCTGGTGGAAACGCCGGAAGAAGGCGCGGTATTCCAGGTGTATCTGAAAGCGGCGGGCAGCTATGAAGCCGCCCGGAAATATGAGCGCGACACCATCACCACGGATCAGTACGGCAGAGCGAAAACTAAGCTGCTTCCTTATGGTATCTATACTGTAAAGCAGACGAAAGCCAAGAAAGGATTCGCCATCAAAGCGCCCTTTGACATTTTCATTCGCGGCACGGAGGACCCCGCCAATCCGCCCAGCATGATCCTGAATAATGAAGCCATTCGCTACCGGCTGAAATTCATCAAGATCGACGCGGAAACCGGCAACACCATCACAGCGGCGCATACCTCCTTCAAGCTGAAAGACAGCGAAAGAAACTATGTAAAGCAGACCGTGTTCTATCCCCACAAGGAGGAAATCGACACCTTCACTACCGATGATACCGGCGAGGTGACGCTGCCCGAAACTGTGAATTACGGCCTGTATTTCGTGGAGGAGTTCAAAGCCCCCGAAGGGTATCTGATCGCTACCAAGGAGCTGTCCGTTTTCGTGGGCGACGAGCAGATGAACCAGCCCGGCGAAGCCTATCTGCTGGAATACAAAATCGAGAATGAAGCGGTGAAGGGCCTCATCCTGCTGGATAAGAAAGGCTTGCAGCTGACGGGCTTCGAGGAAAAGACCGACAGCTTCGGGAACACCTATTATCAGCCTGTCTTTGAGGAAAAGTATCTGGCAGGCACTGTATTTGAGGTACACGCCGCCGAGGACATTGTGGGCAAGGATGGGACGCTCTGGTATCACGCCGATGAACTGGTAGACACCATCACCACCACCGCCGCAGGGAAAGACCCTCCAAGGTGCTGCCCCTGGGTAAGTATTATTTGGTAGAAGTATCCGCTCCCGAAGGCTTCCTGTTCTCCGAAGAACGGTATGAAGCCAATCTGGAATATACCGACGATCATACCGCCTTGGTGGAAATCACTGTGGAAGCGGGCAATGATTACCTGCCTGTGGAAGCATCGCTTACCAAAGAAAAGGAAGATTTGCAGGTTGTCACAGAGGACAATAGTGTTCGGCAGTTGCTGACCGTCACGCCCGGGTCTGGCTTCGTGTTCGGACTGTACAATGATACCGACATTCGCTATGAGGGCGGCACGCTGCTGGCGGATACGCTAATAGCCACCGGCTCTACGGGCGCGGACGGCAGGCTGACCTTCTCCGGCATCTATCCCCATGGCCGCTATTCCATCAGAGAATTGGCCGCTCCGGAAGGTTGGAAGCTGAATCCCAATTCTTTCTCTTTTGATCTGACCGCCAATAACAAAAACGCCGACAATGTAATCAGTGTCATGCTGCCCGCACCCGTGCGGGATGAACTGATCTACACCCGCGTCACCCTGACCAAGACGGATATTACCGGCCAGACCACCATCCCCGGTGCGCTGATTGAAGTAACCGATAAAGAAGGAAACATCATTTACCGCGCTTATACCGATGAAAACGGTGAGATCCCGGATATCCCTGTCACCCCCGGGCGGTACACCTTCAAGGAAATCCTGGCTCCGGAGGGATATGAGCTGAACACAGCGGAAATGAGCTTTTCCGTGGATAAGGACGGCAACATCACCGGTGATACCGTGATCCGGGATGATTACACTCGCTTCTATCTCCTGAAGCTGGATGAAGTAGGCCGCGCCTTGCCCGGCGTGGAATTTGGCCTGATCAACGCGAACGATGAAATCATGTTCACTGCAGTATCGGATGAAAAGGGCGTCGTTACCTTTGAGAAAATCCCTTACGGAACTTATACCGTGATGGAAACCCGACCCTTGCCCGGCTATGTGTCGGACGGTACAACCGTGGAAATCAACGTGGACGGAACCTTCGTGAATCCTTCCCTGCCCCTGGCAACCATCATGAACCGGAAAAACACGGTGCTGGTAAAGAAGGTTGATCAGGAGGACAATCCCCTGGCAGGTGCTGAATTTGCCCTGTGCAATGAATTTGGCGACCGGGTGGATACCGCCGTTTCCGATCAGAACGGCATCGTGCGGTTCAGCGGCATCCCCTACGGAAACTACACCATCCGGGAAATCATTGCCCCGCAGGGGTATCTGCTCAACCGGCAGGTGATTCCGCTTACCATCGACAGGGATTTCCGCAGCAGCGAGGAACCCATTGCCACCGTGGTCAATCACCTGAAACGCCTGAAATACATCAAGGTGGACACCAGCGGGCATTCCCTGCCCGATGTGGAATTCAGCCTGATCAACGCCGCCACGGAGGAAGTGATGGAAACCGTCACCAGCAATGAAAAAGGCGAGTTTATCTTCACAAAATTCGACTATGGCGTGTGGATCATCCGGGAAACGAAAGCCCCGGAAGGCTTCAATCGCATGGAGGACATCATAGTATCCGTGGACAGCGATTGGGTGGAGCCGGAACCCTTCACCTGCGTGAACATTCCCAATCACTACGAATTTGTGAAAACGGATAACGAAGGGCACCCGCTGCCCGGCGTCAGGTTCACCCTGGAGGACACCGAAGGCAACATCCTGCGCGACCTGATTTCCGGCGAGGATGGAATCGTGCATGTGGACGATCTGGCACCCGGCGCTTACCTGATTAGGGAAATTGAAACCCTGGAAGGGTACACGGTCACGGAGGAAACCATTCCTGTGCTGATCGACGAGCATTACATTGTTCCCGATGAAATGTTCGCCCTGAAAAACTACCCCACCATCCAGACCGGCGCGGGCATTGAAATGACGCCTATGATGTGGGCAGGCGCTGGCCTGGTCGGTTTGGCGCTGATCCTGGGCGTGTTCCTTGGTATCCGTCATAAACAAAAGAAGCGTCGGCACAGCCGATAAAAAATCAACCATAGCAACGCGGCGTTCGGCATCCTGTACAGCGGCGAAAGAAGGTGATACGATATGAACGAAAAGAAAAACCGTTCGTTGGGAGGTGTCCTTATGTTCCTGCTGAAACTGTCGTTCAGGATGGCGGCGCTGCCGCTGCTGATCGCGCTGCTGGCTGTTCGATTTTTAAGCGCACTGATCACCGGCCTGTCTTCCATCGTTACCAACGCTATCTGCACCTTGTCCTTCGCCGTGGCCGCCGGCATCTGGATGTTCGGCGTCGGCACCAGCCAGGATGCCCTGCACATTCTTTCCATCGGGCTGACCTTTCTGCTGCTTCCCCGTATCGCAGACTGGGTGGTGGAGAAGGCTACCGACCTGGGTACGACCCTGGTAGCCTTTCTTCTGGGCTGAGAATATGACCATATTGTGGAGCCGAAAGAATTGGCCGAGCCGGGCTATCGGGAACGTGTCACAGCTTACCTGAAAGAGTATGGCTGTGGTGAAGATGTGAAAAACATCACCCAATAATCAGGAAAGGAGTGCAGCCCATGTTCTATATTACAGGAGATACGCACGGCCAGTTTCAACATATAGAAGCATTCTGCGAAAGAATCCAGCCAAGCGCAAAAGACACCCTCATTATTCTTGGAGATGCTGGGTTCAATTACTATGGCGATTGGCGTGATATTCACGCGAAGAAGAAAATGAGCCGCCTCCCCATCACCATCTTTGCAATTCACGGGAACCACGAACAGCGGCCATCCACTATTTCCTCTTATCATACTATGAGCTGGCGCGACGGGCAGGTATATGTGGAGAAAGAATATCCCAATATCCTTTTCGCCGCAGACGGTGAAGTGTATGATCTGGACGGCAGAAAGGTATTGGCTATTGGCGGTGCGTACAGCGTGGACAAGCAGCGGAGGCTGACCTTTGGCTGGCACTGGTGGGCAGATGAGCAGCCCTCCGATGAAATAAAAAGGAAAACGGAAGAAGCCCTGGAAGTCCATGATTGGAAAATGGACATCGTCCTTTCCCATACAGGGCCGCTCAAGTATGAACCGATAGAAGCCTTCCTGCCAATGGTAGATCAAGAAACGGTGGACAAAAGCACAGAAATCTGGCTGGATCGGATTGAGGACAGGCTGGATTACCAGCATTGGTACTTTGGTCACTACCATACGGAAAAAGAAATCGACAAAATCAGCATCCTGTTTCAATCCATCCAGCCATTGCCATAACCGCAAAATGAACGCAAGCGTCATTCAATATGGATGGCGCTTTTCTTGTACCCAAAGGAGGTTCCCATCATGAAATATCTTCTCCACCGTCTGGTGGTGCCGCCCTGACAAAAAACAAAAATACCTTCAAATGGAGGCGAAGCAATGCAAGAAGAGATAGAAAACAAGTCAATTACTCTCATCATCAACTGCACCAAGTTTTCAGGCCGTGTGCTGAAAAGCGCCATCTCCAAATACCTGGCGCATCGCGGCGCGAAGCACCGGGAAAAGAAAATGGATCGAAAAGCGCAGCGCCGGGAACGGCAGACCGGAAACGTGGTGCATCGGGGAAAACAGACCGTAAAGCAACTGGTATCACAGAATCAGGGTGTCAGCACCATGGACGTGTCGGACAAGGATATCAAGGATTTTCAGCGGGTGACCCGGAAGTACGGCGTGGATTATGCCGTGAAGAAATCCAAGGGGCAGCCCAATCAATACCTGGTGTTCTTTAAGGCACGGGACAATGATGCCCTGATCGCCGCGTTCAATGAGTTCACCCAGAAGCGGGAATACAAGAAGGAGCATCCTTCCATCCTCAAGCGCCTGACCAAGAGCATGGTCCAATCCATGCAAAAAAATCCCGACAAAGTGCGGAATAAAAGGCAGGAGATTGACCGATGAAAGCGAAGAAAATACTCATTCAGACCATTCCCTACCTGTTCGTGGCCCTGTATGCCACCAAGCTGGGCGAAGCCTGGCGGCTGGCGGAAGGGACGGATGCCTCGCAAAAGCTGCTGCATATCACGCAGGGCTTTTCGGCAGCGTTCCAGTCACCCTTTCCCAGCTTTGTCACTTTTGATCTGCTTATCGGCTTCACGCTGGCGGCGTGCTTTCGGCTGTATACCTACGCCAAATCCAAGGACGCGAAGAAATACCGCAAGGGCGTGGAATACGTCTCCGCCCGCTGGGGCACCCCGGAGGACATAAAACCCTTCATAGACCCCAAATTTGAAAACAATATCATTCTCACCCAAACCGAACGGCTCACCATGGCGTCCCGTGTCCCCAATCCAGCCAATGCCCGCAATAAAAATGTGCTGGTTATCGGCGGCTCCGGCAGCGGTAAAACGAGATTTTTCGTCAAGCCGAATTTGATGCAGCTCCATTCCTCATACGTGGTTACTGACCCAAAAGGGACGGTTCTTGTTGAATGTGGAAAGCTGCTCAAAGACAATGGTTACCGCATCAAGGTATTCAATACGATCAACTTTGACAAGAGCCATCACTACAATCCTTTGGCCTACGTTCACAGCGAAAAGGACATTCTGAAGCTGGTGAATGTGCTGATCGCCAACACAAAGGGCGAAGGAAAATCCGGGGATGACTTCTGGGTCAAAGCGGAAACGCTGTTGTACACGGCACTGATTTCCTATATCTGTACACAAGGCCCAAATGATGAAAGAAATTTTACCACGCTGGTATCCATGATCAACAGTATGGAGACCCGCGAGGATGACGAGGATTTCAAAAACCATGTAGACAAGCTGTTCGACGAACTGGAACAGCGGGACCCACAGCACTTTGCTGTAAGGCAATACCGCAAGTTTAAGTTAGCGGCTGGTGTGACATAATGTACACGACATCTTACTTATGAGATATAAAGGAGATGATCATAGCAGGAGAGGAGAACTGAATACATGAATAATCCCACGATTACCGCCTTGTATGAGCGGCTGAGCCGTGACGATGAATTACAGGGCGAATCAAACTCGATCACGAATCAAAAAAGGCTCTTGGAAGAATACGCGCGAAACCATGACCTGACGAATACCGTTCACTTTACGGATGACGGCATATCCGGCACACGATTTGATCGTCCTGGGTTTCTGGCAATGATGGCTGATGTGGAAGCCGGAAAAATCCATACTATTTGCGTGAAGGATATGAGCCGTATAGGGCGGGATTATCTCAGGGTCGGCGAGGTCATGGAGTCACTTCGCAAAAAAGGTGTCCGGCTGATTGCTGTCAATGACGGTGTGGACAGCTTCAATGGAGACGACGATTTTACCCCCTTCCGTAATATCATGAACGAATATTACGCACGAGATACCAGCAAGAAAATCCGCTCCACCTTCGCTGCCAAAGGACGTTCAGGAAAGCACGTTGCCAGCACAACACCTTATGGGTATTTGAAAGACCCGTTGGATCATAATCAGTGGGTCATCGATGAAGAGGCCGCTCAGGTGGTACGCCGTATCTACCAACTGACGATCGACGGGTATGGCCCCTATCAAATTTCGCAGATTCTTACCAGCGACAAAGTGGAAATACCAGCCGTTCACATGGCAAAGCACGGCGCTGGCTTATGGCAGGGTCGAATCGAAGAAATCAAAGATCCCTATGCCTGGGGTTCGTCCACGGTTGTGGGCATCCTCTCAAAACGGGAATACCTGGGCGAAACAGTGAATTTCAAAACCCGTAAGCATTTTAAGGATAAGAAAAGCCACTATGTTTCCATGGATCAGTGGACGGTATTCGAGGGAACCCAAGAGCCGATCATTGATCAGGAAACCTTCGATACTGTGCAGCACATCCGTACTCAGGTCAAGCGCTATCCCAATGGCTGGGGTCCCGCTCATCCGCTGACCGGCCTGCTGATTTGCTCCGGCTGTGGGAAAAGGCTGTACGAGCACCGTAACTATAATGGCTCAAAAAAATCGATGTTCTCCTGTGGTGAATATGGCAAATATCCCATCGGCACGAAGTGCCCCAGCGCACATCGTATTTATGGGGATACAGTAATGAAGCTGCTGTCGGAAATGCTGCGGGCCTGTGCCGAGTATGTTCATATTGACCGGGAACAATTCATGCAGAAAATCCAGCAGGAAGAAGAAGCGCTCTATTCAGAAGAACAGGCTCGATTTGCAGAACGTATCCGTGTAGCGCAGGTCAGGGCCAATGAGCTGGAAAAGCTGATTTGCCGCATCTATGAAGATCACATTCTCGATAAGATTCCCGATGAACGGTATGAAGCGTTGGACAGCCAGTATTCCCAGGAATTGAAACGGATGAAGGAAGAAATCACGGGTTGCGAGGCGGCAATGGCAGAACACGCGAAAAAGCGCGGCGCTGCCGGAAAATTTGCTGATCTGTTTGACAATTATCAGACCTTTGATCATCTGACCTCCGCCATCGTCCATCAATTTGTGGACAAGATCGTCGTGCATGAGCGGGAAGTAAAAGGCAGCCAGACCAGCCCTCAGCAGATCGACATTTATTTCAACTTCATCGGTAATTTTGTGCCTCCGAATTTTGGCGATGCGCCTTTGACGCCTGAACAAAAAGAGGAACAAAAACTGCTTGTGGAGCGTCGGGAAAAGTTCAAGCAGATTTATCAGAAACGCAAGGCGAATGGCAGTCAACAGGTTTATAAAGAACGGTACAAGGAAAAGCATAAAGCGCAGGTTGCGGCCAAAAAGGAAGAGTGTCGGACAGAAGCCATTGCAAGTGGCATTTATACCCACGTTCAGCCCATCCTTCAACCGCAGAAGGGAGTGGCAGCGGTATGAGGAATCAAGCATTGCCCGGGAAAAAATATGATGCCAATAACGGTTTGACTTATGCTCTGCACGGTGACTATTATCTCCCTCTGATTGAAGTTCCGCAAGATGGACGGCCTATCGGGAAATATGGACGGATGCGGAAGATGTATCTGAAAGAACATCATCCTGTTCTTTACAATCAACTGGTATTCACCGGGAAGCTCCAAGAACATCTGATCGAAGTGAACGAATGCTGTATCCGTATGAAGCAGATGCTTGTGACAGAAACAGCGAAAAAGCAAGGCGTAACAGAAAAACTGAAAGCCATGGATCAGCTTGCTTGGGTGGGAATGATGAACAACATCGACAGCAGCATGGAGGAATTCATCCTTTCAGAGTATGTTTACGGCTAATGAGAATGATGATCAACTGATATAAAAGCGCCGCTTCAGAAGAAGCGGCATTTTCATTGGTGGGGAGAACTGCAACCTGAAATTGTACGATTGACCGCTGGTCTGTCATTCACGAGATTTTTCTCCCCATCTCTATCCGCATATTGTGTTCTTCAGGACCATTGTTGGAATATGCGTACCGGTCAAAGCCGATGATTTCAAACCCGTTTTTCTGATAAAATGAAACAGCCTTGAAGTTGAAGCTCCGTGTTTCAAGCACTGCCATCCTCGCGCCGGAGTTTACGGCGTCAGCCATGATTTTGTCCAGAAGCAGCGTTCCCACCCCGTGTTTACGGTCTGATTCATTAAAAACACAGATATTGGTGATTCGAAAGCGGTTATTCCACTTCTCAAGAAAACCCTCGACAAATCCTACCATCCTGCCGCCTTCGAACGCGCCATACGCAATCGGGTCTTCCAGCCAGTCTAAAAGTATACTGTCCTGAATCGACATTTTCAAATCGGTTTCTGCGTCAACCCAATGCATGTCAAATCCGTTATCCCCGGGCTCAATCGATAAATATCGATCCGAATGAATCTCAGCGGTGTATTTCCTCCCCTTGTACTCGCTGTAATCGAGTTGGCTTATTTTCATTTCCATCACTCCATCGAAAATGATTCCTGTGGGAGCTGTTCATTGACAGATCCCAAGTTGTCGAGCTATTGCTCACCAATATTATAGCACATTGATGATCTATGGAAAATACATAACTTTCGTTTTCATTCCAACAAGCAGCGCAAAGGGCATCGGTCAAAAGCCGGTGCCTTTTGCATTGCCTGTTGGCGGCAATAGAAAGAAGGTGAATTGAATATGAGTGCCCAAATGGACAAGCTGCTGGCGCAGCAAGCCAAAGCCCAGCAGAAGCTGCACAAGGCGGAAATGGAAGAAAAGCGGCTGAAGAAACAGATTGCCGAAGTTCAGCGGAATGAGCGCACCCATCGGCTCTGTACCCGTGGCGCTTACCTGGAAAAACTGCTTGCGGAACTTGGCGCACCAGAGCTTACAGACGAGGAAGTGTTTGGTTATCTGGACTATGCCCTCAAAACGCCGTATGCAAAAGCACGGCTTAATTCCATCCTGGAGACAAAACGGAAGCAAGCCGCAGAAAAACAAGTCGCTCAGGCCGAAGAAACCGAAGCTGGGAAGTCGTTTGAGTAACCACCGGAGTTTTAGGACGGTGCGCAATTATACGCACTAAAGTGCATCATTGCGCTCTCCGAGGGCCCCTGCGGGGAGCTCGATGGGATTGGCGCTTCGCCCAATCGCCATCCACAGGGGCAAGCCCCTGCGCCGATTCCATCGGCTACCCCTTTACAGCGCATGACGCTGAATTCACGAGGGAGGTGACGACGAAATACCCTGTCCCCATTTCAATATCAGAATTGTGTCCAGGGCGAAGGGAGAATCCGTAATGGCCGCCGCTGCCTATCAAGCCGGCGAAAAACTTTTCTCCGAATATGATGGGCAATGGAAATCCGGCGACCATCAGGAACGGATCGTTCATAAGGACATTCTCCTGCCGCCCAATGCGCCAAGAGAATATGCGGATCGTCAGACGCTCTGGAACGCAGTGGACGCATCGGAAACCAAGGATAACGCCCAGACTGCCCGGCGATTTATCATCACGCAGCCCAAGGAATTATCCATCGAAGAAAACATCCAGCTGATCCGGGATTACTGTCAAAAGCAGTTTGTGGACCGAGGCATGATCGTTGATCTGGCTGTTCACTTCGATGACAAGGAGCCGCCTAATCCTCACGCCCATATTCTCTGCACGATGCGTTCCATAAACGAGCAAGGACAATGGAACGATAAAACAAAAACTGCCTATGCTCTGGACGAAAACGGGAACCGCATCATGGGCAAAAACGGAAAGTGGAAACGTATCCGCATAGACACGGTGGATTGGAATGATCGGAAATACTGCGAGATATGGCGGCATGAATGGGAAGTGATGCAGAACGCAGCTTTGGAAGAGGCTGGAAAAACAGAACGGGTCGATATGCGATCCTACGAGCGGCAAGGCATTGAGACGGCACCCCAGGTGCATCTTGGCCCTGCCGCTTTTGCTTTGGAGAAGAAAGGTATCCGTACTGAACTGAGAAGCCATAACAATGCTGTGAAGATCATCAATGCACTGTTCAATGCTATCAAGCGTAAACTGAAATCTTTGACGGGTTGGATGAAAGAACTGCATGAGGTAATCGCTGACCATGAGAAGATAGAAAACCCTTCCGCTTTTCCCCTCTATGAAGTGCTGTTTGCCTATTACGATCTGCGAAAAAAGGAACGCCGGTATTGGAATATCTACGCGCAGAACAAAGCGGGAGCGAAGGACTTAAAGACTCTTTCACGGGCAATCCTCTTTCTCCAGGAACACAATATCCGCACCGTCAACGATCTGGCTGCCCTACTAAACGAAACCGGTGCCAGGATCGGAGAAATGAACGCTGTCAAGAGAGCAAAAGAACAGCGCATCCGGGATATTGACGCCATCATGGAAGCGGATAAAAATATCCGTGAGTTTGGCCCGGTTTTGGAGAAGTACAACGGTATTTTCTTCAAAGGAGCAAAAGAAAAATATGGATGTGAACATGCCGATGAGATCGAGAAGGTGAAGAAGGCTCAACGTCTGCTGTACAAATTGAAAATGACACAACCCATTCCAAAGAAAGCCCTCAAGGCGGAATCTGCCCAGCTTCGGGGCGAAGTGGAATCCATGCTGCCCGAGTTGGAAACCGTCAAAGCGGAAATGGAACAGCTTTTGTCCTTCCGATCCCAGGTAAGAAAGGTACTGCCAGAAGCATTGTCGGTGAAGCATGAGGAAGGAAAGAAATCCTTTGAGGATATTTCAGAGGAAGTCCAGAACCAGAAGGAATTGCGGAAACTTTTGGAGCAATCCGCAGAACGGGCAATCCGATATAACGAAGAACAGCATAGGCAGCAGGAACAACAGCACCAACAACAGCAGAAGGGGGCTTTATGAAACACCTGGACAATCAAATCATCAGCAGCGCAAAGCGGCTTGCGCAGAGAGAATGCGCCAATTATGCCAACGGTTCCTGCCTGTTGGATGAATGTCCTTGTTATGCCGTCAATCCGGCATACGGGACAATTCACGATGGCGCTATCAGCTGCGATTATTTCCTGAAAGCTGTTCAGCCGTCAGATCAGGAGCTGAACACCGCCGTCTGGCATGAAATCTTCTGTGAAGAAGGAACGGCAGGCGAAGGTTGGAAAGCTTGTATCCGTTGCCATAAGCCTTTTCATTCCAACTAGCAACCGGTAGCGCTACTGCACATCTTTCGGAGGAGATGCAAAGCAGCTCAGGATCAAGGAAGAGCAGCGCTGTTACCAAGAAAGGTAGAAAACGCTCGTGTAGCGTTACCCTTTAGAACGAAAAAAACCAGTAAAATCAAGGCTTCCTGGACACGCTTTCGGGGCAAGACGATACATTGGTCGTCCTGCCCCTTTTCAAACCGAATTATGACTTTTGTGGACGATGAATTGAAGGAGAACAAGAATATGGAAAAGGATGTTATCGCAAATACTGAAAATGAAGCAGAAAAGACTTATACTACTGTAACAAAAACGATTGATGGTAGATCGTTTTCTATTTGGGTCTTTTTTCCGGATGCAAACACAGAAACAATGCAGGAAAAAATAGAGCGTATGCTCCACACAGATATTGTGAAAGCCATACGCCAAACTGCTACTTGAGAGAAAGCGTGTTTCTATATCTGTACAGAGTGGATTTTGGGGTAAAAGTGATCAAGTAAATGGGGTTTCAATTGAAAATTGCATTCTGCGGAGTCCGGCGGCCGCAGTTGCGGTTTGTGAACGGCCGGCTTGCGGCATAAACGGCCGCATGTTTATACGGAAATTTTCCTCTGGGGGTTGACGTCGGGGCCCTGTCGGCGTGGATAGCCAGCCTTAAGGGCCATCCCCGTGGCCGCCATCTGTATAGGCGTCCACTGGGCTGGTGCCTACGGCAAGGATACCACACCGACTGCACAACATAAACCCCACGCCGAGAAATTTCCTTACAAAATCGTGAAAATAACCTGCGGCCGTTTTGCTCCGCAAACCCGGCCGCTGGCTTACGCAATATGCAAAAATCCTGTTGACAGTAATAAGTAAACATAAGTTCCTATCTCTTGACTGATTTCGTTTAAACGAATATAATAAAAATGGTGAGATTTTTTTTACGAGGTTGTTGAATGAACGGATACATGACGACACAAGAAGCTGCTGTAAAATGGGGAATTACCGATCGACAGGTGCAGATACTCTGCAAGGAGAACCGCGTTGTCGGAGCGACTCGTATGAGTAGAATATGGGTAATTCCAGAAGAGGCTGAAAAGCCAACGTGCGATAAGCGTAGGAACAACGTTAATGGACGGCCAGCAGAGGGAAGAAACGATGAATAACACAATGGGAACGAAACGCCCTATAGCACAGCCCGCTCCCTGGCGCATGCATGAGTTTTTTGCCGGCAGCGGTTTGGTTTCTTATGGCTTGCAGGGAATGTTCGATTCTGTGTGGGCGAATGATATTAGCGAGCAAAAAGCAGCCGTTTATGAAGCAAATTTTGGATTGGATCATTTTGTTCTAGGGGATATCAAAAACATACAGGGCGGCGACTTGCCAAACGCTCACATGTCGTGGGCTAGTTTCCCATGCCAAGATCTATCTCTGGCCGGATCGCTTGGAGGAATTCATGCGTCTCGAAGCGGGCTTGTATGGGAATGGCTTAGAGTGCTTGACGAGCTTAAAACAAAGCCTAAAATTCTGCTGTTAGAGAACGTCACCGGTCTTTTGTCAACCAATCATGGAGATAACTATCGTGTTTTACACAACGCGATAGTTGAACGTGGTTACGACTGCGGCGCTATCGTATTGAACGCTTCATTGTTTGTTCCACAGTCTCGCCCCAGAGTTTTTATCATCGCGGTTAAGCAAGGGTACGAGATTCCAAGAGACTTGGTTGGCGATGGGCCCTGCTGGCTCCATAATCAATCAGCGATTGATTTAGGAAAAACACTGTCACATTGGATTTGGTGGCAAACCGATAAGCCTCCAAAGCGTAAAGAATCGCTTAAAGATATCGTCGATTTATCCGCTCCATTCGATAAAGACGACGTCTTAAAACTTATTCCCGATAATCATAAAGCGAAACTTGACGAACATGATACCGTGTATGCGACTGGTTACAGAAGGACGAGAAACGGTAAACAGCAACTTGAAATAAGATGCGATGGAACTGCGGGATGCCTTAGAACGCCGGAAGGCGGAAGCAGTAAACAGTATCTTGTGGTAAAAGACGGTAGCACAATCCATGCTCGTCTTCTTACCGTTCGCGAAGCTGCTCGTTTAATGGGCGCTCCCGATACGTTCATTCTACCAGGAAGTTATAACGACGGTTATAAGGCAACGGGCGACGCGGTAGCGATGCCTGTAGCCAAGTTTATTG
>JAFWQM010000152.1 GCA_017509065.1 Clostridia bacterium
AGTTTGAGTTATAAGGCAATAGGGATTAGGCAATAGGTAAGAAAGATGCCATACTGCTAATTCCTAATGCCTAATCCCTATTGCCTAATGCCTAAAAGGAGGCACAGCCATGTCCTGGGTACAGGTGGAATGCGACCGGGAGATTCATTTGAACGGCAGTCAGGGCTATCTGCTCCTGCGAGACGCCCGGGGCGATTTCAGCGCCTGGGCGGGCCAGGCCGCGTGCGTGTATCTCGACCCGCCGTTCATGACGGGGGACGACTTTTTTATGCGCATGCGGGTGGGCGAAAAGGGCTGGACCACGGGCAAAAATCCCCTGGTGCTGCCCGCGTATACCGACCGCTTTGCCACCAAGCAGGATTTTCTGAATCTGCTGCGGCCAGTGGTGGAAACGTCCAAGGCGCTGCTCAAGGATTCCGGCTCCTTTTTCCTGCACCTGGACAGCCGTATGAACGTCTACGCAAGGCTTTTGTGCGACGAGATTTTCGGTGAAAATAACTTCGTGAATGAAATCATCTGGGCTTACCAGTCCGGCGGGCGCAGCATGAAGCGCTTTTCCCGCAAGCACGACACCATCCTGTTTTACCGCAAATCCCGCGCACAGTATTTTGACATCACGGCGGTTCCCCTGCCCCGCAACGAAAACCGCTCCAATCACATGCGCCGTGCGGTGGACGAAAACGGGCGGCCCTACCGCTCCATCCAGTCCGGCGGCAAAACCTATATCTATTATGACGACGATCCCGTGTACCCCGGCGACGTGTGGACGGACGTGAGCCATTTGCAGCAGAAGGATCCCCAGCGCACCGGCTACGATACCCAAAAGCCGCTGGCGCTGCTGAACCGCATCATCCGCTGCTCCACCCAGCCGGGGGATCTGGTGGCGGACCTGTTCGCCGGTTCCGGCACCACCGCCGCCGCCGCCGAGCAGGCGGGCAGGCGCTTTCTTTCCGCCGATTCTTCGCCCCTGGCCGTATCCGTCAGCCGCAAGCGGCTGCTGGATACGGAAATGACCGTTTCCGCCCCCTGCGGCGCGCCCGGCGCGGCCATGACCGCCGAATTTGAACCGGGAATCGCGTTCCATGACGTGCGGCTGCTGGATTACCGATCCCCGGAAGGCTGCGAAATCACGGGTCTGGACGCGGTGGATCAGTGGTCGGTCGGCTTTTATCTGGACGGCGTGTTCCGCAGCCAGGAAAGCTTTGCCCGGCGCAAGCAAACGCCCACCCTGCAGGAATCGCTTCAATTGCCCCAACTGCGGGGCAAGCCCGCTATTTTCATTTCCGACGTGTACGGCAATCGCAGCGTGTGGCTTCAGGAGGAAGGATAAATGGAACAAAAGAAAAAGAGCGGGTTTCTGCGGCTGCTGGCGCTTCTTGCGGCCCTGGCCGTGATTGGCGGCAGCATCTTTGCTTTCGTATATCCCAGCTTGAATAAAAACGCGTCGTTCTGGCTGCCCTCCGCTTTTGCGGATGAATGGAAAACCCTGAAAAAGGGCTCTTCCGGCGCGGAGGTGCGCAAGGCACAAACTGCCCTTAAGGAGTTAGGCTATTACAGCGGCAAGACCGACGGCAATTTCAGCAAGGCCTTTGAGGAGGCCGTGATCGCCTTTCAGCAGGATTGGGGCCTGAAAGTCACCGGCGCGCTGGATCAGGACACCTATGAGATGATCACCCAGGACGTAAGGGACGACGCACCCGCCGCAACAGACCTTCCCAGGAAAGACGAATCCTTCGTGGTCTACGGCGAGGCATACAGCGACAAAGACCACGTAGCCGCCTATCTGCGTGCCTTTCAGGAGCTTCCGCCCAACTACATCACCAAAAAAGAGGCCGAAGTCCTTGGCTGGGTCAGCAGTCAGGGGAACCTGTGGAAGGTGGCCCCCGGCAAAAGCATCGGCGGCGACCGCTTCGGCAATTACGAGGGCCAATTGCCCGACGCCAAGGGCCGGAAGTATTTTGAATGTGACATAGACTTTGACGGCAAGTACCGCAACGCCAAGCGCATCATTTACAGCTCCGACGGCCTGATCTTCTATAGCGAGGATCATTACAGCACCTTTGAGGACATTACCCGGGAGGGAAGCGCCAAATGAACCGCGTGCAATTATCCGCAGCCGGGTGGGACACCCCGGAAAAAGCCCACGCCGATCTTGCCAAAGCGCTGGATTTTCCCGCATACTACGGGAAAAACTTAGACGCGCTTCACGATTGCCTGACCGAGCTTGCCGACACCCAGTTGGTGATCGAGCACTGCGCTGCCGCCAGCGAAAAAATGGAAAAATGGTCCGGCTTCCTGGCCGTGTTTTTTGACGCCGCCGCGGAAAATCCCCGGCTGGATATCAAATTGCTGCCGGGAAACGGCGATTATGGAGAAAACTAAAATGGGAGGAACCTTATGAGCAGATTGGGAGATTTGATTCGCCTGGAACGCACCCGCCAGGGCCTGACCCACAAGCAGGTGGCCCGGAAGTGCGGCGTCAGCGATAAGTATTTGATGGAAGTGGAAGCGGGCACCCGCATCATCGCCGACGACCAGGCCCGGCGTATCCTGAAAGCCATGGGCATGACGCAGCAGACCGAAAGCGATTTCACACTGGACGATATCGCCGCCACCGCGGATTTGCAGTCCGCCGTGCAGCAATTGTCCAAAGCGGTGGAAGCCAAGAAGCCCGTGAAAACGGAAAAATCCGAAGCCAAAACGGAATCCGATCCCGGCGTTGCGGGCTCTATTTGGCTGGACGCCCTTTCCGGCGTGCTTAAGCATGTGCCGGTATACAACGCCGTCATGAAAGAAGTGGGCCACCGCCTCCTGCCCATCACCAACGGCAAGATCGAGGGCGCCAGCCCGGACAAGGTGTTTTATTTCATAGCCCCGGACAACGATCTAAGGGGCTTCCGCGTCCAGCGGGGGGACCTTTTGCTGGTCGTTCCCGCCCAGGCCGCCGTGGACGGGGCCATTATGCTCCTCCAGACCCCTCAGGGCCGCGTCCTGCGCAAAGTGAAGCGCTACAACGATTATCAGGCCATGCTGCAAAAGTACGACGATACTTTTGAAAGTGAGCTGAAAAACTACAACGAGCTCACCTTCGTGGGCCGCTGCGTGCGATTGGAAGCCGAACTGACTTGAAACCGGACTAATTGTATCTGTGCTTTCAGTGACACATTAGGCCAGAGTTGAGAGTTGGGAGCTGAGAGTTGAGATTTATGATGTTTTCCACTTTCGTCCTATAAATCCATTGGACGGAACGTAATCACTATATATCTCTCTCAACTCCCAACGCTCCACTCTCTCGCTGGCAATTGACGGTATAACTATCATCCAATAACGGAGAACACCCAAATGGCAATCATTTATTTTCTGCTTTATATGCTCTGCGGCACAGCCATTACCTTTTCCCTGCTGCCGAAAAAATCCCCGGTGGTGCGGATATGGTTAGGGCTTTGCTTAGGCCTGATCCTGATGATGTGGCTGCCTGCCCTGTGCGCCTTTTTCCTGGATTTTTCTTTAACGGCCCATGCCCTCGCCATGGCCCCGCTGCTCCTTCTTACTCTGGGCGCGGTGCTTCTCCGCAGCCGGGAGCCCTGGGCGAAAATCACCGACCGGGACAGGCGCTTGCTGAAAGCCCTGCTTTTCGTTGCCCTGCCCCTGACCCTGGTGGGCGGTTATCTGCAATGGACCCATAACCTGAACCCTGTGGACGGGGCCATGCAC
Source organism: Clostridia bacterium (assembly GCA_017509065.1). Next base: position 3,715 of record JAFWQM010000152.1, read on the forward strand.
GTGGGCCAGAGCACCTACGGCGATCTGTGCCTGCATTTGGCTATCGCCTCCAGCCTGCGGGACGCTTCCTTCCCGCCGGATTACAGCATCCTGCCCGGCGCGCTCCTTGCTTATCCCTTCCTCACCGATTCCCTCTCCACCTCCTTTATGCTCCTGGGCTTTTCCCTGCGCTGGGCCATTCTGTTCCCCGGCATCCTCATGACGGGCCTGACCTTCGCCGGGTATCTGATCTTGGCCGACCGCATGGCCGACAGCCGCCGCGCCGCCATGCTCGCCGCCCTGTTCTTCTTCCTGAACGGGGGCTTAGGTTTCTTCTATCTGGTGGATATGAAGGGCGAAATCTTGGGCAGCTATGAAAACAACGAATTGCAGGCCGTGCGCGGCCTGTGGAACCGCATCCAGTCCGTTCTGAACGGCTGGTACCAGACTCCCGCCAATCATCGGGAATTTTCCACCTACAACCTGCGCTGGAGCAACGTGATCGTGGATATGATGGTGCCCCAGCGCACCACCTTGGGCGGCTGGTGTCAGGTGATCCCCTGCATCTACCTGCTCTATGACGCTTTGCTTCCCGAAAACACAGATTCTGCTGAACGGGCCGTCCCCTGGCGGCAATTGATTTTGGCGGGCCTGTGGGCCGGGATGCTGCCCATGGTGAACACCCACTGCTTCCTGGCTCTGGGCCTCATGTGCTTTGGCTGGCTGGTATGGGACCTGATTCACAGCCGGGGACAAAGGGGAAAGGCCCTGCTGTTCTGGTGTGTCTTTGGCGGACTGGCCGTGGCCCTGGCCGCGCCCCAGCTTTTCACCTGGACGTTCAGCCAGGCGGTGGGCAACAGCAATTTCCTCAAAATCCATTTCAATTGGGTCAACAACAATTATTACGGCCTGCGGGACGGCTACCGTTGGTTCTACATCAAAAATATCGGCCTGCCCTTTATCCTGATCCTGCTTGCCCTGCTGGAAAAGAACCGGAAGCGCCGCTTTATCGCCGCCGGGGCTTTTGTGATCTTCCTTGCGGCGGAGTTCATTCAGTTCCAGCCCAACGAATACGACAACAACAAGCTGTTCTATATCTGGTACATGCTCTGCGCGGTGATCGCCGCCGATTACGGCTTTGAATTGCTGGATAAACTGAAAGGCATGCGCGCCCGGCCCGTGGTCGCCGTGCTGTGCTGTATTCTTTTCTTCTCCACCGGCGTGCTGGCCGTTGCCCGGGAAGCCAACAGCGATTACGAAATCTTTTCCGCTGCCGACGTGGCGGCGGCGGAATACGTGGAAAACAACACCGATCAGCACGCCATGTTCATGACCGGCGACCAGCACCGCAATTTCGTCAGCAGTCTGGCCGGGCGGCGCATCGTCTGCGGCCCTGACCTGTGGCTCAGCTTCCACGGCTATGACAATTCGGAGCGCCACGCCGATGTGAAAGCCTTCTACGCCGATCCCGTGGGCCACTTGGACATCCTGGAAAAATACGGGGTGGAATATATTCTTGTGGGCGATTGGGAGCGGGGCGGCATGACGGTGAACGAACAGGCCCTGCGCCGCCTGTTCCCGGTGGTTTACCAAAGCGAATACCAGAATGTGGTCATCTTTGAAGCAAAGCTGCAGGAGGCGTCCCAATGGTAAGGCGTTTCCTGCTCTATTCCCAGCGCCACGGACGCCCGGTGAAAGCGCTGTTCGCCGAAACCATGAAATATCAGAATATCCGGGTGGACAGCATAGAAGAAGACCGGGTCACCTACCATACGGCGGCCCGGAAAACGCCCGTGACGGTAACCATGGACGCCATCCTGTCCGTTTCCTACGCCCGGGGAGACGACGGGGACACCCTGAAATATGCCGTTTGGGAACAGGAGGAAAAGGCGCATGAATAAAAAAAGCGGCCTGCTGGAGGGCCTGCGCTTTATTGTCACCGGCGGAGGATGCGCGTTGGTGCAATTCGCAGCCCTGGTGCTCTTGCGGGACGTCTGCGGGATGAATACGCTCCTTGCTGAACCCATTGCTTTTCTGATCTCGGTGATCCCCAATTACCTGCTGTGCGCCAAATGGGTGTTCGGCGGGGCAAAGGATCAGGGAAACGCCGCCCGGCTGGGCTTTCTGGTCACCAGCGTGATGGGCCTGCTGCTCAATGAGCTGCTGATGTACATATTCGGAAACGTGTTCGGAGAGGATCAGGCGATTCTGACCTTATTCGGCTTTACGGTAAAGATGTACATGGTCAATAATGTGCTTTCCATCGGCATCGTGATGGTGTGGAATTATTTCACCAAGCGGGCCATCCTGAAAAAGGGCCTGCTCGGAGGGAGAAAGAAAACCTGAATGATAACAGGTCAGTTCAGCCATTTGACGCACGAAAAGCGTTCAGCGTTCAGATTAGAAAGGAAAATCTTTATGAAAAAATGTTTTGGTCTCCTGCTGGCCCTGCTGCTGCTTTCCCTGTCCGGCTGCGGCGCAGTTGCCGAAGATATTTCCGTGATGGCTACTTTTTATCCCGTGTACGTGCTGGCGGAAAACGTGCTGGACGGGGTGGAGGGAGTGACCCTATCCTCCATGACGCCCCCCAGTACCGGCTGCCTCCACGATTACCAGCTGCTCACCAGCGATATGCGCGCCCTGGCCAAGGCCCAGGCGCTGCTCATCAACGGCGCGGGCATGGAAGCCTTTCTGCCCGACGTGACGGGCCAGTTTCCCGGTCTCACCGTGATCGACTGCTCCATGGGCGTGGAACTGATCGCGGAGGAAGAGGACGGGGAGGACGATCATGACCACGATCACGGGGAATTTAACGCCCATATCTGGCTGGCTCCGGAAAACGCCATTCAAATGGTGAAAAACCTGCGGGACGGGCTTTCCGCCCTGCTGCCCGGTCAGGCGGAGCGCATTGCCGCAAACGCCGAGGCTTATATTGAAAGACTGACCGCTTTAGACGCGGAGCTGCGGGCCGCCATCGAACCCCTGCACCGCAAAGAAATCGTCACCTTCCACGAGGCGTTTCCCTACTTCGCCCGGGCCTACGGCTTGGAGGTCAAGGCGGTGGTGGCCCTGGAGCCGGACGAACCCGTTTCTCCCCGCATGCTGAAAGAAGTGATCCAAAAGGTCAGGGCGGCGGGCAATCCGCCCCTGTTTTCCGAGCCCCAGTATGAAAGCGCCGCCTTGCGCACCGTGGCCCAGGAAACCGGCGCGCCCGTGTACGAACTGGATCCCCTGGTGACCGGCGACGGCGCGAAAACCGCCTATGAGGACGTGATGCGGAAAAATCTGGCGGTGCTGCTGGAAGCCCTGGGGAACTGACCGCTTTGCAGGAGACCAGCTATGAAAAGTCAAGGGGGTAGCGGATAAAAATTTCATTTTTTCCCAGCGGTAAAGAAGGGTAACCTTAACAGGCCTCAGCAGGGTTCAATTATCTGAGGCAGAGAAGGATAACCGTCGGAAGAAGTAGGGCAGCCACAGTCAGCCGATCCAGTCAAGGATAAACGGCTTCGCCGCGGTTCGCGTCCTTGACAGGCTCGTCTGCCGGTGGCATGGGGTAATCAAGAGGTGCCAAGGGCACCTCCCACACAATGTGTGTCAGTCCTCACTGGCAGCGAAAAGTTGCCTGCTGTGGTCAAAGACGATTCGGATCAAAAGCAATGTCCTCGGACAGGAGTTTGTAGATGATCCGGACCAGTTTCCCGGCGCAATGTCCAAGAGCGGCGTAATGGCCACGGCCCTGGGAACACTTCAGGTCGTAGTATTTCCTGAAGGTCTCATTGCTCTTTACGACATTATGTGCTGAATAGACCAGCGCATAGCGAAGAACCCTGGAACCCCGCTTGGACATTCTGGTGCGGCTGGCGTTGAACTTGCCTGACTGACGGATAACAGGATCAAGACCAGCGTAGGCCAGAAGCTTGTGGTAATCGGGGAAGCGGTTGATGTCGCCAATTTCTCCAAGGATCATCCCGGCTTCGACATAGCGGATGCCGGGAATGGTCATAATGACGGAGCCTATGGCTTTGACGATTTCTTCTATTTTGGCTTCGTCATCATTGATTTGTCTATCCAGTAACTCAATCTGCTCAATGGACTGGGTTATCTGAATAGAGATAGAGCTGTCGTTGGACCCGACAGACCTCTGTGCAAGAACTCTCAATTCCTGAGCCTTTTCCTTCTTAAAATGGCCGTGGGAAGCTACTCTCAGAAGGTTGGTCAGATGAGTCATGTGCATGGAGGCAATCTGTTCCGGGGTCTGCGCTTCCTTTAGGAGCGCGTAGACAGACTTGTGGTGAACACCGTTAAAGAAGTACTGGAGTTCCGGGAACGCCTGGTCCACGAAAGAAGTAAGCTTGATCTTAGCGGTTGTGCGCTTCTTCATGAGATCCTGGCGGGACCGGCCCAGGTTTTTGAGATGCAGGAGGTCGAGATCCTGCTTCTCAAACAAACGGTGTTCAGAGGTCATAAGGGTTTTCGCAATGATGAAGGTATCCACCTTATCAGTCTTGGTGTTGCGGATGTTTCCCTTCCGCATAGCCGAGGTCTGAATGGGATTCAGGACACAAAAGCGATACCCTTTGGCAGCGAGGAACTCGACAAGGTTATTACCGTAGTGGGCCGTTGACTCAAGACCGACGAGGAGCTGATCCCGGTCGTACTGATCCAGTACGAGGGAAAGGCTACGGAAGCCCTCGAAGTCGTTTGAGAATTTGAACGGTTCTACCAGCACTTCACCGTCAGACGAAACGACCGAGGCGAAGTGGTTGAGCTTGGCAATATCAATGCCGGCGTAGATCACGGGAATCTCTCCTTCCTCTTTGTTTGACGCTGCGACAGTCCGTGTACGGCCATCATCGTATACTTGATTGACATGAGTGCTCTTGGAACAGCTCTCGCGGTTCACTCGGCAACATCCAGCTATGAACGATCCAGATGGTGTAGCGGCTACACACTCCTCATAGTAGTCGGGCTACAGGAAAAATCAGTAGTCCGCAGCATCTGGATGTATCATAGTCGCTGGTGGATAAAAAGGAAAGGAAAGTATGATTTCCGCTTCCGTAATTATCATACAAG
>JAFWQM010000153.1 GCA_017509065.1 Clostridia bacterium
CCCACGAAATGCTGGGCGCGATTATTAAGAGTTACTACGCCGAAAAAGCGAACATCGATCCCAAGAACATCGCCGTGGTTTCCGTCATGCCCTGCACCGCCAAGAAGTTCGAGGCCGACCGTGAAGAACTGGCCGGAACCGGTTATCCGGATGTGGACGCGGTCATCACCACCCGCGAGCTGGCCCGGATGATCAAGGAAGCGGGCATCGACTTCGTGAACCTGCCCGATGAGGACTTTGATCCCCTGTGCGGCGAATCCACCGGCGCGGCCGTCATCTTCGGTGCCACCGGCGGCGTGATGGAAGCGGCCCTGCGTACCGCGTATGAGACCATCACCGGTGAAACCCTCGAGGACGTGAACTTCACCGCCGTCCGCGGCATCGAAGGCATCAAGGAAGCCACCGTTCAGGTGGGCGACCTGCCCGTCAGCGTGGCCGTGGCCCATTCCACCGGCGCTGCTTCCAAGCTGCTGGATATGGTGCGCTCCGGCGAAAAGAACTACACCTTCATCGAAGTCATGGCGTGCCCCGGCGGCTGCGTCACCGGCGGCGGCCAGCCCATCGTGTCCAGCCAGGACAAGATGACCTGCGATCCCAGGGTGGAACGCGCCAAGGCCCTCTACGGCGAAGACTTGAGCAAGCCCAAGCGCAAGAGCCATGAGAACGCCGAGATCAAGAAGCTGTACGACGAATTCCTGGGCGAGCCCAACGGCCACAAGGCGCATCAGCTGCTGCACACTCACTACGCCAAGCGTGAAAAATATATCAAGTAAAGCCAACATTCCCCGGGAGAGGCAGGCGTTTCTCCCGGGGTTTCTTTTATGAAAGGAAGGATTTTCATGGCGGATTTTACGGGAGCGCTGAACAAAGCGATCGTTGAAGCGCAGGACTTTATCAACAATCCCTCACGGCTCGATCAATTGCTGATCAACCTGGAAGCGACACTGCAGAAAGTGCCCGTGATCGGTGAATCCGTGTCCGAGCTGCCCACTATGATCGCCATGGTAAAAAGCTGGATCAAAAAGGAATACAACGTTTCCTATAAAGTGCTCGCCACCATGGTCGGAGCGTTCCTCTATGTGGTCAAGGGCAAGGATATCATTCCGGACAGCATCCCCCTCGTGGGCCGCGCGGACGATATCGCCGTGGTCGCTTTGGCGCTCAAATTCGTGGAGCCGGAAGTGAAAGCCTATAAGGAATGGCGCGACGGTAGAAGATAAACAGAAGAAAACAGGGGGCCGCGGTGAAAGAGCGGCTCCCTGTTTTTTGCTGAATCACTTTATTCGTCCCGGATCATGGAAAGCGCGCCATAGAGAACAGAATCGTCGCCCAGCGCGGCTTTTTTCAATTCCACCGTGGGCCGGATGGAAGTCATGCAGTAGCGGTCAACCTCCGCCAGGATCTTTTCCAGGAAGATATCGCCCACTGCCTCGATCACGCCGCCGCCGTAGACCACGGCGTCCGGACTGATGGTGTTGATCATATTGCCCGTGGCGACAGCCAGATAGTGGCACGCGCGGTCAACGGCTTCCGTCGCTACGGCGTCGCCTTCCTGCAGCGCGCGTTTGAGGGCCTTGCTCTTGAACGCGGAGCCGTCCAGCGCGTCCGCCATGAGGCTGGTTCTGCCGCGGGAGACCTGCTGGCGGATATAGGCCGACATACCCTGCTTGCTCGAAAACGCCTCCAGGCATCCGCGCTGGCCGCAGTTGCACAGCGGGCCTTCGGGGTCCAGCACCATATGGCCATATTCCGCGGCCTTGAACAGGTGGCCGGTGAACAGTTTGCCGTCCAGGATCAGGCCGCCGCCCATGCCGGTGCCGACGAAGAAGCCGACAACGTTCTTGTAGCCCTTCACAGCGCCGTACTTGTATTCGCCCAGGACGCCCACGTTCACATCGTTGCCGATGTGGAACGGCACGCCGAATTCCTTTTCGATTGGCTTGCGGATATCATAATCGCGCCAGGGAAGGTTCGGGGAAAAGAGGACCACGCCTTCAGCCTGGTTGATCACGCCCGGCGCGCCGGCGGCGATGGCGCGGATGTCGCTCTTCTTGATTCCGGATTCATTGATCATTTCCCGGACGACGCTGATAATCACCTGCTCGATATTCTCCGAGGAATCGCCCCCCGACTTGGTCTTTTTCTTGAGCCGGTAAACAGGCTTTTCTTTATCATCAAAGATGGCGCCCAGAACTTTGGTGCCGCCGATGTCCAGACAGATGCAGTAATCCTTTGCCATACGCTTGCCTCCTTATTCTTTGGTGCACTGACGGAAAGAAATCGATCCTGTTATTGACGGTTCCATTATAGCATATCGGGAGTGATATTGTCTATATTCAATTTTATTCCTCAGGAAGCACAACGTCATAATCCGATGCTAAGGTTACGTTATAATCACCGGCGTTGAAGCGTTTGACATAGCTTGCGTTATAATCCGTGATGGCAAGGTCCACCTGAACATCCACTTCACGGATCGTTCCATCCACGAAAACGGACAGCAAGCCCAGATTTCCCTTCACTCCGGTCAGCCGGCCCTGACTGTCCAGGGTGAAAGCGATGTCGACGTCACGCACTGTCCACCGCACTGTGCCGTCCGTCAGGGCTTCCGTCACGGTGACATAGTTATCAAAGCTGATGAATTCTTCCTCATTTCTTTCGCGGTCATGACCATAGCCGAACCAGCGGTCAGACAGGAAAACGGCGCAAACATTCAGTGCGCTGGATGCCAGGTTTGGCACCTGTTCGGCGTCCAGCACGATGCGCACGGTTTTTCCGCTGTCTGTTTCGCTTACGGTAAGGGCGTCCTCCGGGAACGTAAGCTGACGGACGATGATACCGCCCAGGTCAGTCAGGGAATCCAGCTCCACGGAACGGCGCAGAAGCGTATTCCGGCAGTTGTCGCTGCCCACCCGGTAGGTCCCGGGATGGTAGGCTTCCATCACGTAATAGTAGCCTTCCTCGTCCGCGATAATGGTCCAGCCGGTTTCCATTTCGCTTCCGTCCGCCTTGGGCGTGAGAAGCTTCAGGCCATAGAAGGAACGGTAGCCGTCCTGAACATAGTGAAGTTGCGCGGTCTTGAAGTATTCGCCGTCCAGGGAGAAGCGTGCCTCGCCGTCCACGGTCACGCTGTCCGTGTCAAAGAGCAGGCTGCAGCCGCCGTTCCATATTTCGCCGAGCGGCGCCTCTGCCGCTGCGGCAGAGGCAAAGATTACGCAAAGGAATACCGTGAACACAATTGTCGCAAGTTTTGAATGAAGCATGATTCTTTCCTCCAATGATATAATTTGTCAATTGCCTGACAGAGTTAAAACGAGATACAATTCATTTTTCTTCCATGAAAAACTGATATTTTATGCTTTATCTTCGGCGGGAGGACGGCTGCGCCTTTTGACACGGCCAGGAATACGCCGGAAGTTTCCCGATCGGCGTTGTATGCGGAAATTTCCGTGTCAACGGTTTTCAATTTTTCCAGCATGGCGGCTTCCTCTGTCTGCTCCGCGACCATGGCAAACTCGTCCCCGCCGATACGATAGGTATTCTGCGCGCCGAATGCTTTCGAGATCGCCTTTGCGGCGCCAATAATGATCTGGTCTCCGTATTCATGCCCGTATTGGTCGTTGATTTCTTTCAGGCCGTTGATATCGAAGATGCCGACGCAGAAGTCCGCGGTACCCTTATCGATTTTCTCCGCGAATTTTCGGAGGATTTCATGATAGGCGGTGGAACTTTGCGCTTTAGTCAGCGCGTCAATATACGCCTTCGTCTGGAGATAATCCAGATACAGGCGCAGATTCGACTGCATTTTGTCGATCTTCCTGCGCAGCTCGCCCAGTTCATCCTCATTGGGATCGTCGGTTTCGTCGTCTTCTGTATTGCCGGGGATAGAGCTGACTTCCAGCGTCAGCTTATCCACGTTTGCCGACAATTCGGACAGCCCGCTATTGATCCCCTCCAGCCTGGTATGCACCTGGTGCGTCAGCAGCGCGACGGCCAGGCCGATCCCCAGCACGGAAATGATGGAGGTATACGTGATGGAGAGGGCGTTGTTCATTTCTTTGAAAGCTTTCTGCTTTTGAGCATGATTCAGGCCGGTCCTTTTCGGATTGCGCAGAAGCGTTTTCTGTAGAGAATGGGGCCGGTTTACTCCTTCCATTTATGTTCCTGCGTTGGAACTTGTACAGGCGTTTACATCAGAATGAAACGGGAATGCCTGCGGCTCTGCGGGCGGGAAAGGACATCTCCAGGCCGCTTTTTCCGTCCATCATATTATACAGGAAAAAAGCCCGGCAGACAAGGGGCTTTCAGGGAATTACGCCATAAAACGGCGGGCTTACTATGACAGCAAGACCGGCATTGAATGATTGATCCCCTCACAGAATGATGTCTCCCGCGCCGAATCCCTTGGGCATAGGCTCCTCTTCAAGGAAGCGGAAGCTTTCGTCCCGCAGTGTGGGCAGGAAATACGCATACGGCAGGCGGGAAAATTCGCAGCCATAGCTGCTCTGGCCAAACCATCCTCCTTCCTTGGCGCGGAGGTTCAGATCGCGGGCGAACTTGGTGCGGTTGGAGCAGTCGTGCACCAGCATCAGCCACTGCTCTTTGTCGGCCACGGCCATGAATTGCAGTGTCAGGTTCCGGCTGAAAATGGGGGAGACGTAGCCCTGTCGGCACAGGTACAAGTTTTCGCCCGCGTAATTGTCAATGTTGTTTTCGTTGAGGTGCAGTTCGGCGCAGTTGATGAAGTCAGCGCCTGTGGCGAAGATGGAGAGCTTTTTCTCCATGAATTCAGCGAAAAACTCCGGGGTCATGGGCGTTTCGATGCCGACCCGGGGAAAGAATTCGCGGGCGATTGCCATGGCTTCAATGACCCGGCCCGAACAGTGGGACGCGCCGAGGTTAAAGCGGATCTCGTCCAGCCCGGCTTCCGCCAGGGCTTTTAAATTGTCCCGGTTGGCGTGGATGCCGTTGGTGTACAGATGCTGGTGAATGCCCGCTTCATGGAATTTGCGCACGACGCCGTAATACTTTTCGATCTCCATGAAGGGCTCCAGATACACGTAGGAAATGCCCGTGGGCTTTTTATGGATGGACAGGAGCAGGTCGAGGTCGTCCTCATAAAACTTCGTCCCGCCGATTTCCCACATGCCCTCGCCCACCGGCGGCTGGGCGTCGAGACAGCCGTAATCGTAGCAGAATTTGCAGGCCGCGTCGCATTTGTTGGTCTTCCGCACGGCAGACAGGCCGGTGCCCAAAAGGCAGGATCGGCACCCGCCGGGGAACTTGCTTTCGTCGCCCACAAAATACGTGCGTCCTTCCAGCGATTTCAGATGCGGTATATTCGCCATCAGTTCTTTGTGCTTCGCGTTGACCGCCGTTTCGATCTGGCTGAACACCGACAGCGCGATTTCCATCTGCCCCGGCATCAGGTCTTCATCCTCCGGCAGGGAAGCGAAAAACTCAAACCAGGAAAGGGCGTCCTTCTTGGATATTCTCATTCGTAAAACCTCCATAGAAGAAAGACAGGAGTTAGAAGAGAGGAGATAGGAGAGTGGAATGACACGCATTTCGACGCAATTGTCATCCATGAATAATCTCCTATCTCCTCACTCCTAACTCCTCACTGAGCGAAGCGATTACGATCCGTAGGGATACGGCCCGTACAGCAGCGTGCGCAGTGTGGCCGGGCCGGCAACGCCGTCCACATCCAGGCCGTTGGTGCGCTGGAAGGACCTCACGGCGTTCTCCGTACCTTCACCGAAGTAGCCGTCCGCGGAGCCGAAATAGTAGCCCTGGTTCTGCAGCGCTTGCTGCATTTCCTGCACGGGACTGCCGTACATGCCGCGGCGAAGCGTGGGATACGTGCCGTAAGGCGCAGGCGTTACCAGCACATAGATGTTCGGCGGGATCGGCGAAGGCGTAGGCTTCAGCGTGGGCCGCGGAACGGCGGTGGGCTTGGGCGTTGCCGTGGCGGCAGCCTGAGAAGAGGATTTAGCCGAGCCGGAGAACAGACGGTTCAGCGTGCCGCCGCCCGCGACGCCGTCAGCGGTCAGGCCGTTGGCGCGCTGGAAAGACTTCACGGCGTCTGTGGTGCCGGAGCCGAAGCTGCCGTCCACGTTGCCGCGGTAGTAGCCGAGCTTCTTCAGTTTCTGCTGCATCAGGCGCACAGCGGCGGTTTCCTTGCTGCCCTCCCGCAGCGAAAGCCCAACAATACCGGAGGGAGAGGAGGTTTTCGCGGCGGAAGAGGAATACAGCGCTTTCAGGGTTTCCGGGCCGGCCACGCCGTCGGCGTACCGGGTGTTGCGGCGCTGGAACGCGATTACGGCTGCTTCGGTGCCGTTGTCGAACTTGGCGGTGGCTTTGCCGACCAGGTAGCCCAGCTCGATCAGCCGGTTCTGCATGGAGCGAACCTGGCTGCTTTCATCGCCATTGCGAAGATACGTGTTGCTGTTATAGTTGGGTTTCGGCGTGGCCGTTTTCTTAGGCGTTGCGGTCACGGCGGGCTTCATGGTGGCGCGGGCGGTTTGCAGCTTGGCCAGCGTGTTCACGCCGACCTTGCCGTCCACTTCCAGGCCGTACTGCTTCTGGAATGCCTTCACCGCTTCTTCCGTGGCCTTGCCGAAATCGCCGTCCACATTCCCTTTCAGGAAACCGAGCTGCTTTAATTTCTGCTGCACGTTGCGCACGTCCTGGCCCTGGGAACCCAGCTTCAGGCTGGTGAAGGGCGTGGCGGTGGGCTTGGGCGTGGGGGCGGGGATCGGCGTCACGCTGCCCTGCGGCTGAGTGCCGATGCTGGAGGTGATCATCGGGCCGACGGTCACATAGCCATACCCGCCGGAGGGCGGCGCGGTCGCCACGGCCTGTTCCGTCTGAGAAGGCTCAATCGGCGTTACGGGCGTATCCGTGGGCAGTTCGGTCGCCCGGGAAACAGGCTCCTCCGTCCCGCCGGGATACGTCGGAAAATTCAGGTTGCCATTTTGGTTGTTGTTGACCGCGTTGTTCGGGTCCACGTAGCATCCGCTCAGAACCACCGCCAACAGCAGCAGCAGCGCCAATAACCGCGCTTTTACAGATTTCATGGGTTCATCCTTCCTTCCCAAATCAATACAATGGTGAAAGCTTTTTATATAACATAGACGCATGAACTGCGGAATTTGTTCCCTATTTTATGAAAGAATTATTTCGCTTCGTCCGCGTCGGCCAGGCTGTCCGCTCCCGCGTAATGCCAGGTTTTGAATCCGAGGGCTTCGGCGGCAAGGACGTTGGGCAGCGAATCATCGATGAAAAGCGATTTCTGCGGGATCACGCCGTACCTTTCCGTCAACAGCGCGAAGATCGCAGGGTCAGGCTTGGTCACTTTTTCGCGGTTGGATACTACCACGCCGTCCAATAGTCTCAGGTTTTCAAACCGTTCTGCCGTATAAGTGAACGACGGCTCGCAATAATTGGTCAGACCGTAGACCTTTTTTCCCATTCGTTTCAGCTCGGGAATCAGGAAGTACAGCGGCATCGGGCGCATGGTTTCGGGGAAATGAAGCACCGCGTAGAGCGCCAGTTCCTTCCCTCCGGGCACGCCCGCGGCATCGGCCATGCTTTGCGCGATTTCCTCGTTGGTCTCCGCGCCAAGGTCAAACGCCGCCCAGCGCCAGTCCGGCCCGAACATGGCGTGCTGCATCGCGGACCGGTGTTCCGCGGGGATCAGTTCCATCACTTTGTCCGGCTCAAAAGTCAGCAGCACGTTGCCGACGTCAAACACAATGCAGTCAGCCTGCCTTAATCTTTCGTCCATGGATTCATTCCTCCACTGCTATAGCATACCATAAATCACGCCCGAATACAATCACTTTCCCGTCTACAGATTTTGCGCAAAAGAAACAAAAAATAGAAATTTTCGTGACTTTCCGACAAGATTTCCGCAATGGATGGCTTCGCGGGCTAAGCTGATAAGCAAAGAAGAGGAGGCCAAAACTTGA
>JAFWQM010000154.1 GCA_017509065.1 Clostridia bacterium
AACCGTGGAAAGCGATACCGTCGCCCTCACTGTGCTTTTCGACATTGTCATCGCAGAACAGCCGATAAATGCTTCTGTGAATGTGGGAGAAACCGCCACTTTCGAAGTCAAGGCCAAAGGCGCGGAAAGCTACCAGTGGTATTATCAGAAGCCGGGCGAAACCGAATGGAATAAGGTTACAAAGAACGGCAATTCCGCAGTGTATACCCTGACTGTTCAGGCGCGGCACAACGGCTTCCAATACAAATGCGAAATGAAAAATGATGAAAAAACTCTGGAGAGCGATGTTGTCACGCTGACCGTGGCGGAACATCCTGCCGAGCAGGAGCAAGCGACCGAGCAAGAGCAGACCCCTGAACAGGAACAAGCTGCGGAACCAGAGCAAATTATCGAACAGGAACAGCCTGCGGAGCAAGAGCAATCTTCCGAGCCGGAGCAGACCTCAAACGAGTAAAGCCATCGCTCCCCAGCGCCGCCTTCGGGCGGCGCTTTTCTCATTGCAGATGATATAAAGGCCGCGTTGCGTTACCATTCAGGTATCGAAGTCAGTTAAAGGAGGATACGATGGGGCTGTTCGCCCCAGTGTTCCCTTTGTTGGAATATTTATAACTGAATGGTAACCGCGTTCCCCTTGTTTTTTTCTCCGTTTCAGGTTTTGTCCGTTGCGAAACGGGGCAGAATATGATAATATGTTTTATGTTTTCATTTTATACCAATGGAAGGAAGGACATTTTATGAACATGAAACAGCGCATCGCCGGCCTGGCGGGAGAAATGCTGGCAGCGGCGTTCCCCGAAGCCCAGGGACTGCCGGAGGATCTGGCCGCATTATTGGAAGTGCCGCCCGATCCCGCCATGGGGGACTATGCTTTCCCCTGCTTCAAGCTGAGCAAGGCGCTGCACATGGGCCCGCCCATGATCGCAAAGAAGCTGTCCGAAGCGGTCGTCCGGCCCGAAATCGCAAGGGTGGAATGCGTGGGCGGCTACCTGAATTTCTTTTTCAACCGGGAAAACTTCGCCCGGGAAATGCTCTCCGCCATCATGCAGGCCCCGGACAAATGGGGCAGCAGCGAGGATGGCCAGGGCAAAACCGTGTGCATGGACTATTCCAGCATCAATATCGCCAAGCGCTTCCATATCGGCCACCTCAGCACCACGGTCATCGGCAACAGCCTGAAACGCATCTATGATTTCCAGGGCTGGCATACCGTGTCCATCAACCACCTGGGCGACTGGGGCACACAGTTTGGCAAGATGATCTGCGCCTACAAAAAATGGGGCGATAAGGAGACCGTTGAAAAAGGCGGCGTGGACGAAATGACGAAGCTCTACGTCCGCTTCAACAACGAAGCCGCCGAACATCCCGAACTGGAGGACGAAGGCCGCGCCTGGTTCAAAAAGATCGAGGAAGGCGATCCCGAAGCCCTGGAAATCTTCAATTGGTTCAAGAACGTGACGCTCAAGGACGCCATGCGGGTGTATGACATCCTGGACGTGCATTTTGACAGCTACGCCGGGGAATCCTTCTATGCGGACAAGACCGGCCGCGTGGTGGAAATGCTGGAGGAAAAGGGGCTGCTGGAGGATTCCGACGGGGCCAAGATCGTGAACCTGGAAGCATTCGATATGCCTCCCTGCCTGATCCTGAAATCCGATGGCGCGACACTCTATCATACCCGCGACCTGGCCGCCGCCATCTACCGCAAGGAGACCTATCATTTCGACCAGTGCCTGTATATCGTCGCTTATCAGCAGGACCTGCACTTCAAGCAGCTGTTCAAGGTGCTGGAGCTGATGGGATACGACTGGGTGCAGGATCAGATGAAGCACGTCTCCTTCGGCATGGTGTCCTATGAGGGGCAGGCGCTGTCCACCCGCAAGGGCGTGATGATCTATCTGGATGACCTGCTGCAAAAAGCGCAGGAAAAGGCGCTGGACATTATCAAAGAAAAGTCCCCGAACCTGGGAAACAAGGAAGAAGTGGCCCGCCAGGTAGGCGTTGGCGCGGTGGTCTACTCCACGCTGCAAAACAGCCGCATCAAGGACATCGACTTCCATTGGGATCGTGCCTTGAACTTCGACGGCGAGACCGGCCCCTATGTGCAGTACACCTTTGCCCGGTGCTGCTCCGTGCTGCGCAAGGCCCCGGAAATCAGCGCCGCGCCGGACTACGCCGCCCTCACCGACGACGAGGCCCAGGCCCTGCTGCGCCTGCTGTCCCGCTTCCCGGAGGCCGTCGCCGAAGCCTGCCAGAAAAACGAGCCCTTTATGGTCACCCGCGCGACGACCGAAATCGCCAAGGCGTACAACAAGTATTACTACGAGCACCGCATCCTGGACGACGACCCCGCCGCCACGGCCGCGCGGCTCCAATTGACCGACGCGACCCGGCAGGTGATCAAAACCGGCCTGTATCTCATCGGCCTGGAAGCGCCGGAACGCATGTAAAAAACTCGTATTTGAAAAGCAGACAACAGAGAACGCTGGGCGCTCCGCGCGCCCAGACCTGCGCCAAAGGACTTCGTCCTCTGGACTCCGATAGGCGATTTTACTTGGATGGGCAGAGAAAACAGATTACGCCAGTCGATATGGAGTTACGGAAGTTAGAGGCTTCTGGCCCAAGAAAGCCTGGGAAAACCCCAGGGGAAAGCTCGCTTTCCCCTGGCGATTCTTCCCTGGCTTTCCCCGGACGCGAAGCGTTCGGGCTGGCGGCTTAGCCGCCGGGCCAGAAGCATTACGTCGATAGCTCCTCCGTCATTCTAAAGCATCAGCGGGAACAAACTCTGCTCTCCAAGCCAAGCAATACCGCTATGTGGGTCCAGGGGCCTCAGGCCCCTGGTCGGGGACGAACCGCCGATGACCGCCTGTGGCGGGAATCTCATCGGCGGTGAGATCAGCCGAAACAAGCAATCTCGCCATGAAGGCGAGTTGCGCCGTTTGAGGCTGCGGAACTGGGGCGAACAGCCCCAGCGTAACCCCTTTACAGCAGCATATAACCAACAGATCAACTGAGACATATAATAGATAACAGAACCCCGAAAGGAGGCAGCGGCATGAAGTTTACGAAAATGCACGGCATCGGCAACGATTACATTTATGTCAATTGCTTTGAAGAGGTGGTCAACGACCCCGAACGGCTTGCCATCGTCATGTCCCGGCCTCATTTCGGGGTAGGGGCTGACGGGCTGATCCTGATCGAGCCAAGCGACAGCGCGGACTTCGCTATGCGCATATACAACGCCGATGGCAGCGAAGCGGACATGTGCGGCAACGGCATCCGCTGCGTGGGCAAGTTTGTGTACGAACGCGGCCTGACGGACAAAACCGAGCTGACCATCGACACCAAGGGCGGCCTGCGACAGATTCAGTTGTTTGTGGAAAACGGCAAGGTGGCGCGGGTGAAGGTGGACATGGGCACGCCCGAGCTGAACCCGAGGCTCATCCCCGTGAACCTGCCGGGCGAAATGGTGCTGCGCCACCGTCTGCAGATCATGGGCCAGACCTGGTACATCACCTGCGTGAACATGGGCAACCCCCACGCCGTGCTGTTCGTGCGCGACCCGGAGGTCATCGACCTGCCCACCATCGGCCCCATGATCGAGCATCATCCCCTGTTCCCCCGCCGCACCAACGTAGAGTTCGTGCGCATCATCGACCGGGGCATCCTGCAAATGCGCGTGTGGGAGCGCGGCGCGGGCGAAACCTTAGCTTGCGGCACCGGCGCATGCGCGGCGCTGGTCGCCACTGTGCTGGCGGGCCTCTGCGACCGCACCGTGCAGATGAAGCTGTCCGGCGGCAACCTGCTTTTGCACTGGAACGCTGGCGACAACCACGTCTACCAGACCGGCCCCGCCGCCTTCGTGTACGACGGGGAATGGCTGGAGGATTGATGAAGAGAAGTTTTCTGGGGGAAACCGCTCTTTGGAGGCCAAAGAGCGGTTTCCCCCAGACCCCCTTCCGAGAAAGCCATAAGGAATACGATCCTTCTGAATTAAAACGAAAAAAGAACCGTGCGGCGCGTGACAAGCCAACGTCATGTGGTATATACTGAACACGGTCTGTCCGAAACCCGCGTTTTCATGTGTTTCGGCTGTCCACATCATCACGGGCATGACGCCCGAATCTATGGAGGCTTCACATGAAAATCAACACCAACCTGGCAAATCTGCCCGCAGGATATTTATTTGCAGAAGTCGCCAAGCGCGTGAAGGAATACTTATCCAAAAACCCGGACGCGGACATCCTGCGCCTGGGCATCGGCGACGTGACGCGGCCTTTGGTACCCGCCGTGGTGGACGCGCTGAAAAAGGCTGCCGACGAGATGGGCACGCCCCAGGGCTTTCACGGCTACGGCCCGGACTTTGGCTATGACTTTCTGATCAACGCTATCATCAACGCGGATTACAGCAGCCGGGGCGTGAAGATCGATTTTGACGAAGTGTTTATTTCCGATGGCGCAAAATCCGACGTGGGCAATTTACAGGAGCTTTTCGGCCCCGACGCCAGCATCGCCGTCACCGATCCGGTGTATCCCGTGTACGTGGACTCCAACGCCATGGCGGGCCGCCTGGGCCAGTACGTGAACGGCAAATGGACGAAGCTCACCTACCTGCCCTGCAACGCGGAGAACGGCTTTGTACCGCCGCTCCCGGACAAAAAGGTGGACGTGATCTACCTCTGCTACCCCAATAACCCCACCGGCACGGTGTTGACGAAGGAACAGCTGAAACCTTTCGTGGATTGGGCGCTGGAGAATGACGCGCTGATCGTGTACGACGCGGCCTACAAAGCCTTTATCTCCGACCCGGACATTCCCCGGAGCATTTATGAAATCCCCGGCGCAAAACGCTGCGCCATGGAATGCTGCTCCTTCTCCAAGACCGCGGGCTTCACCGGCACGCGCTGCGCTTATTCTGTAGTACCCAAGGAGCTGGTGTTCGACGGCGTAAGCCTGAACCGCGTCTGGGGACGCCGCCAGGCCACCAAGTTCAATGGCGTTTCCTATCCCGTCCAGCGCGCGGCGGAGGCGGTGTACTCCCCCGAGGGCATGGCGCAGAACATGGAGAACATCGCCTACTACCGTCAGAACGCCAGGGTCATCCGGGAAGGGCTGCAAAGCGCGGGCATTCAGGTGTTCGGCGGCATCCACGCCCCCTATATCTGGATGAAGACGCCGAACAACATGCCCTCCTGGGACTTCTTCGACCTGCTGCTCACCCAGGCTCACGTGGTCGGCACTCCCGGCGAAGGCTTCGGTCCCGCAGGCGAAGGCTACTTTCGCCTGACCGCGTTCAATACGCTGGAAAAGACCAGGGAAGCAGTCGACCGAATCATTGAGATTTTGTAACACGGGGAACCAATCTGCATATAATCTTTCCCTTCCATCCCGAATCGGTTTTCGGAAGGGGTGCGGGGGAACCGCTTTTGACGCAAAAGCGGTTCCCCCGCAAGAACTTATTTTACAAAGGGAGGCTACCGGCATGGTACGCGCAATCGTAGGCGCCAACTGGGGCGACGAAGGAAAAGGAAAAATCACCGACATGCTGGCGGAGAACAGCGACATCGTGATCCGCTTTCAGGGCGGGGCCAACGCGGGCCACACCATCATTAACAATTACGGCAAGTTCGCCCTGCACCTGCTGCCCTCCGGCGCGTGCCACCAGCACGTGGTGAACGTGATCGGCCCCGGCGTGGCGCTGGACATCGAAGCGCTGCTTTCCGAAATCAAAACGCTGACCGACCGGGGCGTGCCCGCGCCGCGGCTGCTGATCTCCGACCGGGCGCAGGTGCTGATGGAGTACCACGTAGCCTTTGACTGCTACGAGGAAGAGCGTTTAGGTAAAGCGTCCTTCGGCTCCACCAAGAGCGGCATCGCGCCATTCTATGGCGATAAGTATATGAAGATCGGCGTGCAGCTCTGCCAGATGCTGGACAAGGACATCCTGCGCCAGCGGCTTACCAACGCGGCGAAGCTGAAAAACGCCATGCTGGAAAACCTGTACCACAAGCCGCTTTTAGATGTGGATCAGCTGACCGAAAAGTATTACTCCCTGGCCAAGCAGATCGAGCCCATGGTGGGCGACGTGGCGCAGTACCTCCACAAAGCGGTGAAGGAAGGCAAGCGCATCCTGCTGGAAGGCCAGCTGGGCACCCTGCGCGACCCTGACCACGGCATTTTCCCCTTCACCACGTCCTCCTCTCCCCTGGCGGGCTTCGGCGCGGTAGGCGCGGGTCTGCCGGTCACGGCCTTTGAGCAGGTCATCGCGGTGACGAAAGCCTATTCCTCCTGCGTGGGCGCGGGCCCCTTCACCACCGAACTGTTCGGCGACGAGGCGGAAGAGTTGCGCAAGCGCGGCGGCGACGCGGGCGAATACGGCGCGAAGACGGGCCGCCCCCGTCGGGTGGGCTGGTTCGACGCGGTGGCGACCCGGTACGGCTGCATGGTACAGGGGGCTACGGACTGCGTGATGACCAACCTGGACGTGCTGGGCTACCTGGACGAAATCAAGGTCTGCGTGGCCTATGAGATCGACGGCGAGCAGGTGAAGGACTTCCCAGTGACGCCCAAGCTGGACAAGGCAAAGCCCGTTTACATCACCCTCCCCGGCTGGAAGCAGGACATCCGCGGCATCACGAAATATGAAGACCTGCCCGAAAAGTGCCGCCAGTACGTGGAGTTCATCGAAAAGGAAATCGAGTGCCCCATGACCATGCTCTCCAACGGCCCCAAGCGGGAAGAAATTATTTACAGGTAGGAGGCCCTTATTTTGATCTGCAACAGCATCCTGGACGCCGTGGGCAACACGCCCATGGTACGCCTGAACCGTATGCCCGAACCGGGCAGCGCGGATGTTTTAGTGAAGGTGGAAGCCCTGAACGTGGGCGGCTCCATCAAGACCCGCACCGCTCTGAACATGATCAACCAGGCCGAGAAAGAGGGCTTGATCGACAAGGACACCATCATCGTGGAGCCCACCAGCGGCAACCAGGGCATCGGCCTGGCGCTGGTCGGCGCGGTGCGGGGTTACCGCACCATCATCATCATGCCGGACTCCGTCAGCGTGGAGCGCCGCAAGCTGGTGCGTCATTACGGGGCCGAAGTCAAGCTGATCCACGACGCGGGCGACATTGGTAAATGCATGGAAGAATGCCTGCAGGCGGCATTAAAGATGAAAGAAAAGAACCCCAAGGTGTTTGTGCCCCAGCAATTTGAAAACCCCAACAACACCCTGGCCCATAAAAAGCACACCGCGCTTGAAATCATGCAGCAGGTGGCCGGGCCGATCCACGGTTATTGCAGCGGCATCGGCACAGGCGGCACCCTGACGGGCATCGGCGAAGTGCTCAAAGCCCAGTACCCGGACATCGAAATCTGGGCCGTGGAGCCGGAAAACGCTGCCATCCTGGCTGGCGGCACCATCGGCACCCACATCCAGATGGGCATCGGCGACGGCATCATTCCGCCCATCCTGAACCGGGAAATCTACGATCATATCTACGTGACCACCGACTCCGAAGCCCTGGAAACCGCCCGCCGCCTGGCGCGGGAAGAGGGTCTCGTGTGCGGCATTTCAAGCGGCACCAACGTGGCGGCGGCTTTGAAGCTGGCAAAGAAATTGGGCCCGGGCAAAACCGTGGTCACCGTGCTGCCGGACACCGCCGAGCGCTATTTCTCCACACCGCTTTTCGGGGAGTGACGCGCCGTGAGCGAGCAGGAAGAACGAAAGAAATCGCCGCCTGAACGGAAACCGCCACGGAAAACCATCGTATCCGATCCGCAAAGCGCCGTTCTGAAGGAACGCGCCTGGGGTGACCGGTCGGACGAACCCGCTCCCGAACCCTGCGAGGAAACCTATCGCGACGGCAGCATGAAAAACGAATGCTGGTAAACAAACAGCCGGACAGCCGCAGCCTCGGTCGCTGCGCCGCTGTCCGGCTGTTGTTTTCAACGGAAATCAAATATGCACCTGCGTGACGGCCCAGAAGGTAAAGAGGAAATCCGCGCCGAGAAACAGCCACTCTGCCCAGTGGACGCGCTTTTTCTCCGGGGTCAGGAGCAGGAACAGGAAGGTGTAGGGAATCAAGTCCACGGCGTACCGTGCGCCAAGCTGGAAGCCGCCGAAAGTGCGGTGGAACAGGAGTAAAAAAGCGTGGAGGACGCAGGTGAGCAATACCACGGCCTTTTCCAGCCGCGCCTGCTTTTTGATCAGGTCGATCACCGCCTGAATCAGCATCAGCGTCAGGGTGGGACAGGCCAGCAGCATGGAATAGCCGAACTGGCGCACTTTCAGCGCGCCAGTTTCCCAGTAGATGGGCCAGCCCCAGAGGAAGGTTTTCAGGTGGCTTCCCACGTGGCTGATGGAAAACTGGATGCCGCCCTGGAAGGAAAACTCCGGCAGGTAGTTGTGGCCGAATTCCAGCGGGTTTCCGAACCGGACATAGTTGTACCATCCGATGGCGAACGCCACTGAAAGCCCCAGTCCCACACCGGGCAGGAGCGGTTTCACCGTGCTTTTCCAGGAAACGCCCGCCCGCCGGTACAGGCTGAACCAGGTAAAGAAGAGCGGCAGACCGTAGAGCGCGTTGAACGGGCGGCAGGCCACGGACAGGGCATAGCACAGCAGCGCCAGGGTGGGCCTGTCCATGGTGAGCAGGCACACCGCCGCCATCGTGAGGAAAAAAGCCAGCACCTGCGCGTGATACCACACCGCGCCGTTCAGCGTCATCGGCAGCAGCGACGAGGAAAAGCAAATCAGGAACGAAAACCCCGCCGAAACCCAGCGCTGATACCCCGCCCGTTTGAGGGCATAATACATCAGCGCGCACGCGCCTAAGGCGTAGAGCTTTACCAGCAGGGCGTCCGGCGTGTTGATCCCGAACAGGTACGTTAGCGGCAGCAGCACCACCGACGGCAGCGCGGGGAATGAAACGTAGTAATTGCCCTCAAAAATCGCCAGTTCCAGGTGCGGCACGTCCTCCGGCAGGTGCAGCAAACCCTGCCGCCAGGCCAGGGCTTGGCGGGTGTAGGTGTTGTACGGCGTCGGGCCGAAAAAGCTGCTGCCCAATACGAAGTGCAGCAGCGCCCACAGCGCCACCATCGCCCCGATCAGGTACAGGGGCGTTTTGTCACGGGTACGATGTATAGTCATCATCGAGCATCCTTTATGGCTTTCTCGGAAGGGGGTCTGGGGGAAACCACTCTTTGGCCCCCAAAGAGTGGTTTCCCCCAGTAAAAAAACATTCTTACTCCACCGGCGCGGCGATTTCGGCGGGGCCGAGGATGCGGGCCTCCTGAGAATTGAGGAAGGGTTCCTCGCGCTTGACGCGCTTATACCTGCCGCTCTTTTTCATTTCCCAGGCTTTCATGTTGTCGTTCAGCTCGTCCTGCAGGGAAGCGATGATGCGGTTCTGCAGGGCGGGGTCTTCGATGGGGAACATCAATTCCACGCGCTTGTCCAGGTTGCGGGGCATCCAGTCGGCAGAGGACAGGTACACTTCCTTCTCGCCGCCGTTCTCGAACACGAACGCCCTCGTATGCTCCAGCAGCCGCCCCACGATGGAGCGCACGCGCAGGTTGTCCCGCCCGCCGGTTTTGAGGCAGCAGATGCCGCGCACGATCAGGTCGATTTCCACGCCCGCGTCGGCGGCTTTGTAGAGCAGTTTGATGATCTTGGGGTCGACCAGCGCGTTGATCTTGGCGGTAATGGCGGCGGGCAGGCCGGCTTCGGCGTGGTCGATTTCGCGTTTGATGAGCGCCTTGATCTGTTTCCGAAGGTAGGCGGGCGCGGCGACCAGCTTTTCCATTTCCACCGCTTCGCCGTAGCCCGTGACCATGTTGAAAAAGTTGCCCGCGTCGCGGCCGATGATATCGTCGCAGGTCATGATGCCCATATCGGTGTAGAGCTTCGCCGTCACGTCGTTGTAGTTGCCGGTGGCGAGGTGGACGTAGCGGCGCAGGCCGTCCGGCTCCTTGCGAACCACCAGGGTGATCTTGCTGTGGGTCTTGAGCTTGGGCACGCCGTAGAAAACGTGACACCCCGCTTTTTCCAGCGCCAGGCACCAGTTGATGTTGTTTTCCTCATCGAAGCGGGCGCGTACCTCCACCAGCACTGTCACCTGCTTGCCCTGCTGCCCGGCGCGGATGAGCGCCGCCACGATGGGCGATTTGCCGCTGACGCGGTACAGGGTCTGTTTGATGGCCATGACGTTCGGATCATCCGCCGCTTCGCAGATGAAGCGCACCACGGGATCAAAGCTGTCATAGGGATGGTTCAGCAGAATGTCGCCGCCGCGGATGACCTTGAAAACAGAGCCCTCCTGCTGGAAACGCTCGTCGATGCGGGGGGTGAAGGAGGGGAAGCGCAGATGGTCAAAGTTCGGCAGGGATGAAATCTGCTTCATAAAATAGTCCAGGTTCAGCGGTCCCGGCACGGTGAACACGCCCTCTTCCGCCACATCCAGATATTTTTTGATGCGTGCGAGCAGCCGCGGGTCGCTGCCCAAGGGCACTTCCAGCCGCAGCACACGGCCCCATTTCCGCTTTTTCAGGTTTTTCTTCATTTCGGTAATGAGGGCGTCTGCGTCGGAATCGTTATAGATAAAGTCCGTATTGCGGGTGATGCGGAAAGGCATCACGGCCAGGGGGTGCGTTTTGCCGAACATACGGTGCGCGAAATGGGCGATCACGTCCTCCAGCAGCACGCCGCGGGCCTTGCCACGGCCCATGGGGAGCATCGTCACGCGGGGCAGCGAGGTGGGCACGTGCAGCAGCGCCATGCGCGGCTGAGCGCTCCGCACGCCGGGCGGCAGCAGCAGCGCCAGGTGGATCACCCGGGCAGACAAAAGCGGAAAGGGACGCCTGTCGTCGATAGCGCGGGGCGTCAGCAGCGGCTGCACGGATTCATCGTAATAATGGCCCAGCCATTCCCGCTGCTCCTTATCCAGCGCGTCCACCCGCTGGAAGTGAATGCCGGCATCTGCCAGCGCGGGCAGGTATTCCTGGTTCAGCAGCTCATACTGCCGGGCCACCTGCTCCTGCACGGCGGGGAAAACCTGATCAAGCTGTTCCCTGGGCGTCAGGCCGGATGGGTCTTTCTTTTTATCGCCCGCCATGGCCGCGCGCACCAGCGAACCCACACGCACCATGAAAAATTCGTCCAGGTTCGTGGAACAGATGGAAATGAATTTCCCCCGCTCCAGCAACGGATTGTCCGGGTTCGCCGCTTCCTCAAGCACCCGGCGGTTAAAATTCAGCCAGCTCAGTTCCCGGTTCCAAATGTCGCTTTTCGCCATGGCAGATCGCACATCCTTTTCTTTGGTGGAACAAGAGGATAGTCAGAGTACAGTGTACAGAGTGCAGAGTACAGATTATAATGTGCAGATACATGAGAAGTACATTGTCAAAAGACTAAATTATCTGAACTCTGCACTCTTCATTACTTCGTCAGTCTCCCCGTCAGCGTCAGAATCGTTACGGCGGGGGTATTGAAAATGCGGATGGGAGGCAGGTCGATGGCTGTAGAGGTGCCCAGGCCTGGGCTGATGTACTGCGTAATGCCCATCATGCTGGACAGCCCCATGATCTTTTTATCCTCCGGGAACCAGCCGTTGTTCTCCATTCCTGCGGACTGCGGCGCGCGGACGGCCCCGATCCCGGGGATGCGCCATTGCCCGCCCACATAGTGCCCGGCCAGCACCAGCGAAATGGAGCGAATATGGCTTTCGTTATCCGAATCCGTCCATTCCCGCAGGGACTGCAGCGCGGCCGTTTGCAGGGGATGATGGGTCAGCGCCACGTGAATGTCCGTTTCCAGGGTCTCCCGCCGCGCCTGGCGAATACGGATCAATTGGTTGATCTGGTAATTCACCGCGGTCAGCGCGGCGTCACGCTCGGGGGAAGGGTCCTCCGCCGTCAGCTCGTTGAGCCGCCTGTAATACGCCGTTTCGGACGCCTCGTAATCAAGCGAGTAAATCCATTCCGGAGCCAGCCACAGGGCATGCTTGCCGCGCGTGATTTTCATCGGCGCGTCCAGGTAAATTGCGCCCGCTTTTTCCGCCTGCAGGATATAATCCGCCCTGGCATCCGTGCTGCCGTGAGGCGCGGTGAGCATCGGGGAAGGGTCTTCGTCGCCCACGATAAAATAGACCGGCTTATCCCTGAACAGCTTCATCATTTCCAGGAACGCGCCCATATCGCCGTCCGGACCGGTGATGTCGCCGGTGACGCACACGATGTCATACCGCGCGCTGCCAAGCGCTGCTTTCAACTGCTCCTGATGCTGGCCGAAATACAGGCCGTGCAGGTCGCTGATATGCAGGATGCGGAAGTTTTCGAGCGATGAAGGCAGGTTCGCCACCGTCACCGTTTCCCGCAGCAGATTGATCCGGCTGTTGTTGATGGTGTTCACCACCGTCAGCGTGACCGCAATCAGCAGAATCAGCAATAGAAGAAAGCCGATAAACGGATGCTTTCGCCTTTCTTCTGCAAAGAGAGGATCATGAGATTTGCTCACGACGTGCTCCTTTCTATACCATTGCACTCTATTATATATGAAAACTTTCGTTTCCGCAATCGGAAAAGCGAGGAAAAAACGGAATTTACGGTTGCACAGGCATTGATCGGAAGGAAAGGGTACTTTAATTCACAACGGAGCGAGGGCCTGTGCGGCCCCCGTACCCCCGCACCAGGGGACTTCGCCCCCTGGACCCATTTAGTGGATACTGCTTGACAGAGGGAATCAAATTGGTTCCCACTGTAGCAGAAAGGAACGCGGAAGATGAATTTGGTGCCGTTGTGCTTCTGGCCCGGCGGCGAAGCCGCCAACCCGGATGCTTCGCATCCGGGGAAAGCCAGGGAATAATCCCCAGGGAAAAGTTCACTTTTCCCCTGGGATTTTCCCAGGCTTTCTTGGGCCAGAAGCCCTCAAACTTTCCGTAACCCCAGCGCGGCAGGCGGAAGCCGTTGATATTCCCAACAACGTTATTTCGCCGGTTGCGGGTCCAGGGTCCTCAGGACCCTGGTTGGGGTCTGGGGCGAACAGCCCCAGCGTAACCCCCAAGTGTATTAAAGTGCCCTTTTCGACATTTCGCGCAAAAGGTTTCTGTAGCGGGAACAGGCAGAATATGCTATAATGATGGGCAGAATACGGACGAAGAACGGAGACAGCGATCATGCCGAAGAAAAAGACCAGCTACCAGTGCACCGCCTGCGGCTACGAAAATCCCCGATGGATGGGCAAATGTCCGGAGTGCGGGGCGTGGAACACGATGGAGGAAATCATGGCCGTGCCTGAGGAAGCCGCGCCGAAAGCCTACAAGCAGCGCGGCGGCACGGGCAGCAGCGCCATGAAGCTGAAAGAAATCGAAACGGGCAGTCAGGTATATATCTCCTCCGGCCTGCCGGAGCTGGACCGGGTCTTAGGCGGCGGCATCGTAGAGGGAGCTTTGATGCTGGTGGGCGGCGACCCCGGCATCGGCAAGTCCACGCTGCTTTTGCAGGTGTGCCACCATCTGTGTGAAAAAGGAAAGCGCGTGCTGTATGTGAGCGGCGAGGAAAGCGCACGGCAGATCAAACTCCGCGCCCAGCGTCTTGGTGTGGCGGACAGTGACATGATCATCCTCACCGAAAACGCCATGGATCAGGTGGAGGAAAAACTCCGCGCCGTCGCGCCTGACTTCTGCGTGATCGACTCCATCCAGACCATGTACCGCCCCGAAATGGGCAGCGCGCCGGGCAGCGTGAGCCAGGTGCGGGAGAGCGCCTCGCTGCTGATGCGCTACGCGAAAACCGAGGGCTGCGCCATTTTCCTTGTAGGCCATGTGACCAAGGAAGGTTCTCTCGCCGGACCCCGGGTGCTGGAGCACATGGTGGACGTGGTGCTGTACTTCGAGGGCGACCATCAGCACGAATACCGCCTGCTGCGGGCGGTCAAGAACCGCTTCGGGTCGGTGAACGAGCTGGGCATTTTTGAAATGACGGGAACCGGGATGCGGGCGGTGCAGAACGCCTCCGAAACGCTTTTGTCCCAGCGGGCGAAAGGCGCCAGCGGCTCCTGCGTGTTCTGCGGAATGGAGGGCAGCAGGCCCATGCTGGTGGATATTCAGGCCCTCGTCACCCAGAGCTTCCTGGCCGCGCCGCGCCGCACGGTGGACGGCATGGACTCCTCCCGCGTGATGCTGCTGCTGGCTGTGATGGAGAAGCGGGCAAGGCTCAAAATGTACAACCGGGACGCTTACATCAACGTGGCGGGGGGCCTTTCCCTGAACGAGCCCGCCGCCGACCTGGCCTTCTGCATGGCGGTGGCCTCCTCCTACGTGGACAGGCCCGTGCCCGCTGACTGGGCGGTGATGGGCGAAGTGGGTTTAGCCGGCGAAGTCCGCGCCATTTCGCAGTTGGAGCGCCGGGTGACCGAATGCCAGCGCCTGGGCTTCACCCATATCCTCTGCCCCCGCGACAGCGCGCGCCGCGTCAAAGTGCCGGAAGGCGTCAGCCTCCACGGCGTGGACACCGTGGCCCAGGCCATGGCCGTGCTGGATCTGCTGCCCAACGCCTGACTGACCGAAAAAACCACCGGCTGCCCGGTGGTTTCAGACGATTGACAGTTTGCCTGCTTCAAGCGCACATAGGTTTTTTACCTGATTCTGGCAATATAAGGATTGGTAAACTCCACCTCACCGGTCACTTCGCGGATCGGCTCGATGCCTTCAGGCATGATCACTTCCTGGTCCTTCTTGTACAATTCGATTTCCATCAGCGCCTGGTCGGGCCACTGGGGATACAGGTCGATGTTATAGTACAGCCCGTTTTCGCTCAGACAGTAGCGGCGCTTGCGGATAGGCCGGTAAGCGGGATCGGCCTGCATCAGCAGATCGAGGTACTCGTCCTGTGTCAGGCGCTCTTCCAGCTCGATGCGCTTGCCGCCTTCGATCTGACGCTTGCGGGTCTTGTAATAAATATAATTCCCATCCTGGCCGCGCTGGCGAATGCGGATGAATTCGCCGGGCACTTCGCTGTGCAGATATGCCTGCATGATGTCCACGGCCTGGCAGTTGGGCTTCTTTTCCAGCGCCTGAATATCGGGATATTTGATCAGGAACTTCCGTCCCGTTTCCACGGGCTTCGGCTCGCCCATGAACGTTGAAATCTCGCTGATCAGATTCAGCATCTTTTCATCGAAATCAAAGCGGTTGTCGATCACGCGCAGGTGCGGATGCCCTGTCCAGGACTGAATCAGCGAATCGTCCACCTTCACGGCTTCCTCGACCGTTTCATACCGCGCGGCGTTGTTGGCCAGGGTATAGAACTGTTCCGCGCCTTTGGCCGCCGTGACCAGGTGGAACACGGCGTCGTAATGGTCGCGCAGCGCCACTTCATTGGTGTCCAAGCGCTTCAAAACATAGCGAAACTCCTCATCGCTCATGTAGGCGCGGTTGTCCAGCGCTCCGCGGTCGCACACGATCAGCACCTTGTCCGCGTCGAAGGTCTTGGCGATCTCGGTAAACGCCTTCTCCTTGGCGAGCATCAGCTCCGTCAGGCGCAACTGGTAATCCCGGTTGCTTCTGGTGAATTTCCACGGCGCGCCGCCGCCGATCAGCTCGGTGGCTGTTTCGTCCACGAACAGCACCATATATCCCTTTTTGGTAAAAGCGTTCTGTATCCAGCTCATAGCCGTGGTCTTGCCCGCGCACGGTCCGCCGGTGATAACGATTTTCGTGATTTTTTGATTGGGATTCACCGCGCCTTTCATCTCAGCGCGTCCGTCATACGTGTCCTCCCGCATGCTCCCACCTCCTGAAAACATGATACAATACAGAGGAAAAGATTTCAATATTGTTTTGTAATTTTCGTTCGTCCATCATTCATCATATGTCAACCATTCAAGTATCGAGAACAGTTACAAAGGGTTACGCTGGAGGCTTTGCCTCCAGACCTCCACCAGGGGCCTGAGGCCCCTGGACCCGCATTAACGGATGTTTTTACTTGGAAAGCAAAACAGGTTTTCGTTGCTGCTTGAGAGAGACGGACTAACTCATGATGTTGTGCTTCTGGCCCGGCGGCGAAGCCGCCATACAGGACGCTATGCGTCCGGGGAAAGCCTGGGAATAATCTCAGGAGAAAGCTCGCTTTCTCCTGAGATTTTCCCCACATAGTAGTTTCGCCTATTGGGATGCAAGGGATGAAATCCCTTGCCGCAGGTCTGGGCGCGCGGAGCGCCCAGCGTTCCTTTTGCTGGATGGTTTACAGCTGAATGATACCGAAAAACGCCCGACCCGGCGTCAGCCCGGTCAGGCGTCAGTTTTTAGGGGTTATTCTGCTTCCGCAGTTTCTGCGGAGGGATGCTGCGCGTTGTTCAGGCTCAGCACGGGCAGGGCTTCTGCCGCGTTGCCGGACACGTAGGTGGGCAGCTGGCCATTCCACTGGTTTATCTGGGTGAATTCGATCAGGTTTTCGGTCAGGCTCTCGGCGATCTTCTGATTCGCCTCGGCCTCGGCTTCGGCCTTCACGCGGGTGGAATAGGCTTCCGCGTCGGCGTTGATCTTCACCACGGCGGCCTTGGCGTCGGCCTCGATCTTCTGGCGTTCAGCCTGCTGCTGGGTTTCCATGGTCTTCTGTTCCTGCTCGATCTCAGCCTGGAGCTTGCGCTGGGCGGCGACCTGCTTGGCTTCGACAGCGTCGGTGAAGGCGTCGGTGAAGTCGATGTTTTCAATGGACACGCTGATGATGGAAATGCCGTAGCGCTCCATCTCGCGGCTCAGGTTGTCGCGGATCTGGATGGACAGCTGCTCCCGGGCGCTGACCAGATTCTCGGCGGTATATTTGGAGAAAACGGCCTTCGTGTTTTCCAGCATACGGGGGTTGATCAGCTTGTTGAAATAGTCCGTGCCGACCTCCTTGAACAGGGTCATGGCGGTGGACTTATTGATGGCGTAGTTGATGGAGCCGATGATGTCCACCTGCTGGATGTCGCTGGAAAACGCCTGGGTCGAGAAGGGCGTTTTCTGCTCGCGGTTGTCCATCAGGATGATTTCCTGGAAGGGGCTCTTGAAATGGAAGCCGGCTTCCATGGTGTAATCCTCCACCTTGCCGAAGGTGGTCACGATAGCGGTGTAGCCGGTGTCGATCTGTACGGTGCAGCGGAAAAATACGACCAGCGCGATCAAAATGATCACAACCGCCAGGATCAGGCCCGTCATGCCCTTTTTGCTCACATTCTTCGGGGCCTTGAGCGTGGGCGTGTTGAGCGGCTGAGTGAACTGAGACATGGTTTGTACCTCCTACTTGTAACTGCTGCGGGGAAAACCGCGCCGGGCACTCGCCTATCCGCTTTCCCCCTGTGACGGATACAGTATAGCACACGATGTCTCTTTCCGCCAGACCGGAATGCCTGAAAGATACAGAAAACGGGCTGAATTGTCAAAACCGCATCCCGCAGCTCACTCTGCGTAGAAAAAGGGCCGCCTCACAAAGAGACAGCCCCAGATCGTCGACAAACCTCGGGATGCATCGAAGGGCCCGCAGGCCCTTCGATTTTTATTCCGCAGGCGGCGACATGTGCGTCGCCGAGGAGCAACCGAAGGTTGTTTCC
This sequence comes from Clostridia bacterium, assembly GCA_017509065.1. Next base: position 17,585 of record JAFWQM010000154.1, read on the forward strand.
TATATCAATTTCTGGCCGTAATATGAGCATTTTCGGGCCAAACGGCCAGGAAATGCCATATTACAAGAAATTGATGTCTCCATCGAAAGA
>JAFWQM010000023.1 GCA_017509065.1 Clostridia bacterium
CTGATAGATGGTGTTGAAGGGCTGAAACTGGATGCCGGTATTCCTGTACAGGCGTGTAAAGCTGATTTTTTCATGCACCTGCGGGATTGACGCTTCCGTCCGGCTGTCCCGATAGGCGTAGCAGGGCAGCACAGGTTCGTCATCCCGCAGCAGCACATAATCCACGCCCCAGGTGTCGATGGACAGGCTTTCGATATTGGGATACGCTTTCAGTGCTTGGTCTATGCCTGCCTTTACGTGGGCTTCCAGCGTGACCATATCCCATATCAAATGTCCAGCTTGCTCCATGACGCCATTAGGAAAGCGATAGACTTCCTGTGTGCGTATTTCTCCATTCTCCATCCAGCCTACGATGTGCCGCCCACTAGACGCGCCGATGTCGATGGCGAGATAATACTTCATCGGATGCACTCCTTTACGCTTTGTCTGCCTGTTCCCGATATTTGAAACAGCCTATCCCTTGATTATTCTCACGATTCCGCGGAAGAAGTGCCCGTTCGCTATGTCCAGCATGCCCTGCATGATGCCGTCCCGGAGCCCGCCGGAGGTTTGCATGCTCCGCAGGGAGCTTCCGGCGCTTGAGGCCATCATCATCCGAAACTCCGGATTACCATAGTCCGCCTTGCCGCCGAAGCCTTTGGCGATGGTTTTCTCCACGGCCTTATACATGATCTTCATAATGAAGGAATAATCCTTCATTTCCTCCACGGAATTGTCCATGGTGAAGAAGCCCTTTTTCAACACTTCGGGGGCATAGGACCTGCCCATGGCGGATTCAAGCAGGGCTTGCGTAGGCGCGCCCATGCAGGTTTCGTAGAAACTCCCATGCTGCCATTGCGGAACGGGAAGGGCAGCGCCGTCCCGATGAACTGACTGCCGCAGGGGAAGATCGCGGCTGCTGGACCCCACGCAAATTGTATAATCGCCGACCGGAACCTTCCATCCATCCTGCCAGACAGAAAAGTCCCGGTCCGTCAGGGTGAACTGTACGGTTTTCTTTTCCCCTGGGGCGAGGTTTACCTTCTGGAATCCTTTCAGCTCCCGCATGGGGCGGTGCAGGCCGTTCTGAGGCGCTTCCAGATAAAGCTGCACGATCTCCGACCCGGTACGGTTCCCGGTATTCTGTACGGTCACCGTAACGGTATTTCCATCCACCCGAAGATCAATATACCTAAATTTTGTATAGCTCAGCCCGTAGCCGAAGGGCCAGCGGACGTCTTTCCCGGCTTTGTCATAATATCGGTAGCCAACATATATGCCCTCCAAGTACAGGGCGTCTTTTGTTTTTCCATAGGAAGAAGCAGAAACGCAGTCTTCATAGCGCAGGGGCCAAGTTTCCGCCAGTTTGCCAGAGGGATTGGCTCGGCCATACAACAGGTCCACAATGGCTTCGCCACCCGCCTGACCGGGCAGACCCATGTACAGGATGCCCTTGACCTGATCCGCCCAAGGGCATTCCACCGGGGCGCCGCAAAGCAGCACCACCACGGTGTTTGGATTTGCGGCGGATACGGCCTGGATCATCCGGTTATGGCCTTCTGGCAGGGCCATGCTTTCCCTGTCGAAGCCTTCGGATTCATACCGTCCGGGCAAGCCCGCGAATACCACAGCGGTTTTTGCCGCTTTCGCTGCCGTGACCGCTTCGGCGATCAGCGCGTCCGTGGTATCGCCCCGCTCGTCACAGCCCGGGGCATAGGAAACGCCGGGCAGGAAATCAAGGGGCTGGCTTAAGTGGGTCGGGTTGATATGGCTGGAACCCGCGCCCTGATAGCGCAGGGATTGCGCCATGTATCCGATGATGGCAATGCTATCACCCTCCCGTAGCGGCAGAATATCATCCTGGTTCTTCAGCAGCACAGCGCCGGAAAGGGCGGCTTGCTTCGCCAGAGCATGATGGGCCTCATAATCGCAGGAGGAAGCTGGCTTTCGTGTTTCGGCAGCATGGAACACAAGCCGCAGCACACGTTCGGCGCATCGGTCAATATCCTCTTCCGCAAGGCTGCCATTCTGAACTGCTTTCAGCGCGTCCTTTTCCATATACGCGCTGCCGCCCGGCATATTCAGGTCACAGCCCGCCCGGAATCCCTTGATGCGGTCGTTCATGGCGCCCCAATCGGTCACCACCAGCCCTTCAAAGCCCCATTCGTCCCGCAGAATATCGGTAAGCAGTTCTTTGTTGTCACTGCAATGAACGCCGTTCAGCTTGGGATACGCGCACATTACCGTGGCGGGCTTGCCTTCTTTGACAGCGATTTCAAATGCGGGCAAATACAGCTCCCGCAGGGTACGCTCGTCCATGACGCTATCAGAATTAAAGCGGCAGTGTTCCTGGGAATTGGCGGCGAAGTGTTTCAGGCTGGAACCCACGCCCTGCCCTTCCATGCCTCGAATGAAGCTGGCAGCCAGCTTGCCCGCCAAGTTAGGGTCTTCGCTGAAATACTCAAAATTACGCCCACAAAGGGGATTGCGCTTCAGGTTCGCCCCGGGGCCCAGCACCAGGCCCACCCCCTGGTCTTTCGCTTCTTCCCCAATCGCCGCGCCGATTCGCCCGAGCAAGTCCATATCCCAGCTTGACGCTGTGGTGACTTCGGCGGGAAAGCAGGTGGCGGGGCGGGATGTATTGACGCCCAGCATATCCGCCGCGTTCTCCTGTTTGCGCAGGCCGTGGGGTCCGTCGCACATGAACAGGGAAGGAATGCCGTATTTCTCGTATGCCTTGGTTTCCCAGAAGTTGGCGCCGGAGCAGAGGGCAATCTTGTCCTCCAGGGTCATGCTTTTGAGGATGGCTTGTATATCTTTCATGGCGTGCTCCCGTTATACTTCGTAGGTCATGGAACCCGGTTGCTGCATGTGTTCGCTGCCGTCCGGCAAAAGCACCAGCGCTTCGCAGTTGGCGGGAACGGTGACGGTGAATACCGTTTTTTCATCCTGTTTTTCCCATCCGCTTTCGATGGCGCCGTAGATGCTGTCATACCGGGCTTTCGCGTGGGTGAAATGTCCGCCGGGCTGAGGCGCGATGGTGAAATGGTTTTCCCCGTCCACCCGGATGCCACAGCAGGTGTCAAACAGCCATTCGCACACCGCGCCTTTGGAATAGTGGTTCAGGGAGCAGATGCCGCTGTCGGACTTGGGCCCTTCCCAGCCCTCCCAGATGGTCATGGCCCCGGATTTGGGCATGGACAGCCACCCGGGGATTTCTTCGTTTTCCAGCAGGCGGTAGGCGTATTCAATGTCCATGTCTGCCAGCACGTAGAGGATCATGGGCGTGGAAAGAAAACCGGTGCCCAATCGCCATCCGTAATGATCCAAGGCTTGAATGAGCCGCTTTTTGGCGAAGGCTGTTTGTTCTTCGTTCAGCAATTCCATGTACAGGGGACGCACCAGCTTGGCCTGCCGGTCAGTGTCCAAGGTAAATTTGGGGGTGGAGACCATTTCCTGATAGGCTTTTTTCGCGCCTTCGCTGTATTCTTTCAGCATGGCGACGGGTTCCGTTTTCCCCAATATCCCGCAAACTTCCGCCATGACGCCCAGCACCCAAGCGGTATAGGCGGTGGATTCCTCGGGATGAGGCTCGGCAAAATCCGTCCACACAAAGGCTTTCACGTCCTGGGGTTCGGCCCATTCGCCGTAGGACTGACCCGCGTTGACGGCATACCTTCTGTTTTCTTTGGAAATACCCATAGGTTTGGAATAAATACCGCCCCACTTCCCGCAGCGGGAGATCATGAACTTCGCATATCGGAGCATATTTTCGTAGTTGTCTTCCAATATGCGCCTGTCGCCATACTTTTGATAGAAACGATACGGCATCAGGATGCCCACGTCCGCCCAGCCAACGGAGCCGTTCATCACATTCATAAACCAGTCCTCGTTGGCGTAAGGCGCGATTTGGGGCAGCTTGCCGTTTTTCCATTGGCGGTCAAACACGTCCTTGAGATGTTTCCGGGCAAAGGCCGCGTAATCCGCTAAATAGCTGGCCGTGCCGAAGAACACTTGGCTGTCGCCCGTCCAGCCCATGCGCTCCCTTGTGGGACAGTCGGAGGGAATGTCGGTGGAATTGGATTTCAGCGACCATTCCGTGGCCTTGTAAAACTGATTGACCAGGGGATTGGAGCATTCAAAGGAGGACGTGAAGGGGAAATCCGAGTACAGGGCGATTTGGGTGAAGTCGGTGGGTTCAAAGGGGATATTCGTTTCGATCAGGGCGTACTGGAAGCCGCCGTAGAAAAACTTGGGTTTGTATTCGTTCAGGCCCTCCTTGCAGGTATAGGTGAATTCCTGCAAAGGGGAGGCTTTTCCCCGGGTGACGCACTGGATATTCTTTTGGGTAAACTCGCCGTCATCATCCAGCATTTCGCCCAAGCGGATGTGAATTTTCTGCCCCTCGTGTGCATTCAGGCGGAAAGAAAGATAGCCGCACAGGTTCTGGGGGAATTTCAAAACGGTTTTGCCGCTGGGTGTGGTGATCTTTTCCACGGGTTTGAAATGCTCGTGTTCCGTTACGAATACATTGTTGGATGCGGTGAGGGGAACGGAAAATTTGCTGGGTTTCGCGCTTCCCGCGTAACTGGGCTGCTTGTTCGCGTCCACGATTTCCCCGTCCTCGTTATCCGCAAAGCGGATAGGGCCGTCATTGCTCCATTGCCAGCTTCCGTTGGTGACCACATATTGGGTCTCTCCATCCGCATTGGTGATTTCCAATTGAACGATCAGTCGGGTGACCGTGCCGTAGGTGCAGGTGCGGCCCTTGGCCCCGCTGGAGCCGCGATACCATCCATCCGCCAGTTCCACCGTGAGTGCATTCAGACCGGTTTCGATCATGTCCGTTACGTCATAGCTTTGGTACTGCACGCGCTTATGGTAATCCGTGGAGCCGGGGGCCAGGATGAAGTTCCCCACCCGCTCCCCATTGATCCGTGCTTCGTACTCTCCGCAGGCAGAGATATACAGCCGGGCTTTCCTGATCGTTTCCTCCGTGTAAAAGCGCTTGCGGAAGCAATCTACGGGAGAACGCTCTTTCTTTTTCGGCCTGTAATCGCCGGTGATCCACTGGGCTTTCCATTCCGAAATGCCCATTTCAAAGAACGCTTCTTCGCTCCAATCGCCCGGTTCGTCATTTTCATCCCACAGCCTGACCTTCCAGTTCACCCGCTCCCGGTCGGATAAGGGATGCGGATAGTCCGCGTGCATGGAAGCGCTTTCCACCTTGCCGCTGTCCCATTTTTCCGTAATGATCTGATAGGCGGTTTGCTTGACGCCATTATGGGCGTTCCACATCAGGCGGGGATGCTGGATGTCGATTCCCAGCGGATTCGTCAAATACTCGGTTCTCAGCCTGACCGCGTTCATGCCTGCGCCTCCTTTTCATGCCTCGCCTTGATTTCAGCCTGTTCCCTGGCGATGTTCTTTTCCACGTTCAAGAACCACAGGATCACAGCCAGGATGATGCCCGTGAACACTTCCAGCCCTACAAAGGCGAAGGAGATCACCCAATTGACGCTGGCTGGCTGCGCCATGGCGACGGTCACCACGCCGTCCGCCGCGGGCTTCAGGCTTTCCAGCGCCACCTGCGCCGTCCAGCCATTGGCAGTTAGCGTGGACGCGGCCGCTTCCGCGCTTTCAGCCGCAATTGGGGCAATGTATCCGGCTCCGGCAAGCATGGAGTTGAACACGCCCGTCATGATACCCACCATGGCCACGGCAATGATGTTATAAATACTCATGGCCGCGCCGTCCATGCGGATGTTCTTGCGCCATTCCAGGTGATCCAGGCAGTCGGCGAACAGGGCCATAAACACATAGGCGCAGGGCAGGCCGCCGATGTTTTTGATGAACTGACCTGCCAGCACCACATACAGGCTGGTGGGGAACAGCCAGCAAATCAGACTGCCCAGGGCGTAGAGGATAAAGCCCGCCATGGTCACGTTCCGCTTGCCGAATTTCTTTGCCAGCGGCCACACAGCGAAGATGCCGATCCCCATGGGAATGCCGCCAATCACAGAAACCAACATCTGTGTGATGCCGTCGTTGTAGGTGCCCAAAACATAATTGCAGTAATATACCAGACCCAGATTTTTGAGGGTGGTGCCGATGGTGTACACCAGGAAATAGACGTACATTAGCACCATATATTTGTCTGTGAACAGGGTTTTGATCTGCCGGCCGAAAGAAAGCGGACTTTTTTCCTGTTCCTCCCCGGCGCCTTCCTCGGTGACTCGTTCCTTGGTAAAGTAGTATTCCAACAGCGTCAGGGGCAGCGCGATGATGGAAAGGATCGCCATCAAACTGATCCACTTGCTCTTGTCCACGCCGATCATGGGCATGATGAGCATGGGGAACAAAAGCGCTACCAAAATGCCGCTCATCATGATGGTGGTGATCTGGTTGAACACGGAAAGGCCCCCTCGGGCCGTGCCGTCCCGGGTGGACAGGGGCACCATCAGGTTGTGGCTCATATTGAAGATGGTGTAAGCGAAGGAATAGAACAGGTTATAGGAGATCATCACCCAAAGTGCCTTCACTGTATCGCTTCCCTCGGGCACGGTAAAGAGCAGGATGCCGGTGACCGGCACCAGGAACGCGGACAGCAGCAGCCAGGGGCGGGCCTTGCCCTGCCTGGTGCGGGTGCGGTCGATCACCTGACCCATCACGATGTTGGTCACGGCGTCGATCACCTTGGACACGATGGGAAAGATAGTCAGGAACATACCGCCCCACAAGGGGGTCAGGTTCAGCACGTCCGTATAATAGACGTTCAGATAGGTAGCCAATACGGCGTTTAACAGCAGGGCACCGGCGGGGCCCAGCAGATAGCCTAACCATTTTTCGGATTTTGTGACGGTATCGCTTTTCACGCGGCTGTTGAAGATGGGAGCGGACAGCTTTTCCATGGGCGTCTCCTTTCTCATGTCACGGGGGGAAGGAATCTTGGGATGATTTGATTATAACAGAGAACGGCGTTCAAGTATTGCATATTTGTCGCAGATTTCCCGTGCCTTGTCGCAAATATCAAAAGCGCTTCCTCTCCACTCAAATGAGCAGAGAGGAAGCAAGGAAGGTATGTCAAAGAATCATTCGTCCACGATCACGATGACCGCGTTTTGGAGGAAGGAGGCGGGCACGGCGGAGCCGTATTCCGCGATCACGTCATTGATGTTGGAAACGTAGGTTTCGCCTGTGGCTTCATTGGTCAGGTCGCCGTTGGCGATGTAGGGCAGCGGTTCGCCTTTCACGGTGAGGGCCTGGCCTTTGGCCGCCTGCACCGCTTCGCCGTTCAGCGTGACTTCCGCCTGGTTGTGACCGCAGCCGGAATATGCCACGTCGCCGGGGCCGGCGAAGATCAGCTGAACGATGCAGTAAGGAATGTTGGTGCTGCCGATGACCTTGCCTACATACAGCTTGCCGTTTTCAGAGTCAAGCTGGCAGTCGGTGGTGATTTCCGCCTTGATCGTATTGTTTTCCGCCACCTGATAGCGCTGGGAACCGGTCAGGCCGCCGATGGAAACTGTGGCCGCGCCCACAGGCTTCACCACGGACACATTCATTTTGCCTTCATAAGCGCCGTTTGTCTGCGTGGTGTTGGTGCCGCCCATGCCGCCCACGTTCACGATTAGCTCGGCGTCAGACAGCGCGGCGCTCTTATCTGTCACACTGACTGCCAGTTCATAGGTGGCGCTGTTGCCATCCATGAAAGCATAACCCTCGCCTAACATGGAGCCCGCGTAGAACTCGCCGCCGTGAGACCGGACGGTTTCGGCATTCAGGGTGATCTTCGCGTCGGTGACATTACAGTTGGTAATGATGTCGCTCCAGCCGCCCGCCACCAGGCCGCTGACCGCCGCCCAGGCGCTGGCCCGACTCTGAGCGTTTGCGTCGCTGACGGTTACGGACACAACAGGTTCGTTCACTGTAATATTTGTCAGTTTAGTGCCGATGTCAAACCCGGCGACAACGGCCGCGTAGGGGGTCGCGTCTCCGTCCGATTGGATGGTGACGGCGGGCTTGTCGATAACCAAATCGTGGATGTCCGCTTTGGCGGCAGCGCCGAACAGAGCGGCTTCGCTGCCGGAGTAGGAACCATCGTTCCGCCAGACGATGCCTTCTGTGGCAAAAACGGAAGTATCCACTTCAAAGTTCCCGATGGTGAGGCCGGTCAGCTTGTGTCCAGCCCCATCCAGGGTGCCCCGGAAGGCATACGTCCAATAAGGGGCGTTGACAGTTTCGTAGTTGGAGAAATACATGCCCACGGGAATCCACTGAACTTTGGTCAGGTCGATGTCCCCGGCCAGGATGTAGTAACCATACAAATCCTCGCCCATGGCTTGAAGCTCTGCCGCATTATGGATCAGGGTGGGTTCCGCCCAGCGGGCGAAGACGGTAACAGCCGTACCATCGGTGCTTTCCAGCTTATCAATGGCCGTGCCCGCGCCGCCGTACAGGCTGGAAGCGCCCGCAGGCACTTCATAGGGAGAAACACCTAAAACCAGGTCATTTTTGGTGACGTTGGGCCGTGTCTGCCAGCCAGCAAAGGTATAGCCTTCCTTCACAGGAATTTCTGTTTCGGGCAGCGTGGATGCGTCTGCCGTTTCGATGGTGGCATACACCGTGCCGTCAGCATCCATATATTGAATGGTGTATGTGACAGGTTCGGCAGCGCTGGGAGCGGTCTGTTCCGCCGCTGCTGTTTCGCCCACTTCCACCTTGGGATGGCAGACCGTCTGCGTGTTGGGTTCCTTCACTTCACAGATCCAAACGCCATCCGCCAGGGTGATGGGAATATCGTCCCCGCCATCGGGATGCAGGGTCAGTTCGGTTTCGGAAATGCGTTCCCAAGTGCCGTGGGCGGATTCGATGCCGTTGTTTTCCCCGCCGTAATCATAGGCGACAGTGAAGGTATTGTCCGCATTGATGTTCACATGGCAGCCCAGCCAGAAATCCGCAAGATCATACAATTCCATGCCGGTTTCCGGGGTGATGGAGGCAAGGACGGCGGTTTCAGCCGCGCCTACTTCCGCCTTGGGATGGCACTTGGTCTGGGTGTTGGGTTCGGTGACTTCGCAGGCCCACACGCCGTTCGAGAGGGTGACGGGAATATCGTCCCCGCCTTCGGGATGCAAGGTCAGTTCGGTTTCGGAAATGCGTTCCCAAGTGCCGGAAGCGGATTCGATTCCGTTATTTTCTCCGCCATAGTCATAAGCGACGCTAAAGGTGTTGTCCGCATTCACATACACATGACATCCCAGCCAGAAATCCGCAAGATCATACAATTCCATGCCGGTTTCGGGGGTGATGGAGGCAGAGACGGCAGGTTCAGCCGTACCAACTTCCACCTTGGGATGGCAGACCGTATGGGTATTCGGTTCAGTGACTTCGCAAGTCCACGCCCCGCCTGTCAGTGTCACGGAAATGGGATCGCCGGATTCCGGCTTCAAAGTCAATTCTGTATCGGACACTCGTTCCCAAGCACCGTTAAGCGATTCGATACCGTTGTTTTCTCCGCCATAGTCATAAGTGACGCTAAAGGTGTTGTCGGCATTTACATATACATGGCAGCCCAGCCAGAAATCAGCAAGATCATACAGTTCCATGCCGGTTTCCGGGGTGATGGAGGCAGAGACGGCAGGTTCAGCCGTACCAACTTCCACCTTGGGATGGCAGACCGTATGGGTATTCGGTTCGGTGACTTCGCAAGTCCACGCTCCGCCTGTCAGCGTTACGGGAATGGGATCGCCGGATTCCGGCTTCAAAGTCAGTTCGGTTTCGGAAATGCGTTCCCAAGTGCCGTGGGCGGATTCGATGCCGTTGTTTTCCCCGCCGTAATCATAGGCAACAGTGAAGGTGTTGTCCGCGTTGATATTCACATGGCAGCCCAGCCAGAAGTCCGCCAGGTCGTACAGCTCCATGCCGGTTTCGGGAGAAACTTCATTCGCCTTTTCTTCCGCCGCAGGCTGCGCTTCGGGAGCGGGCGCTTCCGTAACGGCAGGCGCTTCCGTAGTCTGGACTTCCACAGCAGAGGCAGATTCTTCTTTCGCGGCCTTCGTCCTGGCCTTGGGCTGGAAGAAGCCGAACCACAGCACGGCGGCGCTGATCGCCAGCACCAGCAGGAAGACGATCAGGCCCTTCCACCCAACCTTCTTCCCGGTCATTTTCAGAAGCAGGATGATGATAACGGACAAAACGATGGCGTTGAACAGGGCCACCAGAGCATACCAGTAAGGCGTATTGTCGCTTTCCACCTGCACGGCGGCGCTGTTGGCCTGGGTATACAGGATGTTATGGCAGGCTTCCCGCATGGCGATGCGGGCAGTATTGTTGGAGGAATCGATGCTCGCTCCCATGAGGCACAGCATCATATCATTCCCGGCGCGCACGGCTAAATTGGGGTCCATCCAACTGGTGTTGGCCATGGCTGAGTCCGTGACCACCATGCCGGTAAAGCCCCACTCGCTCCGCAGCACATCGGTGATCAGCGCGTGGGAAGCTCCAGCCCAAGTCGTGCCCAAATAGCTGTAGCTGGACATGATGGCCGTGGTTTTGCCTTCCTTCACAGTGATTTCAAAGGGTTTCAGGTAGAGCTCGCGCATGGCTTGTTCACTTACCCAGACGGAAAGGCTCAGGCGGTTGGATTCCTGATCGTTCAGGGCGTAGTGCTTGGCATACATATACACGCCCTGGCTGGCCGCGCCCTTTACCTGAGCCGCGCCTAACTTGCCGGACAGCAGCGCGTCTTCGGAATAATACTCAAAGTTCCGGCCGGAGAAGGGGGTGCGGTGGATGTTCATGCCGGGGGCGTACAGGCCCACCACGCCATTGGCAATGGCTTCCGCGCCGAAGACCTGACCGAATTCTTCCACCAGTTCCACATTCCAGGTAGCGCCAATGACTGCCTCACTGGGGAAGGACACGCCCCGCAGGGAACTGACCAGGGAGTTGATGCCCGCAGGACCGTCCAGGTCGGAGGTAGCGGGCTTGCCCACGCTCTCGACTGCCGGAGTAGACCAGCCGCCGTTGAGGATCATTTTCGCCATGTCGTCATCGGACAATTGCTGAAGCAGCAGTTCCCACTTGGGATCATCCCAGCTCAGGCCCGCCATATCCTCTAAGGTCAGGCCGTTATCTTTATAGACGATGGCCGGGTCAGAAACGTTGACTGCGTAAGGAGCTTTATTGGTAAAAGCGTCCACCACTTCCGCAGAGGCTTCCTTGCCGTCTGCCCGGCTCTTGGGGAAGGTGCCTTCCCAGTTGGCGCGGGATACATACACGGTAATCTGGCCGTTTTCCACGTCAGAGAAGCGGGGCACAGCCGCAATTTTATCCGTGGAACGGGCATTGCCTTCACCGTAGGTAATTGTTTTCGCTGCTGTGTGATCCCGGCTGTCGATCACGTCGTGGGAGTTGCTCATCAGCTTGATGCTATAGGTTCCTTCTTCCAGCACATAGCAGCCCGCGTTTTTGCTGTCAAAGGAAGCCATATCCTCTTCCCGGAAAGAAATGGTCAGGGTCTGGGATTCGCCGGGATTAAGCAGTTTGGTCTTGGCAAAGCCTCCCAGCACCACGTGGGCCTTTTCGATGCCGCCCTTGGTATAGGGGGCGGTGTAGTATACCTGGGCCACGTCCTTGCCGGCCACAGCGCCGGTATTGGTGACCTTCACCTGCATGATGATGTTCCCGCCGCCATCCACAAAGCTCTCGATGGACTGGGAGAAGGTGGTGTAGGAAAGGCCATAGCCGAAGGGATACTGAACGGTGCTTTCATAGTCGATGAACCCGTCAGCAGCCGCCGTTTCATAATAGTGGTAGCCCACATAGATACCCTCAGCGTATTCCACATAGTTGCGTTTCAGGTTGCCGTAGGTGAAGCTGCCCGCGTTGTAATAGGCGGGAGAAGTGGTGAGATCGTAGGCGTAAATATCGGTGAGACGGCCGGAGGGGTTCACTTCGCCGGTCAGCGCTTTCCCCACCGCGTTGAAACCAACCGCGCCGGGGCTGCCGATCCAGAGTGCCGCGTCCACGCCCTCCACGAAGCCAAGCTCCATGGCGTTGGAGGAGTTGATGAGGACGATCACCTTCTCATAGTTCTGCCCCTTGATGATGTCCAGAAGGTCTTCTTCATCCTGGGTCAATTCCAGATAGTGCCGCCCGTCGTCGGTTTTGCTGTACCCGGCGGCGTACATATCCATGGGCAGGTCGCCGCCCTCGCCGCCGATCCGGGAAATGACCAGGATCGCCACATCAGCATAGGAGCGGGCGCTTTGCAGCAAACCATCCGTATACTTGTCCGCGGACACTTCCGCCGGGGTGAAGTTGGAGCCGGTATAGCCGCCCTGCTTGGCGCGGCTGACGCCGGAATTTTTATAGAAAGTCACCAACTGGTCGTTGACCTGCAAACCCGAGTTGGTGAGGCCCTTCACAACGTCCACATTGGCGGAGGTATCGCCGCTGCCGCTGCCTGTGCCGCCGTAAATGGGATCAACGGAAGCGTAACCGAACAGATTGACCTTGGTTCCGCTGGCCAGTGGCAAAGCGCTGTTTTCGTTCCGCAGCAGAACGATCCCTTCGTTCTCCAGCTTTTCGGCCATGGCAAGGCTTTGCTCGGTGGCTTCGGCCACACTCAAAATCTCCGCGCTTTCCACGGATTTCTTGCCGGTCAGCAGCGGATTCAGGTTCACGCCCATCCAGGATGTGATCATGGGATTGAGCGTACTGCAAGCAATGTTCACCGCCAGAGCCGCGATCAGCAGCAGGGCGATGGCAATGATTTTCCCTTTGTTGCCCTTCTTCATGGTTCTGTCTCCCTTCCAAGCAATAGAAAGCAAACTTATTGACAGACTGATTGTACCAGTTTTTCTTCTGAAAGTATTGCAGATTTGTCGCAATTCGCTTATAATTTGTCTCAATCGGAGGAAACATGAAATGAAAAAAGAGGATTTGACGTATCTCTGTACCATGGTGGGGAATCTGTCCGGCATCCCGGTTCGGCTGTACGAGGGGGAAAAAATGACATTTTTCCACAGCCTGGTTGCCTTGCCCAAAGACCCGGTCACGCTGGCACAAAAAGAGATCCTTTCCATCACCGATCATGTGGGCTTTTATGTGACCCCGCGCTTCTTTTATTACGGCGTGGTGGTCAGCGGAAGCACCTGCGTGGTCGTGGGCCCCAGCAGGCAGACCGCCGCCCAGGATCAGGAATTGAAGGAGATGGCCTTTGAACTGGACATCCGCCCGGACGATGCGCAGGAATTCCTGGCCGCCATGAAGCAGATCATCCGCCTGCCGCTGGAAAGCATGATGCAGATGATGTGCGCCATCAACTTTATGGTGAACGGGGAAAAGCTGAACCTGAGCGACATCGTAGGCGACATGGGAACGACCTTTGCCTTGGAGGAAACCCAGGCGGAACAGCGCATGGCCGAAATGGAGAATACTTCGGAAGCGCTCCATAATTCCCTGGCCGTGGAGCAGACGCTCATGAACATCATCCGCAAGGGGGACGTGGCGGCGCTGGAAGCCTTCGTGCAGGACGCGCCTGCCGTGCGTCCCGGCGTCATGGCACGAGAACAAATGCGCCAGGCGAAAAATACCTTTATCGTCGCCACTGCCGAAGCCTGCCGGGCAGCCATCCGGGGCGGCATGGACGTGGAGGACGCCCTCACCAGCAGCGACGCCTATATCCAGCAGTGCGAAATGGTGACGGATATTCACCGGATCACCCGGCTTTACTACGATATGGCGCTTTACTACACCCGGCAGGTGGAGCGGGTGCGCCTTGGGCATGACGCGACCGAGTTGGTGCGCACGGTTGCCAACTATGTGCAGCGTCATCTTTCCGAGGCCATCACCACCGACCAGATCGCCGAATACTGCTTTTTGAGCCGCCAGCATCTTTCCCGGCGCTTCACCCAGGAGGCGGGCGTCCCCCTGGCCACTTTCGTTCGCAACGAAAAAATAGAGGAGGCCAAGCGCCTCCTCCGTTATACGGATAAAACCGTGTCTGCCATCGGTCTGTACCTGGGCTTTTCCAGCCAGGGCCATTTCGCCCGCGTGTTCAAGGAAATCGCCGGGATCACGCCGGGGGAATACCGGGAGAAGAAAAGGGGATAAGTTAAACGTCCAGCTCCGTAACTTCCTTGGGATATTCCCGCGTTTCATCGGGGCTGTGGAGTGGATTCCAAACCTGGGCGAAGAAGGGATCGACCTTGGCCCGCACTCCATAATTCCAGCTTCGGCGTTCGCACTCCGGGCACCAGTGGCCGCCTTCCAGCACCAGCCGGGGACTGGCCTCAAAGGTATGGCCGAAAGCGCAGCGAAATTGCAGCCTGGTTTTCCAATCGCCCTGATCCATGGCGTATGACAGGCATTCGCCGCCTCGGAAGGTGGCCGCTCCCCGTATATCAGTCAGGGAAAGGGCATTCTCCGGCTGGCTCTCGTCATAGCCATGGTCGATGAGGATCACTTTGTCCCAGTCGGTAAAATGATCCATCTGGCTGGCCTTTTCAGGCAAGGCTTCCCAGGCTTTTTTGCTGCCCCAGAAAGCATCGATGTGGTCGTCCATGCCGGTATCAAGCCAGCGCTTGGTCCCGTGGGTGCTGTCCAGCAGCTTTTTGAAGGTGCTTTTGATGATTTTACCCATCAGTTTCTGCCCGCCAGGCAGCTTGCAGATCACTTTGCCGAAGGGCTTTGCCGCGCCTAAGCCTTTCAGGTACGCATCATAGAAATACTGCATACTGTCCGAACGGAAATGGAGATAATCTTCCAGCTTGTCCGAATCCAGATAATACTGGCCGTGGAAATTCCGGGTGGCAATGTATTTGGGCTCCAGCACGTTATCCACGTCCGTGATCCCGATTTCCCCATACATGAGCTTGAACATAGTGTAGGTATCCACCCGGCAGCTTTCCCCGCCGCCGATGTTATAGATATGCCCCCAGAAAGATTCATCCAGCGTCCCATTTTCCGTATAAGCCGCAAGATGGCACATGAGCCGCCCTGAATCCCGATCCGAACAGTATTCCAGCACGTTGTCCAGGCAGTTGTGGAACTGGATAGCGTCCCGAATCTTTGCCATCGCCGGGCCGATGATGCCGGTCTGACGCAGGCTGACCCAATATTTCAGCCCCGCTTCGATCACATACCGTTCAGCGGCCACCTTAGACACCGCGTAATAATCAAACATGCTGGGTTTGATGGGATCGCCCACCCGCCCCCAATGAATGGGCGGCATCCGGTCGCCGGTTTCAGCCACTGTGCCGATGTACACAAAGCGGGTGGTTTTCGTTTGTCCATTTTTCCGGATTGCTTCGATCAGATTCCGGGTGCCCCCGTAATTGATTTCCATGGCCTTTTTCGGATAATAGTCGGCGGCAGGGGACACAAAGGCAGCCACATGCAGGATCAGGTCGCAATCCTGCACGGCTTTTTCCACAAAGGCAGCGTCCGTCAGATCGCCAAACAGCGGATGGATGCGGGGATGATTCGCGTAAGCGCATAACTTTTCCCGATTCTTCTCATTGTCCAGGTCAAGCGCGATCACTTCATAGCGCCCATCGTCTTCTGCCATCTGCCGAAGGCTTTCGGAACCCATGCCGCCCGCCGCGCCGGTCAATAACACTTTCACGGTCTTATCCCTCCAACACACTTGACAAAGTACCTTTCGACAGATATGATTATATCGACACCGTGTTGCTTTATCAATCAGCAGATGTTTTTAGAATGATGTTATGTCAACACGAAAGAATGATTGTGTCGATTTAAGCACAGAATCAAGAAAACTGATGGGAGGAAACATGGCAACAAAAAATAATCGCCGGACACAGATGACCCGGCTCCTGCTGAAAACAGCGCTGACGGAACTCATGCAGCAAAAACCCTTCTCGGAGATCACCATCAAGGATATCTGCGAGCAGGCGGACTTGAACAGAACGACCTTCTATTTGCATTATACAGATCAGTACGCCCTCCTCCAGGACATAGAAAGGGAAGTGCAGGAAAAAGCGCTGGACTACCTGAAAAATGTGCGCCCCGCAGAGGAAGCGCCTGAAATGATCGAAGATTTTTTACTATATATCAAATCCCATTCGGATTTATTCCGCATTCTGTTTTGCGACGCGGGCAGCGAGGATTTCCGCAGGCGTTTTATCCAAACGGTGATGGAAAACCTGCGGGTCAATATCCCCACGGCCGCCGGTTCCCCGGAAGAACCTTACGTGCTTTGTTTTCTGATGCAAGGCAGCGCGCAGATCATCAAAGAATGGATCACCCGTGATTTTGATGTATCGCCCCGCGACTTGGCTGACCTCATTTTCCAGCTTTGCAACAGAGTAGCGCCATAATCATGGATTCGTTATTTCCCTTCATGCAACAGTATTTCTGCTTCGCATGAAGGGAGTTTTTCTATGCAGATGCTTGCACAGTCATATGATTCTTTGCAATTTGTTTTTCTTTATTCGTGTCCAGATCGAATGACAGGCTGAAATGTTTCGCACGAATTCAACAAGAATCGAACGATATTACAATACTTGAAACAGCTTATCGCGTATAATGACAATCAGAAAAAGCTGTCTGATGCCTCGCGCAACAGAGCAAACAGCGCGGAATGATCAATCCCACGTTCCTACATCCGAAGGGAGGAAACGTCATGGAAAGCAGCGTGACCAAAGTAACCAAGCTCCGCAAATCACGGGGCTGGGGAGCGGATTTCAGCCTGAACAAGGGCCTGTATTTCCTCGCCATCCCCATTTTCCTGTACTTCCTCATTTTCTGCTACCTGCCCATGTTCGGCCTGGTGATCAGCTTTGAAAACTACAAGCCGCAGTTGGGCGTGCTGGGCAGCAAATGGGTGGGTTTCAAGAATTTCGCTGATTTCTTCGGCGGCCCCAACTTCCTCACCATTCTTCGGAACACCCTGGTCATCAGCTTTTTGGGGCTGATCGTTGGTTTCCCCGCCAGTATCATTTACGCCCTGCTGCTCAACGAAGTAGGCGTCAAATGGTTCCGCAAAACCGCGCAGACCGTACATGTGCTGCCTTACTTCGTATCCATGGTGGTCATCTGCGGCCTGATCATCGAGTTCTGCTCCACCAATGGCGTGGTAACGGACGGATTGGTGACGCTGCTTGGCATCCCCAGAGAAAACCTGCTGCAAAACCCCAAATACTTCTGGTGGATCAACCTGGTTTCCGATCTCTGGCAGGGGCTTGGCTATGGTGCAATCTTTTTTGTATCCGCCATTGCCTCCGTGAGCCAGGAGTTGCATGAAGCCGCCGCCATCGACGGGGCGGGGCGCATCCGCAGGGCCTGGCACATCACCCTGCCTGGCATCATGCCCGCCATTGTCACCATGTTCGTCCTGCGCTGCGGGATGCTCATGCAGGTGGGCGGCGACAAGATCCTGCTTTTGTATAACCCCAGCATTTATGAAACGGCGGACGTTATTTCCACCCATGTTCAGCGCATGGGTATTGAAAAAATGCAGTACGGCTATTCCGCGGCAGTGGGCTTGTTCAACTCCGTCGTGGGCACCATCCTGCTCATTGTTTCCAATTACTTCAGCCGGAAACTGACGGATACGTCCATCGTGTAAGGAGGGATGAGGAAATGATCGAAAAAAACAACCCCAGCCGGATTCTGTTCAACGTCCTCAATTATGGATTCATGGCTGTTTTCGCCGTGCTGTGCATCGCACCGATCTGGCATGTAGTCATGGCCTCTATCAGCAATCCCCGCATGCTGATGAACGCTTCCGGCATCCTGTGGACGCCCATGGGAAATCCTACCTTCGCGGGCTATGAACTGATCTCCAAAAACAAGGATATCCTGTCCGGCTACGGCAATACGCTGCTCTACGTGATTTGGCACTGCACGGTAGGCACGCTGTGCACCACCATTGCAGGTTTCCTGGTGAGCCGTAAAAATTTCAAGCTCCAAAAGCCGCTGCTGCTGTTCATCATGTTCACCATGATGTTCTCCGGCGGCTTGATCCCCACCTATATGGTCATTCGTTCCCTGGGCATGATCAATACCCGTTGGGTGCTGATGATCCCCGGCATGATGAACGCCTTCTACATTATTATGATGAAATCCGCCTTCGACCAACTGCCGGAGAGCTTCGAGGAATCCGCCAAGCTGGACGGCGCGGGGCCGCTGACGATCCTGTTCCGCATCCTGGTGCCTCTGGTCAAAGCGAATATCGCGGTCATCATCATGTTCACCATCGTGATCCAGTGGAACTCCTGGTATCCGGCCTCCATTTATATGCCCAAGGTTCGGGATCAGTGGCCGCTGCAGTTGTTCATGCGCGAGCTTTTGATCCAGAATGATTCAGCCAAAGTATTAAGCGGCAATCAGGCCCTGAGCAAAGCGGATTTTACCTCCAACCTGGTGAAATACTGCGTCACGGTGATCGGCACTCTGCCCATCCTTTTGGTCTATCCCTTCGTGCAGAAATACTTTGTGAAGGGCGTCACCCTGGGCGGCGTTAAAGGTTAAATTCTTTCCCGAACTGCATGCGGTATTCTTTCGGGGTCAGACCGTATTTTTGCCTGAAAACGCTGGTAAAATAGGATTGACTGGAAAAGCAAAGGTAATTGCTGATCTCGCTGATGCTCTGCTCGGAATACATCAGCAAGCTCTTAGCTTCTTCCAGCTTACACCGCATCATAAAAGCGCTGATGTCAAAGCCCATCGCTTCCTTGAATTTGTGGGAAAGATGGCTGCGGCTCAGCCCTACCGCGTCAGCAACCTCTTGCACCGAGAGGTTGCTGTTTGTATGCAGACGGATGTATTTGATGCTGCGGGCAATATCTTCCGGGATATCCTGAAGCGGCAGAGACGCATCTCTTACCCGCTCGGCAAAATCGATCAGCATGGTCCTTTGGATCAGGTCGATGGAATCCAGGGTCACCATGCTTTCCACTGTTTGAATGTATTCGTCGCTGAGCTGATAGGCGATTTCTTCGTCCAGTCCGCCCGCCACGGCAGATCGGGTAGCCAGAGCTACAGAAACTATAAATGTATTCTTTTCCTGGCGGAGGCTTGTATCCGCCATTTTGCCCACCTTATAGGCCGACGACCGCATTCCGCTGCGGAAGAACTCCACGTCGCCCTTTTGAATCCTGGAAAACACCATCCGTTCAAAATTATAGGTGTTGTGGTATTCTTCTTCTTCCCTCAGCTTCACAAGCGCTTTTGTATGCCGTGTGGAGATTTCTTCATGCAGCGCCGTGGGCGCGTCCTGAAACAGTTCGCTGGTTTCAGGCAAGTGTCCCATCACCGTAAAATATGCCAGCCGCACGAAAGAAACAGCCTTGCTGAAAACGCCGGAAGCGATGGAATGCAGATAATCCGCCACCACTTCCGGGTTTATGGAGATGATCCCATATTCACTGATGACCTTCTGCACATATCCTTCGGAAAGGAAGTTCATGACAAAGGGCCCGATCACCAGGCTCATTTCTGCTTTATTGATCGGAAGACGCGCGAAAAAAAGTCCGCTTTCTGAAACTGTATAGCCAGTACCCTCCTGCTTCCACAGCGCGTCCTCATGGAGCGACACCAGAGAAAACGGGTCCTCCGGCACGACGAAGATTCGCTTTCGCCCCTCATAGAGGCTGATCGGGCAGTTGGTGATCTCATAAAACAAGGTGCAGAAATCCGTTATATACCTCTGATCCGGCATGGTTTTCAGCTCCCTATGAAACTTGTTTTCTCTTTCAAACAATTTTAACATAATTCACACACAATTACAAGAAGTAAAAAGCGTTTTCCGATACAATGAACATGTAAAAAGGAATCAGTTTTCCTCGCAAACACAAAGACGGGAGGACAAGAAAATGACGAAAAAGCTGTTGGCCGGAATCTTTGCGCTGATGATGGCGCTGACCATGGTTGGCTCTGCCCTGGCAGAAGATGACCTGAGTAAGCATGTGACCGTGACCCTTTGGCTGTTCCCGGACGATTATACCTATTACAGCAATTACAGCGACAACCCCGTGGTGCAGTATCTGAACGAAAAATTCAACATGACCTTGGATTTCCAGATCCCGCCCATGGGCAGCGAGCAGGATCAGTTCAACCTGATGATCGGCACCGGCGAATACACCGATTTCTTTGAAATCACCTATTCGCAGGATAACACTTCCGTTCTCTATGAGGATGGCGTCATTCGCGATCTGGCTCCCTATGTGGAACAGTATATGCCCAACTTCAAGGCTTTCCTGAACGATCCTGCAAACGCGGATGTATACAACGCCCTGTACGATCCTGAAGGCCACCTCTTCACGCTGCCCGCCGCGCTGCGCGTTCCGGACGAAGTGATCCAGTGGGGTGGTATGGTATACCGGCGCGACATCGTGGATACCATGACCGGCGGCTATGTGTTCTTCCCCAGCGGGAATGAAGAACCCACCACCGTGGAAGACTGGGAATACATGCTGGAGCTCATGAAGCAGTATTTTGAGGCGGCGGGCTTCAAGGATTACGCGCCGCTGATCCTGCCCTCCAACGGCATGTTCAGCACGGGCGAATTGCTCAACGGCTTTGGCGCCGCGGGCGACTTCTATGTGGTGGACGGCGAAGTGAAATACGGCCCTACCACCCAGGAATTCTACAACTATCTGGTCAAAATGCACGAATGGTATGAGAAAGGCTATATCTACAAGGATTTTGCCAGTCGCACCACCGACTTGTTCTATCTGCCCAATACCGCTCTGACCTACGGCGGCGCAGCGGGCATCTGGTTCGGCCTGAGCAGCCAGTTGGCGGGCGCGATGTCCATGCCGGAATACGGCCTGTTCTTCGATGTGCGCGGCCTGTCCGCTCCCTTGGATACGGCCCATGGCCAGGATGGCAGCCAGTCCGGCACCATCGCTCTGATCACTGAACGCGCCAACTCCAATTCCAGCGGCTGGGTATGCAGCACGCTGTGCTCTGAAGAAAAACTCATCCGCTTCCTCACCATGGCTGATTTTCTGTACACTGAGGAGGGCGGCATGCTCACCGAATATGGTCTGGACGCTGCCCACGGTTCGGCGGAAAACAGCCTGTATGTGCAGCTTGGCATTGCAGACGGCTCCTATTCTTTCGATGAAAACGGAGAATTCCATTGGCATCCGCTGCTGGACGGCAAAGTGACCGAATCGCCCCTGCAGCAGATCGGCATCAACGGCCTGCGCCTGCCCGGCCTGCAGATGATTGCATACGCCAACGCGTCCAACAACGATGAAACCTTGGCCGCCAATGTCCGCTGGACGCTGTACGGCACTGGCAACAATTATCCTTCCTCCGCTTTCTCCTCTGCGGACGAGAGCAATACCCTGACCATGAACCAGAGCTCCTACACCGATTATCTGAACACCATGGTGCCCAAGTTCATTTCCGGCACTGAAGAACTGACCGAAGAATCCTTCGCCCGGTTCGTGGAGCGCATGAACAATCTTGGCGTGGCGGAAAACACCCAGATCCGCCAGGAAATCTACGACCGCCATACCAGCCGCTGAAAAACAGCATTTCATACGGACACGGTTTCCCAGCCGAAACCGTGTCCCTTTTCATAAAGGAGAAACGAACATGCAGACGAACGATATCAAAAACCTGATCGCTCAGATGACCTTGGAAGAAAAAGCCTCCCTGTGCTCCGGGCTGGATTTCGGACATACCAAGCCCATTGAGCGGCTGAACATCCCCGCCCTGGAAATGTCCGACGGCCCCCACGGCATGAGAAAGCAGGAGCAGGACGCCAACCACTTAGGAGTCGGAGACAGCATCCCCGCCGTGTGTTTCCCCGCAGGATGTGCCAGCGCCAGCAGCTGGGATAAAAACGTATTGCGCATGATCGGCGAAACGCTGGCAAAGGAATATCAGGCTGAAAACGTGGGCGTCATCCTGGGCCCGGCCATCAACATCAAACGCTCCCCCCTGTGCGGCCGGAACTTTGAATACCTGTCCGAAGACCCCTTCCTGTCCAGCGAGCTTGCGGCAGCTTATATCCAAGGCGTGCAGAGCCAGAACGTAGGCACCAGCCTCAAGCACTTTTTTGCCAACAATCAGGAGTACCGCCGCATGACCGCTTCATCAGACGTGGACGAGCGCACGATGCGGGAAATCTACCTGGCATCCTTTGAAACTGCCGTCAAAAAGGGAAAGCCCTGGACGGTGATGAACAGCTATAACCGGGTGAACGGCGAATATGTGGGCGAGGATAAAAAGTACCTCACCGATGTCCTGCGGGGCGAATGGGGCTTTGACGGCGTTGTCGTATCGGACTGGGGCGCGGTCAACGACCGGGTGAAGGCGCTCGCGGCGGGCGGCGACCTGGAAATGCCGGGTTCGGGCGGCGTCAACGACGCGCTGATCGTGGAAGCCGTAAAGAACGGAACGCTGGACGAAAAAATCGTGGATCAGGCCGTGGAAAGGATTTTGACCATCCTGTATCGTTTCCTGGATAACCGGCAGCAGGAAACCTTTGATCGGGATAAGGATCACGAAATCGCCCGGCAGGCGGAGGAAGAATCCATCGTATTGCTGAAAAACGAAAGCGGCATCCTGCCCATTCGGGAAGGAACAAAGGTGGCGGTGATCGGCAAGTATGCCAAAGCGCCGCGCTATCAGGGCGGCGGCAGCTCCCACGTCAACAGCAGCCGCGTCAGCGCCGCGCTGGAGAGCCTGGCCCAGTTCACAGATGTTTCTTTTGCCGAAGGCTTCCGGGACGACAAGGACGAAACGGATGAAGCAATGCTGGCCGAAGCGGTGCAGGCGGCCACCGCTGCCGACATGGCGGTAATTTTTGCCGGGCTGCCCGATGCCTTTGAATCCGAAGGCTATGACCGCAAGCATATGCGCATGCCGGATTGCCAGAACGCGCTGATCGAAGCCGTATGCAAGGTTCAGCCAAATACCGTGGTGGTGCTGCACAACGGCGCGCCGGTGGAGATGCCCTGGATTTCCCGGGTCAAGGGCGTCATAGAAGCGTATTTGGGCGGTCAGGCCGTGGGCGCTGCCGTGGCAAACGTGCTGACCGGCAAAGCAAACCCCAGCGGCCGTCTGACGGAAACCTTCCCCCTGCGGCTGGAGGATACCCCCTGCTTCCTGACCTTCGGCGGCGAAAACGAGCGCTGCGCCTATGGCGAAGGTGTTTTCGTGGGGTATCGGTATTACGTTTCCAAAAAAATGCCGGTGCTGTTCCCCTTCGGCCACGGGCTGAGCTATACGAAGTTCCGTTATTCCAACCTTTCTCTGGATCGCGCGGCGATGAAGGACGATGAAACGCTGACCATTTCCGTGGACGTGGAAAATGTGGGCAGCGTTCCCGGCAAAGAAGTGGTGCAGCTGTACGTCGCTCCGGGAAAGGGCAGCTTTACCCGGCCCGTGCGGGAATTGAAGGGCTTTGAAAAAATCGAACTGGCTCCAGGCGAAAAGAAAACGGTGCGGTTTGCTTTAGACAAGCGCGGGTTTGCCGTGTGGGATACGCGGCAGCACGATTGGTATGTGGAGGATGGCGATTACGCCGTGCAGATCTGCAAGGATGCCGAGACTGTGCTGCTGGAAAGTAATATGCGCCTTTCTCCCGTCCATCCCTTTATCCCCGCTTTTACCGTCAATTCCACCCTGGGCGAAATCATGCGGACAGAGAGAGGAAAAACGGTGCTCTCCGCCATGCAGGGCAGCGCGCCCGCCCAGGAAACCGCCGGGATGGACGGCGAATTCATGGCCGCTATCATGGATTCCATGCCGCTAAGGTGGCTGGTGAGCTTCGTTCCCGGCTTCACCTGGGACGCGGTGAATGGGATCGTCTATCAGCTGAATCACTAAAAGAACACGGAAAGGAGACCGCCATGCTGGAACTGTATGATTTATCCGTCGAGTATAAAACATCGCCTGTGGGGCTGGACGACGTGCAACCCCGGTTCAGCTGGAAATTGCGCACCGAAAAGCAGGATACTCATCAAATCACATACCGTCTTCAAGTGCGCTGCGAGGCTGTTTGCTGGGATACGGGTCGGGTGGAAAGCGATCAAAGCATCCTGATCCCTTATGCGGGCCCAGCGCTTGCCCCGCGCACCGAATACCGCTGGGAAGTCACGGTATGGACGGATCAGGGAGAAGAAGCGACGGCGGCATCCGGCTTTGAAACCGGTCTCCTCTCCGGCTCTGCTTTCCAGGGCCGTGCAAAATGGATCACTCACGGCCTGTCCAAGGAAGAAACCGCCAGCCCTGTCTTTACCAAAGTCTTTACCGTGGAAAAGCCCGTCGCCAAGGCCCGGCTGTACGCCACGGCCTGCGGCTTGTATGAAGCGGAAATCAACGGCGAAAAGGCGGACGACACCTATTTTGCCCCCGGCTGGACCAGCTATCATAAGCGTCTGCAATACCAGACCTACGCTGTGGACACCCTGCGAGCCGGGGAAAACACCCTGCGCTTTACCCTGGGCGAAGGCTGGTACAAATCGCCCTTGGGCTTCTATCCTACGCCCAATCATTACGGCGACATTACGGCGCTGCTGGCCATGCTGGTCATCACGTATAAGGACGGCATAGAAGAAGTGATCGGCACGGACGAAAGCTGGCAGGTCTCCTTGGGCTCCATTCGCTTTTCCCAGCTCTATGACGGCGAAACGCAGGATACCGCTTCGGAAGAGCAGTCCGTGGGCTGCGCCCTGCCCTTTGACGGCGAGTTTGAAACCCTGATCACCCAGGAAAACGAGCCGGTTCGGTGCCTTCTGCGCCTGCCCGCTGTCCGGGACTTTATCGCGCCGAATGGCGAGCGGGTCGTCGATTTCGCCCAGAACCTGACCGGCTGGGTGGAAATGAAAATCCACGGCCGAAAAGGGCAGAAAATCACCCTGCGCCACGCCGAAAGCCTGGATGAAAACGGCAATTTCTATACCGCCAACTTGAGCTTTGCCAAGGCGACGGATACCTATATCCTGAATGGGCAGAAGCAAATCCTCCGCCCCCATTTCACCTTCCATGGCTTCCGTTACGTTTGCCTGGAAGGGCTGGAAGAAGGTCAGCAAATCGAACTGACCGCCTGCCACCTGTCCACCGACCTCAAGGTGGCGGGTTCCTTCCGCTGCTCGGACAAGAGGATCAACCGCTTACAGCAGAACATCCTTTGGAGCCAGCGGGACAACTATCTGGACGTGCCCACGGACTGCCCCCAGCGCAGCGAGCGGCTGGGCTGGACGGGCGACGCCACGGCCTTTACGCCCACGGCTGCGTTCCATCAGAATATCATGCTTTTTATGCGTAAGTGGTTGCGGGATTTGGCCGTCGATCAGGAAAAAGAAACCGGCATGGCTCAGGTGGTGCCGGACATCCTCTCCCAGGGCCCTGGCGGCAGCAGGCAAAACGGCGCGGCCTATTGGGGCGACGCGGCCACGGCAATCCCCTGGACGCTGTATGAAACCTATGGCGACAGGCGGATTTTGGAAGCCCAGTACCCAAGCATGAAAATCTGGGTGGATTACGTCATCCTGCAACGCGGGGACAACGGCCTGTGGCAAAGCGGCTTCCAGTACGGCGACTGGCTGGGGCTGGATTCCGAAAGCAACAAACTGAACGACGAGCGGAAAGGCGCGACGGACGATTATTTCGTTGCCAACGCTTGCTTCCTTTGGTCGCTTAAAATCATGGCGGATACTGCTTTGGTCTTGGGCTATGATGAGGACGTGGCCTATTATGGCGAACTGCGGGAAAAGACGCTGTCCGCCTTCCGAAAAGAATATGTCACCGAAACGGGCCGTCTGGTCTGCGAAACCCAAACGGCCCTGACGCTGGCGCTGTATTTCGATCTGGTGGAGGACAGGCATAAGCCCGGCATCGCTGACCGGCTGGAAAGCAACATTGCCGCCCACAAAACGCACTTGACCACGGGATTCATTGGCACGCCCTACCTGTGCCTGGCGCTCAGCGATCACGGCAAGCACGCTGTCGCAGGGAAGCTGCTGTTGCAGGAGGAGAACCCCGGCTGGCTGTACGAAGTGAAGATGGGGGCCACCACCATCTGGGAACGCTGGAATTCCATCCAGCCGGACGGCAGCTTCAACCCTGCCAACATGAACAGCCTGAACCACTACGCCTACGGTTCGATAGGTTTCTGGCTCTATACCCGTCTCTGCGGCCTGCGGCTGATGGCACCCGGTTACAAAAAGTTTGCCATCGCCCCGCAATTCATGAAAGGGATCACCTGGGCAGAGCTGACCTATGAAAGCGTCTATGGCGAAATCAAAACCTCCTGGCGCTGCGAAGGCGGCAAAATCACCGTGGATGTTGTCGTTCCCGTTGGCACGGAAACGCTGCTGACCCTGCCGGAAAAGAATGAAACGATCACCCTGGGCAGCGGCAGCTATCATTACGAATACAAAACCGCAACGAGACTGGAGCTGGATCGCTACACCCTGGAAACGCCTCTGCGCGTGATGATGAACCACTCGGCGGCCAGGCCGCTTTTGCAGCAGTATATGCCGCAGATGCTGGATAATCCCATGCTGGAATATGTGATCGATCAGCCCATTTCGTCCCTGCTGGCTTATGCCGCGGAAGCCAGGCCGCTGTATGAGATGATCCTGAAGGCCATGAACGAAGCAGATCAGTAAAGGAGGAATCACACGATGGCATCTGAAGTGCTGGAACAGTTGCGCGGCATGTACCGGCAGACGAAAGAGCAAAACGAAGCGCATCCGCAGTCCGATGAAGAATTGGCGGCGAGTCTGCCTGCCCTGCGCGTACAGAACGACGAAATCATCCGGCAATTCATTTCGGTGCCGGAGGGCGTCACCGTCGAGGAAAAAGTGATCGGCGGACGTTGGGGTGAATACTATCGGGTAGACGACAGTATGCCAGATAAAAAGAAAAACAGCCTGATCCTTTATATTCATGGAGGCGGCTGGGAAAACGGCTCCGTCGTATCCAGAAGATTCGGCACCATGACCCTGGCCCAAATGGCGAAAACGGATTGCTTTTCCGCAGAGTATACCCAATGGCCGGAAGGACGGTTTGACCAGGGATTGGCCGAGTGTCTAAGCGTTTATTCCGCTTTCCTGGACATGGGATATGAAAGCAAAAACATCACGCTGGCCGGAGAATCCGCAGGCGGGAGCATGGTGCTGTCCATGGCGCTGAAGCTGAAAGAAGAAGGAAAGCCTCTGCCCGGTCACGTGGTAGCCTACAGCCCGGTCACCGATCTGGAGGACCGCTTCCCCTCCCGTGAGACGCTGGACGCGCTGGATCCCATGATTTCCGCCAACGTGGGCAGGACGATGCTCAAGCATTACTGCGACGGGCAGGGGGCGCATGACCCCATCCGCTGCACGCGATACGGAAACTTTGACGGCTTCCCGCCTACCTTCATTGGCGTGGGCTCGGACGAAGTGCTGCTGGATGATTCCGTGGACCTGGCAGAAAAACTGAAAGATGCGGGCGTACGTCACGAGCTTCGGGTCTATGACGGCCTTTATCACACCTTTATGCTAGTTCCCGCCGCGGAATCCTTTGAGTGCCTGAAACAGACCGCCGCATTTATCGCCGAATAAAAGAGGGATGATCCATGGATCTTTCGATGCTGCAAACCAATTGGATCTGGCTGCCGGAATGGACGCTGGAGGACGCTGCGGAGCCGCATATCGTTTGCTTTCGCAAGCAGTTTGAGCTTCAAAACCTCCCGCAAACGCATACCATCAGGATTTCCGCCGATTCCCGCTACAAGCTGTATATCAATGGCAACTTCGTGCAGGAGGGGCCGCAGAAAGCGCTTGCTCTGAAAGAATGGTTTGTGGATACAGCGGATATTACTGACTGGCTGCACGAAGGGGCCAACACCGCTGCCGTAGAGGTGCTGCGGTATCCCACCCCCGGTTTATCCATGAGTCATCCCACAGGCAACGATTCCCTGCTGCATACGGAATTTCCCGGATTGTTTGTGGAAGACGCCGTCCCTGCGCCTGGCTTTTCCCTGAACGGAAAAAGTGGGTGGAAATGCCGTATGAATCGAGGGGTGCGCATCGTGGGCGAGGAAACCAATCCGGCCCCCATTCACGCCCAGGAGCATGTAGTGGCATCAGCAGATTTCGCAGGCTGGAAGCTGCCGGGATATGACGATACAGCGTGGCCGGACGTAAAGCCCTATCTGATCTTTGACCTGTCCTCCGCTGACGCGCCTGCTAATCTGGTCCCGCGCACGATCCCGCCCATGGCGCATACAGATCGCCGGTTTGAATCTGTGTCCATGGTGAGGGAAGGAGAAAAAGACGAGGAAGCAGCGTGGAACACACTGATCCACACAGACGTCCCCTTGATCATCCCTGCCCACTGCCGCAGGATCGTGGAGCTGTCCGCTGGGGAGGAAATGTGCGGCTATTTGCTGTACTCCTTTTCCAGCGGTACAGGCGCAAGTATAGAAACCCTTTGCTCCGAATGTTATGCCTATCCGCAGCCTCCTGTTCCCAACGGTTATGGCGGCGTATCCGCCCCGCCTCCCCGTAAAGGTGACCGCACCGACGCCATCAGCGGAGAGCTTCTGGGGCACACCTCCATTTATACTGTTTCCGGGAACGGAACACAGGCAGCGCCTGAAACATACGAGCCTTTCTGGTTCCTCACCTTCCGCTATATCCGATTGACCATTGAAACCAAAGATGAACCGCTGATCTTCCTTTCCTTTTCCTACCGTTCCACCGCGTATCCGCTGGAAATCAAAACCCGCTTTACCTGTTCCGATGAAACCTTTGCCCCGATTTGGGACATCAGCGTGCGCACGCTGCGCCGCTGTATGCACGAAACCTATATGGACTGCCCCTTCTATGAGCAGCTTCAATATACCATGGACGGGCGTTCTGAAATCCTGTACACCTATGCGGTCAGCGCTGATGACCGCCTGGCCCGGCAAGCCATGGAAGCCTTCCGTCTGTCCCAGCGCCCGGACGGACTGGTGAACGCCGACGCGCCTACTCAGCGCAGCAATGTGATCCCCGGATTCTCCATTTACTATCTGCTGATGGTGCATGACCACATGATGTATTTCGGGGACAAGGCGCTGGTGCGCTTGCATCTGCCTGCCATCGACCGCATCCTGTCCTTTTTTGACGGCCATCTCACGGAAAACGGCCTGGTGGGAAAGATCGGCGCGCCGATCATGCGGGACAAGTATTGGTCGTTCATCGACTGGTCGCAGAAATGGGATTCCGGCGTTCCCACTGCGTATGCCCAAGGGTGCGGAGCCATCACAGCCGAAAGCCTGCTGTATCTGTACGGCCTGCAAAAAGCGGCGGAATTGGCGTCCTATATCGGATGGACAGATGTGTCCGCGGAATATGCAGGGCGTGCCGATGCGCTTAAGGCTGCGATCCGGAATGTCTGCATGGGCAGGTATCAGGGGCAGCCTTTGATCCAGGACGGGCCAGGCGTCGAAGCATACTCCGTCCACGCGCAGGTGCTGGCCATCCTTACCGGCGTCGTATCTCCCGAAGAAGGAAGAGCCATGCTGCAAAAAACCGTGGGCGACCCGGACATCCCGCAGGCTTCGGTATCGTTCATGTTCTACCTGTTCAGGGCGTTGGAAATCTGCGTGTGGTATGAAAAGACCGACGATCTATGGAACCTGTGGCGGCAGATGATCAAAGACAATTTGACCACGTGTGTGGAAAACGACACCGATGCCCGATCAGACTGCCATGCCTGGGCAGCGCTCATGTGCTATGAAATGCCTGCGGTCATGCTGGGCGTTCGACCCGCAGCACCCGGTTTTACCAAAGTGCATATCGCTCCGCAAGCCGGTAAGCTGCAATCGGCAAAAGGCGATATAATCACACCTCGCGGTACGGTTCATGTCGCCTGGGAAAAAGACATCCAGGGAAAAATCATGCCGCATGCTCAACTGCCCGACGGCATGGAAAGCGTCTGAAAATGCTTCCCCACTTCATGGCAAAATTGGTTTGGGGCTGGCAAAAACTGCGAAAATATGGTAGAATAAACGATCGGATTTCTTGCCCGGATAAGGTTCCGGGCTGAATAAAAGGAGGAATATGTATGTCTGTCAATCGTTTCGTTCTGAACGGCGTATCCTATCATGGCCACGGGGCCATCAACGAGATTCCGGGCATCGTAAAGGCCCACGGGTTCAAAAAGGCTTTCGTCGCTTCTGACCCGGATCTGGTGAATTTCGGCGTTACCGCCAAGGTGACCGATCTGCTGGAGAAGAATGGCATCGCTTTCGCCCTCTATACGGATATCAAACCCAACCCCACCATCGAGAACGTACAGCACGGCGTTGAAGCCTATAAAGCCAGCGGCGCGGACTTCATGATTACCATTGGCGGCGGCTCCTCCATGGATACCGGCAAGGGCATCGGCATCGTGGTGAACAATCCCGAATTCGCGGATATCCGTTCCCTGGAGGGCGTGGCCCCCACCAAAAACCGTACGGTCTTTACCATTGCCGTGCCCACCACCGGCGGCACCGGCGCGGAATCCACCATCAACTATGTGATCACCGACGTGGAAAAGAAGCGGAAGTTCGTCTGCGTGGACCCCAACGACATCCCCGATGTGGCAGTGGTTGACCCCGACATGATGGCCTCCATGCCCAAAGGCCTGACCGCTTC
>JAFWQM010000155.1 GCA_017509065.1 Clostridia bacterium
CGATCCATTTCCCTGAACGTGACCTGGGGGCACAGGAAACGAATGGCGGACGGAAAGGTCGCTGTGCCGTATGGCCGTTTTCTGGGGTACGACAAAGGTGAAACCGGAACGCTGGAAGTAAACGAGGAACAGGCCGTGATCGTCCGCCGCATTTACAGCATGTTTCTCCAGGGCATGACGCCTTATGGAATCGCCAAGGCCCTCACTGCGGAAGGAATCAAATCGCCTGGCGGGAAAGACGTATGGGGCGGCACTACCGTCCGGCACATTTTGATGAACGAAAAATACCGGGGAGACGCACTGCTGCAAAAAACCTACACCACGGATTACCTGACAAAGAAAAAGAAGGTCAATGAAGGCAAGATTCCCCAATACTACGTGGAAAACAATCACACCGCCATTATTGATCCTGCGGTCCATGAACAGGTGCAAAAGGAGATTGAACGAAGAAATGGCGCCCACAGTGGGGTGCGGATATTCAGCGGGAAGATTCGCTGCGCCGAATGCGGTTCCTGGTTTGGCTCCAAGGTCTGGCACAGCAATGACAAATACAGGCGGGTCATTTGGCAATGCAATCATAAGTTTGATGGGAAGAGATGTACTACGCCCCATCTGACGGAAGACCAAATAAAAAAAGCTTTCCT
The DNA here is from genome assembly GCA_017509065.1 of Clostridia bacterium. The sequence goes on from JAFWQM010000155.1 coordinate 645, forward strand.
GGCCGCCGTGAACGAGGTGCTCAATGGGAGAAAGAAAGCCATTGCGGCCTTTGAAGCCGCAAAGAGCACTGTCTTCGACACGACCGCGCTTGAAATAGAAGTGGCTTCCCTGGAAACAGAGATGCAGGTGCTGTCAGAAAAAATGCAGGCTCTGATCAGAGAAAACGCCACCGTTGCCCTTGACCAGGAAGAATATCAGAAAAAGTTCCAGGCCATGAGCGACCGTTTTGAACAAGCGAAAGCGCAAAAGATACAGGTAGAAAAGCAGATCAGCGATAAAAAAGCGCGGTTGGGTGAGGTTGAAGAATACATGCGGCTGCTGAAGAAACAGGACGGGAGGGTGGAAGAATTCAATCCCGAACTATGGCGCGGGCTGCTGGATTATGTGACAGTTGGGGAGAATAAGATGGTGTTCAGGTTTAGGGATGGGACGGAGGTGGGGGTGAATAGAGAAAGTAGCATTTTCGACAAATAACGGCATGGATCGCTGATAAAAGGGTACAGCTGGCTACTTCTCATTATTTTGTACTTCCGCGCCACACAGGTGTGGTTTTGACTCTCGTCCAAACGAAAGGAAGATTGGGATTGCAGATACGGTTCAGCAAAAGTGTTGCCGCGATGCGGCTCGTCTCAACGCTTGGAATAGTCACTGTTGTCAGCGGAGGATCCACCAGAGCAGATTGAAGCATTTCGCCAAACCCCGTCACCATAATATCATCTGGTATGAAAATCCCAGTTTCTTCAAAGCGCTCATCATCCGGATACCGAGGTCATCGTTGGCGCAGACAGAATCGACCGGCAGTCCTGACATACAGCTGATTTGATGAATCAGCCAATCTGGGGCATCATACGGCGAATCGTCAGATGCCAGAATGCAAATACTCTCATCCAAGTACAAGTCCGGTTTCGCGCAATGCAGCGTGAAGCCAAGCCAGCGTTCATAGTAGCTGCAGCAACGCTCTTAATCCCCGACAAAACCGATGCGCCTCACGCTGAGAACGGACAGATGACTGATAACTGTCATGATGCTTGCAATGCTGTCCTTAGAGACAAAATCACAGGTCATGAGCGTAGACACAGCATGACGCGGCCCATCAATCATACTGGTGGGCAGGTCGAGACTGCAAACTATAGCCAAGTTCCTCTGTCTTTTTTACGATGATTTCTTTCGCGGCCTGCGATAATGAACCGCATCCGTTGAAAACCTTGGAAACAGCGTTCCTGGAAAGACCGCGGGCGTCGGCCATTTTCAGCTGCGCTCTTTTCCAAAATTCAAACCTTATGCGGGCGATTGGAATAAAAATCCGTGCGGGGTATCCACTGGAGGAAATTGGCGATTTCCATATCCCAGTACCGCCATTCATGCTCGAATCCGTCCACAGGATGCCAAGTGAAATTGGCGCCTAACGCTTTCGCGTCCGTGACAAAGTCCTCTACCCGCTGGTACAGATGATCCTGCTTTCCGCAGCAAATGTAGCCTTTGGGCAGCTCTGCCCCTTCTTTCAGGCGGGCTTCCAGCTCGTGGATAGGCTCAATGGCGCGGCGGAAAATATCGGTGATGGAATTTGGGTCCAGCGTTTCCCGGCGCACCCGGCCGTCACGGGCGGCCACGCCCGGCGACATCGCCCCGAAGGCGCAGTACCGGGACGGAACGGAAAGAGCGTGGGCCAGCGCTCCATACCCGCCCATGGACAGCCCGGCGATATAGGTATCTTCCCGCCGGGAGGAAATGGGAAACATGGATTGAATGAAATCGGGCAGTTCTTCGTTCAGAAAGTCATAGTAATTATCCCCTGCCGGCATGTTGTTGTAGGCTTTGTTGCCGGTATCGAAGGCGACCAGGGCGATGCGCTGCTCCTCCGCCAGCCGTTCCACGGACGTGTAGCGAAGCCAGCAATGATGGTCGTTTCCATGGCCGTGGAGAAGGTACAATACGGGGAATTTGGCTTCCAGTTTGTGCGTCGGCTTGATGCCGGGCTGCTTGTCGCAGGGGGTAAAGGAAGGGACGGTGACGGTGATATCCACTCCATGATCCAGGGAGTAGGAATAGAAATTAACATCCAATCTTGCCATGGCGATTCCTCCTTGCAGGCGGTAAAGCGGGAAAAATCAACGGGGCCAGCGGTCTTCCGGACAGGGCAGCGCGGGAAAGGGCGCGTGTGGCTCAGTCTGGTACCAGTAGCAAACACTGGTGTAATCATCCTGGCGTTCAAACAAACCGTGGGGGCCCCGGGGACCGGAGCCGATTTGCTGAACAGTGACCTTCAAATCGTTTTTGAACAGGATGGGGTCCGGGATGTGCCAGCGGTAAAAGCTGCGCATGGGGGGAATATCCCGCTGGAAATACTCGGCATGGAAGGTATCCTGGCAGGAATAGAACGGATAGCCCTGGAAAGGCGTGCAGTAGGTTTTTTCCTGCATGTGGCCTTCTTTATTATAGGATCCGCCGAAGGACCAGGCTCCGCCAAAGTAATCCTCCAGCCCCGTGGAGCATTGGCTGGGATAACGGCCGTCCCCGTCGATATAGAATTTCATTTCGCCCTCGCCCCACCAGTACCGCTCCAGCGCCTGGATCATCAGATGGGTGCCGGCGTAATGGCCCCGGCCTTGAACGCCGTCCAGCAAAACGTAATCCTCCTGGAGGGCGGTCAGCTTTTGCCGCCGCCACTGGGCGTGAAAAGACCCCATGCCGGGAATCGGTTCATCATAGAGCGTACAGTCGATTTGGAAAAAGAAGCCGCAAATGTCTCCGGCGTGCTGGTTTTCCACGGTGACGCGGGCATGGGAGGAAAAGGGCATGGGCAGGAAACAGTTCATGCCGCGCCGGGGATTCACGGTCATGGGGAGGGAGGAGACCTCGTAGCCCCGGGCAAAGCCATTCAGGAAGAAATCCCCCAGCGGCGTTTCCACGGAGGGCGTTTCCTCGCCGTCCCAGTACATCCTGAGCACCAAATCCCGCAGGACGAAATGGCCCTTGTCCGTTTCGTCGGTGACGGTAATCCAAATGTGCTGGATGATCCCGCTGCCCGTTACGTCCATCAGCGTTTCCACCGCGCCGGACGGAATGCGGTCGATGCAGGGGGAGCCTTTCCGGGAAAAGCCCAGCGGACTGTCCGCATGGCAGGCTCCGCCCTTTTCGCCCGTTCTGTTTTCGCCGTTGATGGAGCAGGAACGGCCTTGCCTCAGCAGGGGCAGACCGCCCAGAAGAAATGGATACTGCCGCATGGAAAGATCTCCTTTCCTGTGAAAAAATGAAGTGGATTAAGCGCGAGTCGTCGTTCCCTGAATCAGCGTCAGGTTGTCCAGCAGGATCTGCGGCTCAGGCGTTTCGCCGTTCAGGAGGGCCATCATACTGTCCACCGTTTTTTCCGCCAGATCTTCAAACGGCTGGCGGATGACGGTGAGCTGCGGGCAGAAAACGGTCGCCGCGTCCGTTCCGTCATAGCCGATCACCTGAATATCGCCGGGAATGGACAGCCCTCGTCTCATAGCGCAATGAACGATTTCAGCGGCGTTCAGGTCTGTAGCGAAATACGCGTCGATGTCCCGGTACTGGCCGAAAGCCCGTTCAACCATCTCGTGGGAAGAATGCAGATCGGTAAAATTGTTGACGGCGGGCAGGGAAATGCATTCGCAGCCCGCGGTGACTATTTCTTCCATAAACGCCTGGTGGCGCTTGCTGGCGTCCGTTTTCGCCGTCATGTCGCCCACGATTTGGAGCACCCGTCTGCATCCGCTTTTAAGCAGCGCTTGGGCCGCCAGGAGTCCGCCCAGCCGATGGTTGGCCGCGATGGATACGTTGGCTCCCCGCATGCGGGTGTCGAAAGCGACGATGGGAATATTGGCGTTCACGTATTCCTGATCGGACAGCCGGGGGCTGCCGATGATGATGCCGTCCACCCGCTTTTGACGCAGGATCTCAAAAATCTGGATCTCCTGTCCCGGGTTGCCCTCCGTGGTGCAAAGGAGCACGTGATATCCCAAGTGAAAAAGGCGCTGTTCTATCATTTGCGTGATTTGAGAAAAAAAGGGATGGCATATGCTGGGTACGACGATGCCGATCACCTGCGTTTTCGCGTTGAACAGGCTCCGGGCCAGCTGATTGGGAGAATAATTCAGCGCCCGAATCGCTTCCGCGATTCTTTCCCGCGTTTCCTGGGAAATATAGCCCCGGTTGTTTAAAGTCCGCGAAACGGTGGTAACGGATACGCCGGCCTTTTCGGCCACATCCCGAATCGTGATTGCCATAATATGAAAACCTCTCAAATTCATATTTCCATCAAAAGTATAATACAGAAAAGCGCGTATGTCAAGAATGCGTCACATAAATCAGAAAAATATGAAAAAGCGCTGTCGGGAATTGACATTCCGGTGCGGTTCATGCTATATTCTTTGCGATTCCAAGGCTTTCTGCCGTCGAGGAAGGAGAAGTTCAGGATGAAGCGGATGATCGATACAATGTATCCCTCCATGCCCTGGGATGAGATCGACGCGGTGGTATTTGATATCGGCAACGTGCTGGTGGAGATGGATGAGCATCAGGTGCTTCGCGCCATGTTCCCCAATGACGAAGCGCTGCGCCGGCGCGTGCTGCTTCACACGCTCCGCTCTCCTTATTGGCATATGCTGGATAGCGGCGAGCTGAGCATGGACGAATGCGTGGAGGCGATGACGGAAGGCGATCCTACCCTGCTTTCGCCGGTCCGGCGGTTCGTGACGGGCTGGCCTGATTACCGTTATATTGTAGAGGAAGGGAGAAACGCTGTTTATACCTGTAAGGAACATGGCAAGAAGCTGTATCTGCTCAGCAATTATCCCGTGGAGCACTACGAACGGAACCTGCGGGAATATGACTTTTTTTCTTTGTTTGACGGCGCTGTGATTTCCGCCCGGGTACATATGCTCAAGCCCCGCTTTGATATATACCGGTATCTGACGGACACCTACGGTTTAGCCCCCGAACGCACCCTTTTCATCGACGATTCTTCCGCGAACATCGAAGCGGCGCTGATGCTGGGATGGCATGGATTCTGCCTGAACGAGCCGGGAAAACTGCAAAAGTTTCTGGGAGCCGAATGATATGACGATTGAATGACGGACGCCGCTTTGCGGTGTCTTTTTTTATGTCAACTTTACATCATATGGTTTTCACCCGCTATTTCGCTTTGCTCGAAGGCCCAAAGAATGTAAGATCGCCTCCGCTCGACCACAAAATGTAAATATTGGCATATAAATATACATTACAGCCAAATAACGCTCCTGACGCTTTGACTGTACCGCTGCAAAAATGGCAATTTCCTTCATGATAACCGGTTGACATACCGCAGGAACTGTGCTATAGTTTTTATATCTCAGAAGGCGCGTCCGCTTCTGCGCGCGAGCTTTTGTTTCTCAGCGACCGCCCCAGAATGCTTTGACGTTTGCGGACAGCCAACGCAGCAGCCCATCGGAGAAGGAGTTGAAAGCAGGTGAAACTCTTTTATCATCCCGAAGATGGAAGAATGGGAGACATCATCCCTTTTTATGAGGATGGTGTCTTCAAGTTATTTTATTTGGGCTTTGGATGGAGCAATGTTTCCACGCGGGATCAGCTGCATTTCTATGATCAATACCGGACGGACATACACGGCGGCACGGGGTCGGTGCTCAAGGTGGACGGGGTATACCATATGTTCTACTGCAAGTTCACCTTTACGCCCTACATGCGTCAGTACGTGTGCCACGCCGTCAGTGAGGATCTGAAGGAATGGCGGGAACTGCCGGAAGAAACTTTCCAGCCGGACGACGTGATTTACGAAATGACCGACTGGCGCGATCCGCACGTGATCTGGAATGAAGAAGAAGGCTGCTGGTGGATGCTGCTGTGCGCCCAGAAAAAAGGAATTACCATGCGCAAGGGCTGCGTGGGCCTGTGCAAATCCAAAGACCTGCGCCATTGGACGATCTGCGAACCGCTTTACGCCCCGGCCACGAACCAGTCCGGCCATGAATGCCCCGACCTGTTCCAATGGGGCGATTGGTGGTATCTGACCTATTCCGTGTATACGGACCGTTTTGAAACGCTGTACCGCATGGCCCGCTCCCCCAAGGGCCCGTGGATTACCCCGAAGGTTGATACCTTCGACACCCGCTGCTTCTACGCGGCGAAACACGGTACCGACGGGGAAAGCCATTACATGTACGGCTGGAACCCCCTTCGGGAAAAGAACATGTGGCATTTCAACCCGGAAAAGTACGAAGGCAAGGATTACAACACCTGGGATTGGGGCGGCACCATGATCGTGCATCAGCTGGTGCAGCAGCCCGACGGCGCCCTGACCGTGAAGCCCCCCGAAGCTGTGGACAACGCCTTTTCCACGGAAGCAGCCCTGGAAATGCGTCCTCTGACCGGCCCCTGGGTTTTGAATGAAAAGGGAGCCAGCGTGGACACGCCCAGCGGCTACGCCAGTTTGCTTTTGAACCGCGTACCCGATTGCTGCAAGCTGGAAATGGACGTTTCCTTTGAGGACGATCCCCGGGAATTTGGCGTCGCCCTGCAGGTGGACCAGGATTTCGCCATGGGGTATTACCTGATTTTTGAACCGAACCGGCATCGGATCCAATATAAAACAGGCCTGCGGATGTATGAGGACGGGGGCAAGATGTTCCCCTACGAGGTGGAACAGGAACGCCCCTTTGAGTGGCAGCCGGGGAAAAAGCATCATGTGCGCGTGTTCGTTCAGGACAGCATTCTTCTGCTGTATGTGGACGATCAGGCCGCGCTGGGCACCCGGATGTTCGACCGGCATGGATACCGTTTCGGCTTGTTTGCTTCCGATGGTTCGGCGGCGTTCAGCAACATCCGCCTGTTGACGGATTAAACATTTCACGGAGGTGAAGTACATGCGGCGTGGATGGATCATAACAATCGCCGTAGTGGGGTGTCTCGCACTTCTGGTGACTGCCGTTCTCCTGATCGGGAACAACGGCGTGCAAGCCACAGAGTGGCGGACCTACACCCCGGAGGATCAGGCGCGGCCCGACGGCGGCTCCCTTGTTTCCGCGTCTCAGGGAACCCTGTCCCCGGATTCCTGCGTCCTGCTCCCGGAATACGAGGGCAGGCAGAACGTGGTGCGCCTTTCCGCGGGCGGCAGCGTTTCCTGCCTGCTGAATGCCCCGGAAACGGGCGTTTACGGGCTGCGGGTAGGCTACCACACGGAAAACGGCAAGGGTGTGGACATGGAATACACCCTGCAGGTGGACGGGAAGCCCTACAATACCGCCAACGCGGTGGTGTCTCTCAACCGGGTATGGGTGGATGCCGGTCAGCCGGAACGCACGCCCACCGGCAATGAGCTGCGGCCCAAGCAGGTGGAAGTCTTCCTGTGGACGGAAGCGCTGCTGGCGGACACCAACGAGGTGGAAGGCCAGGTGCTGCTTCAGCTGGAGAAGGGCGACCACGAGATCACGCTGACTTCCCTGCGCGAGGAAGCGGTGCTGGATTATCTGGCCCTTCAGGCGCGGGAGGCTCTGCCCACCTACGCGGAATACAAGGCGGCGAACGCCGGCATGCCGGTGGTAAAGAATGTGGAAGTGATTTTGCAGGCGGAAAACGCCTTGAGCAAATCCGCTTCCGCCATCTATCCCACCTATGACCGTACTTCCTCCTTTACCCAGCCTTATCATCCCACCCAAATGCGGCTGAACACCATCGGCGGCAGCGGGTGGAAGCATGTAGGCCAGTGGGTGGAATGGCTCATCGAAGCGCCGGAGGACGGGCTGTACCAGCTGGGGATGCGGTATCACCAGAATCAGTTGAAAGGCTTCTTTGTCGCCCGTCAGGTGATGCTGGACGGCCAAGTGCCCTTCCAGGAAATGCAGGAAGTGCACTTCGCGTACCATTCCGAATGGGTGCTGGACTATCTGTCCGACGGCAGCGGAAGCCCGTACCTGTTCGCCCTGACCAAGGGCCCCCACCTCCTGCGCATGCAGGTCACGCTGGGCGAAATGGCCCCTGTGATCTCCGATATGCAGGATACGGTGTACTCTCTGAACGAGCTGTACCGGCAGATCATCATGGTTACGGGCACCGAGCCTGACTTCTACCGCGACTATTACCTGGAGCGGGTCATTCCCAATCTGGAAAGCCGCCTTTCTTCCCTGGCGGACGCCCTGGACGGCTATCAGGCCACCATGGACCAAATGCTGGGCGGGGATTCCACCGCGGGTGAAATCATCCAGGTGCTTTCTTACCAGCTTCGGGATTTCGCGGCGGAGCCCTATACCATCCAGAAGCGGCTGACCACCTTCTCCTCCAACATTTCCTCCTTTGCGGAATGGATTCTTTCCGTGCAGGAGCAGCCGTTGGAAATCGACTACCTGACGCTGGCGTCCCAGGATGTGAAGCCCGGGAAAACGGAGGATAACCTGATCGATACCATGAAGCGCGAGCTTCGGGCCTTTGTGGGTTCCTTCGTACAGGATTACAACGCGTTCAGCTCCGCCGAGACCGGCGTGAAGCAGCAGGCCATTACCGTGTGGCTGTCCGCGGGCCGCGATCAGGCTTACGCCATCAACCGCCTGATCCAGGAGGACTTTACCGCGAAAACGGGCATCAGCGTGAACCTGCAGCTGGTCAGCGGCGCGCTGCTCAAAGCCACCATCGCCGGACAGGGGCCGGACGTGAACCTGTTTACCGGCCGGGGCGAAGTGATGAACCTGGCCTTCCGCGAAGCCTTGGCGGATTTGAGCAAGCTGCCCGGCTATGCGGAAACCGCCGCCCAGCTTCGCGCTTCCGCTGAAGACCCCTACGCCTTCAACGGCGGCGTATACGGCCTGGCGGAAACCCAGGACTTCCTGATGATGTTCATCCGGGACGACGTGCTGGATGAGCTGGAGCTGGATGTGCCGGAAACCTGGCAGGATCTATTGAATATCGCGCCCATCCTCCAGTCCAACAATTTGCAGATCGGTTTGCCCTACACCCAGCTTGGCGGCGCTACCGTCATTTCCAACGGTGTGGGCATGACCAGCCTGTTCCCCTCCCTGCTTTTGCAGATGGGCGGCAAATTCTATACAGACGATTATAAAGCGACCCTGCTCAGCGAGCCGGTAGCCAACGCCGCTTTCCGCTCCTGGACAGATTTCTACACCCTCTACGATTATCCGCTCTATAAGGACGATTTTACCCGCTTCCGTACGGGCGAAATGCCGGTGATCATTACTTCCTATAATATGTATGCCCGGCTGAAGGCCACGGCTCCCGAAATCGCGGGCAAGTGGAGTATGCACCTGCTGCCTGGCGCCTCGAACCCGGACGGCACGGTGGACCATTCCACCACGGCGGACGGCACGGCGGCCATTATCCTGAGTTCCAGCAAAAACGTGGACGCCAGCTGGCAGTTCGTCCAATGGTGGATGGACGCCGGAACCCAGACCAGCTACGCCCGGGATATCGAATCGGATATCGGTACGCTGGGCCGCTATACCTCCGCCAACGTGGAAGCGTTCGAGCTGTCCAACTGGTCGCTGAACGAGCAGAAGACCATGAACGAGCAGTGGGCGCACGTGACCGAGCTGCCGGAAATCCCCGGCGGATATTACGTGTCCCGAAATCTGGATAACGCTTTCAGAGCGGTGGTGCTTTCCGGCAACGACGAGCGGGAGAGTCTGTTCTACTGGACCAGCTCTACCAACGAGGAAATCGCCCGCAAGCGCCATGAAATGGGGCTGAACGATTGAATCGCAGCGCTGACGCCATTATAACCTGATACGATCTCTCAATAAGGAGGGCTGACGATGGAAAACAACGGGTTGCTGCAGCGCATGCGGAGAAGTCGGGATAGCTATTTGCTGATGCTGCCTTACCTGCTCTTTTTCACGGTGTTTACGCTGGTGCCGGTCATCGTGGCTATTGTGGTTTCCTTTACAGAGTACAATATGCTCACCCCGGCCAAGTTCGTATTTCTGGATAACTACATCCGCATGTTCCTGGAAGACAACGTGTTCTTAACGGCGCTGAGCAATATGGTCAAGATCGCCGTGATCATTGGACCTTTCAGCTACATTCTTTGCTTCTTCATCGCTTGGGTCATCAACGACCTGAGCCGTACCGGCCGTTCCATCCTGACCACCCTGTTCTATGTGCCCGCGGTGGTGGGCGGCGCGGCCTGGGCTGTATGGCGGCTGCTGCTCAGCGGCGACCAGTACGGGCTGATCAACAACTTCCTCATGTCCCTGGGCATCATTTTCGAGCCTGTTGCCTGGACCACCGAGGAATCGGCCATCCTGCCGGTGATCATCATCGTGCAATTGTGGATGAGCATGGGCATCAGCTTCCTGTCCTTCATCGCCGGTATGCAGACGGTGGACGTGTCCCTTTACGAGGCGGGCATGATCGACGGCATCAAGAACCGCTTCCAGGAGCTGTGGTATGTAACGCTGCCTTCCATGCTGCCCCAGCTGGTATTCGGCGCGGTGATGCAGATCATTTCGGCCTTTACGGTAGCGGATGTTTCAGTGCAGCTATGCGGCTTGCCATCCACCAATTACGCGGGCGAAACCATTGTAACCCACATCATGGACTACGGCACCATCCGCTATGAATTCGGTTATGCCTGCGCCATGAGCGTGGTGCTGGTGCTGCTGATGCAGCTGTCCCGCGCGCTTGTAACCAAAATGCTGAGCAAGGTTGGATCATAAGGAGGTGAAAATATGCAGCTGACCCTGAAAAAAATCTTTCACAGGCGCGGCAAGGTCGGCATGAAGCGGCGCCGCTCCAAGGTAGGCAGCTTCTTCATGTTCCTGGGTATTTTCCTCCTGGCCGCGTTCATGGCCTTCCCCCTGTACTATACGGTGGTGCAGTCGCTCAAGCCCATTGACGAAATCTTCCGTTTCCCGCCCACGCTGTATGTGAACCGGCCTACCATGGACAACTACGGCGAAATGTTCCGCATTCTGGCGAACATGTGGGTGCCCCTGTCCCGGTATCTGTTCAACACCCTGATGATCGCCGTCCTGGGCACCGGGCTGCACGTGATCCTGGCGGGCATGGCGGCCTATCCTCTGGCCAAGCATAAGTTCCCCGGCAAAAACCTGATTTTCGCCATTATCATGCTGGGCCTCATGTTTGTGCCCCAAGTGACCTTCGTTCCCTCCTTCATCATCATTTCCAAACTGGGTCTGCTCAACACTTATTGGGCGCAGCTGCTGCCCACCATCGGCGTTTCCCTGGGCCTGTTCCTGATGCGTCAGTTCATGGAGCAGATGCCGGACGCCATGATGGAAGCGGCCAAAATTGACGGAGCCGGAGAATTCCGCATCTGCTTCCAGATCGTTTTCCCCAGCGTGAAGCCCGCCATCGTGACGGTCATCATTTTCCAGTTCATCAATCTCTGGAATCTGTCCGGCGGCGATGTCGTGTATAATGAAGAGCTTAAGACCCTCACCCAGGCCATGTCCCAGATCAGCGCGGCGAACGCATACGCCCGGTACGGCCCCTCCATGGCCGCCGCCGTGATCATGATGCTGCCGCCTATCCTGATCTTCGTACTGCTGCAGCGTCAGGTCATCGAAACCATGACCAGCGCGGGCATCAAGGGCTAAGAGGAGGCGGAGCAATTGAAAAAGACAAAATGGCTGATCCTCATTCTGGCGCTGATGCTGCTTCCCTCCATGGGAAACGCGGAAGCGGTTTATCCCTCCTATACTTATAACGAATGGGACGAATCCGTGAGTACCCCCCAGGGCTACGTTGTGGAAACCACCATTCGAGGCGCTCAGGCTGAAGGCGGCGCGTGGAAACAGCCCCAGGACCTGTGCGTGACCGCAGAAGGGCACATCCTGCTGGCGGACAGCGGCAATGACCGCATCCTGGAATACGACGGCGAATGGCATCTGCTGCGGGAAATCACCCAGGCCACCCTGGAAAACGGGGAAACCCTGCCGCTGGCGGGTCCCAACGGATTGCACGTTTCCCAGGACGGCACGCTGTACGTGGCCCTGAAAAAGAGCGCTCAAGCCTTCGTGGCGAACCTGGAAACCATGCGGGTTTCGCTGCTGATCGAGAATCCCCGCAACCCCCTGCTTGGCGACGATTTTACCTTCTCCCCCGCCAAGATCGGCGCGGATAACGCGGGCCGAATCTACATCCTGAGCACAGGCTGCTATTCCGGCTTCCTCCAGTTCTCTCCCCAGGGAGAATTCATGGGGTATTACGGCGCGAACAAAGTGGCCGTCACGCCCGAAGTGCTGTTCAACTACTACTGGAAATCCATCATGACCAATGAACAGCGCCAGAATATGACCAGTATCCTGCCGGTGGAGTATTCCAACCTGTACTGCGCTCCCGACGGCTTTGTGTACGCCACCACCGTGGCCACCAGCAGCCCGGTCAACCAGGTGAAGCGTTTGAACCCCCTGGGCAACAACACCTACCTGGCCAGGGGAGACAAAGAAATCAATTTCGGCGACGAGGAACTGGCAGTCACCTCCCAGGGCGCTGCGTCCAGCACCCTGCTGCCGACCTTTGTGGACGCGGTCGTAACCGCTGACAGCGAATTCGTTTTCGCCGTGGACCGCTCCTATGGCCGCGTATTTGAACGCGACCGCACCGGCAATCTGATTGCCGTGTTCGGCGCGCTGGGTACCCAGGAGGGCACCTTCCGCCAGCCCGTAGCGCTCGATTTGCTGGACGGCAAGGTGCTGGTGCTGGATACGGCGAAAAACAACGTAACCGTGTTCGCGCCTACCGCTTACGCCAACCTGGTGCATCAGGCGGTTTCCCTGTACAACGCGGGCGAATACGAGGCTTCCCGCTCGGTGTGGAACGACGTGCTCAAGCACAACAGCAATGCCACCCAGGCGTATGCGGGCGTGGGCCGGGCGCTGCTCAAGGAAAACCAGCATGAGGAAGCGCTTCAGTACTTCAAGCTTGGCGACAGCCGGGAGGAATACTCCCAGACCTACCGCATCGTGCGCCTCAACCGGCTGCGGGATGGCGCGGTGGGCGCCGTGGCCGTCGTGGCCGCGCTGGTGGTTGTGGTAAAGCTGATCTCCTTCATCAAAAAGAAGCGGAAGAAGGGCGGGGACGAGCCTCGGGAAAAATGGCTCACCCGCTTGATGAAGCGGCTGCGGATCCCCACCCATACTGTGTTCCCCAAAGCCATTTTCCATCCCTTCCTGGGATTCCAGGAGATTCGCTTCGGCGAAGAAAAAACCTCCCTGTGGGCAGCCATCGTGATTGCCATCCTATATGTGCTGGCCACTATCTACCAGTATGTGGGCACCGGGTATCTGTTCAATGAAAACAACATCGCGGATATCAACCTGTGGCTGCTGCTGGCGAAATCCCTGGGCGTGCTGGTGATCTTCTGCGCGGCTCAGTGGTCGGTGTCCATCCTGATCAACACCAGTGGCCGGCTCAGCGATATCGTGATCACCGCCTGCTACGCGCTGGCTCCCTATACCGCCGCGATTTTCATCGGCACATGGCTGTCCAATTACATGCTGCTGGATGAATTGTATGCGTCGTATATCATTACGCTGGGGATGCTGTGGGGCGTGGTGATCCTGCTCATCGGCACCATCACGTGCCACGAATTGTCCTTTGGCAAAACCATTGGCTTCCTGCTGCTGACCGTCGCCGGCATGGCGGTGATCGTGTTCATCGGCGTGCTGTTCTACACGCTGCTGGAACAGTTGATTACCTTCTTCTCCACGCTCTATGTGGAAGTCGTATTCAGAATGTAAGGGGGTGGTGTGATGCTGAAAAGAATCTTAACGGCGCTGATCGTTTCGCTGTGTCTGCTTTTGCCCGCCGCCGCTTTGGGCGAATGGGAAAACGTGGCGGAAAACGAACGGTTTACCCTGTGCTATGACCCCCAGGAAAGCCAGATCATGCTGAAGGACGCGCAAACCAACGCGGAATGGCGCTCCACCCCGGCGGACATTGACCAGGACAAAATCGCTTCCGGTATGAACAAGATCAACCGGCAGAGCGACCTGATCGTTACCTATCACAATCCCACCTATGTGACCAACCAGGTAAACAGCTATACCGGGTCCATCAAAAATGGCGATTTCACCTGGGAGAAAATTGAAAACGGCATTGAGATCCGTTACTTCTTCCCCAAGCAGGGCTTCCTGATTCCCGTGCGCTACGTGCTGGAAAAGGACGGCCTGAAGGCGTCCATCCTCAGCGAGCAGATTCGGGAAGACCTGTGGACGCTGTCGGAGGACCCGGCTGAAATCGAAAAAGCCTCCGCCAAAAAAGAAAAGCTGTCCGTCATGACCGTTTCCCTGCTGCCCTTCATGGGCGCGGCCGGGGCGCAGGACGAAGGCTATCTGGTGGTGCCGGATGGCAGCGGGGCGCTGATTCACTTCAACAACGGGCGCGGCGACACCGCCGTGTACCAGCAGGACGTATTCGGCCGTGACAGCACGCTGAGCGTGAAAAGAGCGGCCACCAAAACGTATCAGGTCAACATGCCGCTGTATGGCATGGTGAAAAACGGTCTGGGCCTGATGGCGGTGGTGGAGCAGGGCGAATACCAGGCCCAGCTGAACGCCGCCGTGGCGGGGCAGCTGACCGGATATAACAACGCTTACTTCACCGTGACCTACATCAACATGGAGAGCAACACCCTGATGGCGGGCTCCAGCAGCAGCAAGAGCGTGACCCTGGCCGCCAACACCTTCCGGGATATGGGCGATTTCATCGTTCACTATTACCTGCTGGATAAAGAAGACGCCAATTACGCCGACATCGCCGCAGCCTACAGAGACCTGCTGGGCCTGCACGATGTGAAGGCGGAGCATATTTCCTCCACGCAGCTGAAAATGGTGGCGTCCATTCCCTCCATCAAAACCTTCATCGGCATTCCCTACAACAGCGTAACCGTGCTGACCAGCTACAGCGAAGCCGCCCAGGCCCTTGCCGACCTGAACGCCGCCGGAGTGAAAGGCGCGTCGCTTCATTACACAGGCTGGTCCAATCAATCCGTGAAGGGGAAAATGGTCACCGGTCTGGCCCTGGATAACCGGCTGGATGGGAAGAGCGGTTTCGATCAGCTGCTCAAAACCGCTGAAAGCACGAATTCAAGCGTGTCTCTGGCTGTGGATCTGGTGAACCTGTACAAAAACGGCAACGGCTACTGGTCCCTGTTCTCCGCCACGGACAACGTAAACAGCACGGCGCGGCAGATGAACGAATATCACATGAGCACAGGCGTCAAGGATCCCTCCGGCAACACCTGGTATCTGCTGAGCCCGGATGTGGTGCCCGATGCCAGCGGCAAGCTTGCCAACGGCATGGCGGGAACCAAGGCGGGCGTTTCCCTGACCTCGCTCGCCAATACCGTTTATTCCAGCCTGGGCAAGAACGGCATTTCCCGCACCCAGGCGGGCGCGTACTGGAAGCAGTCGCTGGAGGCGCTGCACAGCAAAATCCCGTACCTGACGGCTGAAACGCCCAACGCTTACGCGTTCCCCTACCTCCAGCAGGCGGACGACGCGCCCATGGCCTCCAGCCGCTTCGACGTGATGGATACCGATATTCCCTTCTACCAACTGGTGGCTCATGGCGCGATGGTCATGTATACCGAGCCGCTCAACGAACGGGGAAGCACGGATACCGCTATCCTGCGCATGGCGGAATACGGTCTGTACCCCTCCTGGCGGCTGATTGCCAGGGACCCGGCGCTGCTCTCCGGCACGGACGGGGCGGATTGGTTCGCCATGTCGCTGAGCGCCTGGCAGGAGGACGTGGTCCGCATCGCCAAGCAAATGGAAGCGCTGGCTCCCTACGCGGCTCTGCGGATGATCGGCCATGAACGGATCAACGCCAATGTTTCTATCACCACCTATGAAAACGGCGACCGGGTTTTCGTGAATTACGGAAAAACGGACGCCACGGTGGAGGGTGTCACTGTTCCGGCACAGAGCTTCACGATCAAGGAGGTGGATTAAATGAAGCTGGGTTCAAAAATTGGCTATGAGACGAAGCGAAAATGGTATGGCTTTACGTTCATCCTCCCCTGGCTGATCGGATGCATCCTGTTCTTCCTGACGCCCATGTACCAATCCTTTCGCTATGCCTTCCAATCTTTGGAGGCGACCCCCACGGGGTTTGCCGCCACGGAAGTGGGCTTTGAAAACTTCTCCAGCCTCTTCTTTAAGGATACCACTTTCCTGCCTGACCTGGTGGGTTCCCTGAGCGATCTGATCCAGGTGCCGCTGATCCTGGTTTACAGCCTGTTCTTCGCCATCCTGATCAAGGGCAAATTCCCAGGCCGGACCTTCATGCGAGCCGTGGCTTTCATGCCGGTCATCATCGGCTCCGGCGTGCTGATGCAGATTCTGAAAGAGGATGTGTTCGCCTCCGGCGCCCGCGGCGGCTCCGCCGACACCTACCTCTTTTCCGCGGGCAACATTCCCGCGCTGCTCACCTCCATGGGCATGGGCACCGGCGTGGTGAATTTTGTCAATCAGGTCATCAGCCGGGTATTCGATCTGACCTGGCGTTCCGGCGTGCAGATCATGCTGTTCCTTGCGGGGCTGCACGGCATTCCCGATTATCTGTATGAGGCTTCGGGCCTGGAGGGAGCGGGCAGCTTCGCCCAGTTCTGGAAGGTCACGCTGCCCATGCTGACGCCAATGATCCTGCTGAACACGATTTATTCCGTCATCGACATGATGAACGACTATGGCAACGCCATCATCCGAAGTATCAACAACACCATGTTCAGCCTGTTCAAATTCGGTTATGCCAGCGCTATGTCGGTGGTTTACTTCCTGGTGATCATCATCATCCTGGGCCTGGTCGCGCTGCTGCTGCGCCGGTTCATCATCTATCAGGAATAAGAAGGGAGGCGAGGATAAATGACAGCGATTACCCAGAGCCGTCCAAAGCAAAAAATGGACGCCAAAACCCGCCGCCGCAAGATCGGCCATGTGCTGGGCCGCATCATCTTCTATCTTGTGTGCGCCTGCCTTGCGTATCAGCTGCTGTATCCGGTGCTGTATATGTCTTCCATGGCCATACGCGATCCGGCCGACATCAACGATCCTTCTATCGTATGGATTCCCAAGCATTTTACGCTGGATAATTTCGGGGACGCGCTTAAATCCATGAACTACTGGAAGTCCTTCGGCGTCAGCATGACGCTGAGCGTCGTCTGCGGGTTCTTTGACGTATTTTCCTGCGCCATAGCAGCGTATGGCTTTGCCCGGTTCAAATTCCCGGGCAAAAACATCCTGTTCCTGATCGTGGTGTTCACCATCGTGGTGCCCTCCCAGACCCTGATCCTGCCTCTGTACTCCCGCTGGCGCTACGCCAGCTTCGGCGGACTGGCGCAGCTGCTGACGGGGAAGGAATCCATCAATCTGATCGGCACGCTGTGGCCCATGATCATTCCTTCCATGCTGGCTATGGGCGTGCGCAGCGGATTGTATATCTTCATCTACCGGCAGTTCTTCATGGGCCTGCCCATCGCGCTGGAGGACGCCGCCTATATGGACGGCGCTGGTCCCTACCGCACCTTCTTCAGCATCATGCTTCCCAACGTAAAGAACGCCATCATCACCGTTTTCCTGTTCTCCTTCGTCTGGAACTGGGGCGAGTATTACCTGTCCAAGCAATTCTTAGGCTCGGATAACCGTTCCATCATGACGGCCCTTTCCATGCTGCGAATGGATTTGTCCCAGGTATCGGCCCTGGCGGGCGTGCAGCTGGGCACCAACCCGGAAAAAATCGTTACCCGGATGCAGGCGGGCTGCTTGCTGACCGCCGCCCCCATGCTGCTGGTGTTCATCTTCACCCAGCGCTTCCTGGCCGACTCCATCGAGCATATCGGCATCAAGTAACAGCCTCCATAAGCGGTAACGCGAAAGGAGAACCCCGTTCTCTTTTTCCACGGATCCAAGGCGGAATGCCTGATCAATATTCTAATCTCTTTAAGGAGGTATCCCTATGAAAAAGTTCCTGGCTTCTCTTCTGGCCCTGGCGATGCTCCTGAGCCTGTGCGCCGTTCCGGCCATGGCTGAGGACTCCATTACCATCATCTGGCACACCACGGAAGACAATTACAAGAACAGCGTTGCCGAGAATCCCAAGGCCTTCGACCCCGTCTGGAGCGTCATCCCCGCTTTTGAAGCGGAGACCGGCATTAAGGTCAACGTTATCTCCGTGGAATGGGGCGACATGATCTCTACCGCCGCCAGCCGCGTGGGCAACGGCGAGCCTGTTGACCTGGTGCAGGCCAACGACCAGTCCTTCCCCGTGTACCCCGCCCGCAAGATCGTCCAGCCCATCGCCCAGTATGTGGACCTGAGCAAGGACTGTTTCTATGACAGCGTGACCAACGCCTTCTCCTTCGGCGGTGAAGCCTATGCCGCCGGCTGCGACGTTTCTCCCCTGGTGATGTACTACAACGTGGACATGTTTGAAGCCAACGGCGTGGACCTGCCCCGCGACCTGTACGAAGCCGGCGAATGGACCTGGGAAAACTTCCGCCGTCTGTGCAACGAACTGACCGTTGACACCGACAACGACGGTGAAGACGATCAGTTCGGCTTTGGCTACTGGGATACGGACTATGTGTCCTTCCTGGCTTCCAACGGCACCAGCAACCTGATCTACAACGCTGACGGCACCATCGCCACCGGCTATCTGTCTGACGCCGGTATCGAAACCATGACCTTCCTCCAGGAATGCTACACCATTGACAAGTGCATGTGGCCGCAGAGCGGCAACGACTCCTTCACCGCCGGTTGGAAGAACGGCAAGCTGGCTATGAGCATGGAATTTGCCTACGCTTACTTGTACCAGCAGATCAACGGCGCCCTGCCCTTTGAAGTGGATTGGGTTCCCATGCCCCAGGGTCCCTCCGGTGAAGGCGACGTGTGCCTGGCCAGCGTGACCGGCTGGTGCATTGGCATCACCTCCGAGCAGCCTGAAGCCGCCGCCCGGTTCATTGAAATGAGCGCCCAGATGAAGATCGAAAGCGACAGCGCTGTGAATGTTGAACTCTATGGTGAAGAGAACGTTGCCCTGATGAACAAGCTGGCCAACAAGGCCCACTTCGTACCCATCGGCATCGACCAGTATTGGGATAACAACTGGACCGTGTTCACCGGCCTGCGCTCCAACGAACCCGTGGTCAACTTCCTGACCCACGCGGACGAACAGATCAAGGCTGGCTACGAATCCACCATGAGCAACTGATCGGCTGAAATACGCAGCCACCTCTACAGCGGAGCCGCTGCCGTCGGCAGCGGCTCCGCGTCCTTATTGGAAAAGGAGGAGCAGACATGAAATGGAACAAGCTGATGCTTGTTTTAGGAACGGCGATTCTTATGATTGTGCTTTTTTCAGGCTGGGCAGCCGGTGAGGTTCTGCTCCAGGAAAATATGGATTTTCCGACCAAAAGCGAGTGGGATATTCATCAGGCGGAATACACCATTTTCGCCAAACCGCCCAAAGGCTGGGTGGGCGATGTAATGCCCATGGCGGGCGACGAAGCGTCCGGCAGGCTCCGGCTGTTCTATCTGCAGGATTGGCGCGACGGAGCGCCTACCTACCATCCGTTCCACAGCTTCGTGACGGAAGACTTCGTTCACTACGAGTATCTGGGGGAAGCCATTCCTACCACCACCATCTATGATTATGACCTGGCCCTGGGCACAGGCTCCGTAACCAAGATCGGCGATACCTACCACGCGTTCTATACGGGCAATAATCCCCGCTTCTTCCAGCAGGGAAAGCCACGGGAATATATCCGCCACGCGGTCAGCGAGGACGGCGTTCATTTTACGAAATTGGAAAATGAAACTTTTACGTCCTCTCCCGCCGACGGCTACAGCATTCAGGATTTCCGCGATCCCTTCCTTTTTTACAACGAGGAAGCGGGCGAATACTGGCTGCTGATCACCTCCGTCAGGAACGGAAAAGCGGCCGTGGCCCGGTATGCCTCCGCCGATCTTTCTTCCTGGGAGCTGCGGGAGCCGCTGCTGCTTCCCGGCACCAGCAGCTGTGAATGCCCCGACTTGTTCAAATGGGGCGACTGGTGGTATTGCTTCTACTCCACCGATTGGGTCACCCGGTATATGCGCGCGTCTTCTTTGGACGGCCCCTGGGAGCACCCGCCCATGGAAGCTTTTGACAGTCATGCCTTCTATGCCGCTAAAACCGGCGTGCTGAATGGGAAACGCTACCTTTGCGGCTGGATCGCTACCCGGGGCGGCTATTCAGGCGAATTCAAGGATACCTCCGAATGGGACTGGGCAGGCAATTTGGCGGTATTTGAATTGGAGCAGGATGAAAACGGATGGCTCTCCATCCATCTGCCGGACACTATCCGCGCCGCCTTTGGCGATCCTGTGCCGCTGAAGGGCAAACTGGTTTCTGCGGAAGGACAGGCGGAAGGAAACCAAGTGACCGTCTCCGCCAACCGGGACGGCGGCGCTGTGATTTTCGACGCGCTGCCCGATCAGCCGGTTCTGATTTCCGCAGATGTCACGATCTCTGAAAACGCGCTGGGCGCGGGCTTTTGCTTTGGCGGCGCTAATTTGGCCCGGGCGCTGGCGGTGAACCTGGACATGAAATTCGGCCTGCTGCGCTATGACGCTACAACGGTGGCAAGAACGCGATATTCGATCGAAAGCAGCCATATCAGCAGGAGAATTGATACCAGTAAGAGAATATATCACCTTGACATTCTCATCGACAACGACGTGGCTGTGTTTTTCCTGGACAGCCGGGAAGCGTTGTCCACCCGTA
The DNA here is from genome assembly GCA_017509065.1 of Clostridia bacterium. Next base: position 21,400 of record JAFWQM010000155.1, read on the forward strand.
TTTATCGGATGCCGGGAATGCCCTGGGGCGTTTTCGTATGCGATGGGGAAGCTCGCTTCGATAATCTGACCATGCGGCTCCTGACGGAAAAATGAAGCGGGGACAATTCAGGGAAATAAGCGGATAAGGATGAAGTAAGATGGTCAATCACAGTTTGATTTTTGCCAGGGCGTATGAAAAAGAAGCGGGCGGGAAAATCCCCGATTCCGCCCGCCCCATTTTCCATCTGTCGCCTTGGGTGGGTTGGATGAACGATCCCAACGGCTTTTCCTACTATCGCGGCCAGTATCATTTGTTTTACCAGTATAACCCTTACGATACCCAATGGGACGCCATGCACTGGGGCCACGCCGTAAGCCATGACCTGCTGCATTGGACGTATCTGCCCGCCGCCCTGGCGCCGGATGCGCCTTACGATTCTTTCGGCTGCTTTTCCGGCAGCGCCATGGAACTGCCGGATGGAAAGCAATTGCTGCTCTACACCGGGGTTCGTAAAGAAGGCGGCGACAAGGGCAAGGAATTCCAAACTCAGTGCATCGCTGTGGGCAATGGAATCGATTATCAAAAGTACGCCCGGAACCCCGTGCTGGACGCCAAGGATCTGCCGGAGGGGCTGAGCCCCTATGACTTCCGGGACCCCAAAATTTGGCGCGAGCCCAACGGGGTTTATCGCTGCGTGGTGGGAGCCCGCCGCATGGATAAACGGGGCGTGCTGCTGCTCTTTGGCAGCGAGGACGCTTTCCATTGGCATTTTGAAAACATCCTGGCGGAAAATGACGGGCGCTTCGGCCTCATGTGGGAATGCCCTGATTTCTTCCCGCTGGAGGGAAAGCATGTGCTGTTTGTCAGTCCCCAGGATATGCTGCCGGAGGGATTTGAGTATCACAACGGCAACGGCACCGTGTGCCAAATCGGTGTCTTCGATGAAGAAACCAAGCGCTTCCTTCCGGAGCATCACCAGGCCATCGATTACGGCATAGATTTTTACGCGCCTCAGACCATCCTGACCCCGGACGGCAGGCGGGTGATGATCGGCTGGATGCAGAACTGGGACACCTGCAAGAATACTGGCTACGAGGACCGACAGTGGTTCGGACAGATGAGCCTGCCCCGGGAGCTGTCCATCCGAAACGGCAGGCTGTACCAGCAGCCTATTAGGGAACTCCAGCTGTATCGCGGTCCCAAGGTGGAATACAGGAATGTGCCGGTCAGCGACCGGGTGACGCTGAACGGGATCGAAGGCCGCAGCGTGGAAATGGATATCCGCATCCGTCCGGAAGATGTCCAGAACCCTTACCTTAAATTCATCATGCGATTTGCCCAGAACGATCAATACTATTCCATGCTCAGCTTCCGTCCCCACGAATCCCTGCTGAAAATCGACCGGAAATTCTCCGGTTCCCGGCGGGCTTACATCCACCAGCGCCGCTGCCAGGTGGCGCAGCGCAACGGAGAAATCCATCTGCATGTGATCCTGGACCGGTTCAGCCTGGAAGTATTCATCAACGACGGCGAACAGGTGATGACCGCCACCATCCTGACCGATCCATCCGCGCGGGGCATTACCTTTGAGGCGGATGGCAGGGCCGTAATGGATATTGTCAAATACAGCTTGTTTGCGGAGGAATGAGCGATGAAAACGTATGATGTTGCCGCTCTGGGCGAACTGCTGATTGACTTTGCGCCTCATTCCGTTAACGAAGCGGGCTATCCCGTTCTTTCCGCCAATCCAGGCGGGGCTCCGGGCAATTTTCTGGCGGCGCTGAACAAATATGGCTGCAAGAGCGCTATGATCGGCAAGGTGGGCGACGATCTGTTTGGCCGCCTGCTGATCAAAACGCTGCAAAACGCCGGAATCGAAACAAAAGGCGTTCTGTTGGATAGAAACCGGTTCACCACCCTGGCTTTCGTTTCCCTGGACGCCAGCGGCAACCGGGATTTCAGCTTTGCCCGGAAGCCGGGAGCGGATACCTGCCTGGCTCCTGATGAAATCGACGAAAGCCTGATTGAAGACGCAAAAGTGTTCCATTTTGGAACGCTGTCCCTGACTGATGAGCCGGCTGCCTCCGCCACCCGGAAAGCCATCGAACTGGCCAAGGCCCGCGGATTGCTGATCAGCCTGGATCCCAACTTGCGCAAGCCGCTTTGGAAAACGGAAGCTGATGCAAAAGCAGCCATGGAATGGAGCCTGAAACAGGCGGACATCGTGAAGATCAGCGATGAAGAAATCAAGTTTCTGTGGGGTATTTCGCCTGAAGCGGGCGCGCAGAAGCTATTGAATGAATACGGCGTTTCCCTGGTTTACGCCACGCTGGGTCCAAAGGGCTGCCATGCCGCCACCCGAGCCGCCGCTGTCACGGTGGAAAGCCCCAAGGGTATTCATGCGGTGGATACCACCGGCGCGGGGGACATTTTCGGCGGCAGCGCTATGAGCCAGTTTCTGCAATTCAAAAAAGCCCCTTCCGGATTAACGGAAGATGAGCTCACCCAAATCGTCCGTTTCGCCTGCACCGCGGCCAGTCTCTCAACTCAAAAGCATGGCGGCATTACGAGTGTTCCAAACATCGAAGAAGTCAATCAATACTTGTAGGATGCGGCAAAACAAGCAAAACCGGCCATAAAACATGAAATTCCCATACCCGGCTAAAAGATTATGATCATAATGAAGAAAGTACTTGCTTCTAAATTATGGTTAGAAGAATTTAGGGTGCTTTAGGAAAGATCAGCTATAGTTTACACGCTTTGTACCTTTTTTCTTCCTTATCGTTCTTGAAGAAAGAGGTTCAAGGAGATTATTTCTTTTCTGCATCACCCCCCACTCGTTTCTATCACCACCCGGCCGCCGAATGTGACTCCTCAATGAAAGAATACTCGCCTTCAATCATCAGAAACGTGTTTATTGCGTCATGCACTGAGTCCATTACTGGCCGCTTTTCTTCGGGCAAGGCGGCCAGTATTCCTTTCTGCAGCACCATTCTCCTTCCTTGCTTACGCGTTTTCGCTGTGATGCCAGGCGGAAAGCTCCGGCCTGGCCTGGGCGGTCAGGGCGCCGATTCGGTTTCGCATGGTGGTGACGCTGTTCAGCCTGCAGGCCAGCATCCAGGTCTCGTCCGCGTCAAACTTTTGCCGGAGCAGGCGTACAAGAATTTCGAAGCATCCGTCCTCGTGCACGCAGTTGCTGACGATGATCGGGGAGTCGAGGCCGACGCATCCGATTTCAAAGCGGATGTCATCCCCGCGGTTCCAGGTCCGGTCGATGTGTGCCCGGAAACCAACTTCGGCTTCCACAATGTCCCGCATCTGCTTGACCAGCTTGCGGTTGGCTGCGTTATTGCGAATGATCATGTTCTTGCCTCCTCGATTTGGTTCCTGCTCGGCCTCCCGCCCGGCGCGGTGACATTCATCACTCGCCTGGGCTGTAAAGTCAAGCGGTATGTGTGGAATGGGGAAACTTTATTTCAGAGCTGAGCGCGAAGGCGGATGATGATGTTGCTGACTTCCCTGGGCGTCAGACCGATGATGTCTAGGTCGTTCCTACCGTTGATGGTGGCCATCAGGATTTCCAGCATCTCTATTTTGAAGCTGGCCGCGTGGTTGTCGGGGTCTTCCTTCTGGAAGGCCTGCCAGTCCCGCCAGAGGTCGGGCAGGGTGTACACCTGCCCGTCGTTCCCGTCGATGAATCTCATTTCGCATTGGCCTCCCGGATTTCAAAGCGTGTGGTTCCGCGGGCCCAGGGGTTCTTCCGGTCCTTCATTTCGAAGCGTTTCTTCATGGCCTGCGCGTCCTCCAGGGTCCTCGTGCCGCCCACCAGGCAGCCGTGGTTGTTGTAGATGTGGTAGCGGACGCCGATGCGCTTGCCGTAGGCGATGGCCTGTTCTCTGTTCATCATGGTGTGTTTCCTTTCCGGCCTGATGGCCAATCGTATCTGCAAAAACGACGTCCAAACGCTCATCCCCCGCTGGATCGCGTACAGCGCGACCATCAACGCACCGAATTGCCACAGCCGATCCAGATTCCCGCCCGTCGCCGCGTCCACCAACGCCTTTGTGACCAGCGTCAGTCCCAATGACAATAACGCACTGATCACGGATATCGTGCTGACAGCTACGATAGGCCAGTACACAGGTTTCGCCCATGCGAGGATGGCCGATAATGCGGGACTCTTAAACAGTTTCTTCGCTTTCTTCAGATTTTCCATATTTCGAAGATTAAACTTCAGATTACCATTTTTATCAAGAAAAAAAGTGTTCCCATTCTCTTTTTTTGCCCCATATTGGCCTTCTTGTAGAGCACACGGATTTCCATTTATATCATAATTCCCACGCGCCTGCTTTTGTTTTTGCTAGTGCGTCTTTGCTCTGGCCGTGGAGGGATAGAAGCTGATAGAACTTATAAATCTCCTTGTTGTCAACTCCCTCAATCGGTCTCCAAGTACTTGCCCCGCCCTCAGCAGTTGTAAAATTCTTGACTGCGTGAAACCGCCCGTGACCAAGGAGCAAAACCACAATATCTTGTGGGTGCCAAACAATTTCGGCACAATATAGACATGGTTAGGAACTTATTGCCCTATCCCAGTTGTAATCTTGGGACTAAAGGGCCAAAAACAAAAAAACAGGCCACCCACCGCTCCAATTTGGCGAGTGACCTTATGAGAAAAACAAAATAGCTAAGGGACTAAACCCCAGTAACCTTGATGGAAAAGAAAGTACCTTGGAGTAAATCCAAGTGACTAAAGCAGAGATCCTTGTAACTTTGAAACAAACCTCTTATGTCCTTGGAGCAAAGGATCAGTAACTTCGACAGAAAACATTGTGGTCTTGGAGTAAAAGCCCGAGACAAAGGAACTAAAGACATCCCATCTTCCTGTGACGTTGAGAGAAAGGCGGTTACCAAGGCGCAAAAAGATGATAAGCTCAGTGTAATCGAGGGACTAAACTTCCTTCCAAATTTGACCTGTCTGAAAGGTTTTTTCAAACGGCATTTTCAACGATCCGCTTCACCAGGTTGTATTCGCGCCTTTCCCTTGCCCCTACACAGGCGCTCACAATGCGCGTTACCGCCAAACTGAGATGGTCCTCAGCTGATAATTGGACGCACCAGGAGGCCGTTTCTGGGGCAAAAATCCAAAAAGTTTTCATTTTGGAGAAGAACAGAGAACTCCCGGCGATTATTGGGGCGGAATACAAAAAAATCACACAGTAGGCATTTATTCCGCTGGTTAACGTTCTTCTTCGACTTATGATCCTTAAAGTTCGGTGTATATGTCTTTCGGGCGAGGACATCGCCGCAATTGCGTTCATTGTCAAGGATCCCATTGATGGAGCCAGGATACCACTCCTCACTGCCGGTTTTCGCAGGCCGTCGAAACTCCATCAGAAGATCCGCGATTTCCTGCAGCGACCATCCGTTCAGGTACAGGTTGTATATGACCTTGACCGTCTCGGCTTCGTCGGGGTTGATCACGAGATTGCCGTCTTCATCCTTATCAAAGCCCAACGGGGTCGGCAGCAGGAAGATGCCACTGCTGAACCGCTTTTCCACGGACCAGTTCATGATGAACGATTTGGATCGCGATTCCTCCTCCGCCACCGTCGCCAGGATGGTGAGCACCAGCGCGCCGGTGGTATCCAGGGTGTACAGATTGCTCTCGTCAAAAAACACGCCCACGGGAGGATTCAGGTTCCGCAGTTCCTCGATGACCGACAGGCAGTCCACCACGTTTCTAGCGAAGCGGGCGATGGACTTGGCCAGGATCAGGTTGATCTTCCCGGCGCGGCAGTCTTCGATCATCTGCAGCATGCCCTTGCGGTGCGACATCTCCGTGCCCGATATGCCTTCGTCGGCGTAGATGCCGACAAATTCCCAGTTGGGATTGGCGTTGATGCGGTTGGTGAAATCATTCGACTGCAGCTCAAAGGAGGACTTCTGTTCGTCATTCTCTGTAGAGACGCGGACATAGGCGGCCACCTTCAGCCGCTGCTCCATGATATTCACCGATTCGCTCATCTGCGCCGGGATGACCTCCAGCATGGAAGGGTCGACCCCTTTATACCGCTCCGCTATTTTTTGTCGTCGGGTCTGGTTGTCCGCCTGCTTTTCATTTTCGGTCACAGGGATCCACTCCTTTCCGCTTTGGTCAGCCTCTTGTCAAGGCGCATTCCCGGTTACTCCGTCTGGTTTCTTCAGCGTCCAGTACCATTGCCGATCCCTCCGGTACGCCTGGACGCCCAGCTGTTTCTTCACCACCCGGACGGTCTTCTCGGCAATCTCATACTGCGCCAGGATGGAAAGCATTTCTGTCGTCGCCACATCCCGCTCCCGCAGTACGTTTGTCATGATATGTGCGGCTTCCTCCTGCTTGGTTCCATAGTCGCCCACGTCCGTATGTTCACCGCTTTCGATCAGCCGGGGCGTAATCTCTTCATCGCATCCGAGCCACCGGAAGCCGGTGACAGGCCGGATCTCAAAGCGGATATCCCCGCCTGGCGCTTCCAGGCTGTTTTTGATTTGCGTCACGACGCGGATGTCCGGATCCAATGGATCCCGTTCTATCTGCAGCACGCTCCGGGCGGTGGCGACGATGTCAATACTTCCCAGGCCGCGATAGAGACCCTTAGCGCTCTCGCGCTTGTTCATATGCCCGATCAGGACGATGGCGCATTCATATGCCTCCGCCCACATGCTCAGCCGACGCATGAGCCTCCGCGCCCGGCCGGCGATCTGCAGGTCAGAGTCGCTGGCTATGTACGCCTGTACAGGATCTATCACCAGGAGCCGGGGCTCAAAGGAAAGAATCGCGTTCCGGATGCGTTCGTCATCCAGCGTCAGGCCACCGTTGGTGTCTTCGTTGATGTAGGCGACGTTTTTACAGTTGGCGCCCATTTTGACCAGCCGGGGCTTAATTGTATCACCGACTCCGTCTTCTGAGCATTGGTAGATCACACGCTGGGGTCTGCCCAGTGCAGTGCCGTCTGGCATTGCCCCGCCGCGGGAGATTTCCGCGATCAGGTGCAGCATCATGGACGACTTGCCGTCGCCGGGATCGCCCTGCAGTACGGTGAGTTTTCCATACGCGATATAGGGGAACCAAAGCCAGCTGACCGTTTTGGTCTGCACATCGCTGTAAAGCGATAACAGTCCGGATGCTTCGGGCATGTGGCCGTCCCCCTTTCGGATAGGAAAAAACAAGCCTGCTTTGGGCTCAATACTATTATATGTGACTTCGCTGGCTTTGTCTGTAGACTGGGAGGTCACTCGTTTCCCAAAAAGCGACTTCATAGGTCACAAAATCAGGCTAAGATGATCAAGTAGTAGGGACGCAGAAGCTCTGCCGCCTTAAACCAAAAAAGTAAGAGATTTGTCTCAGAAAATGGTGTTGCTATATCTGAAATATGACGGCAATATACGAATGCCTTACGCGGGTCATTCGGAAAGGGAGGAATGGCACTTGGCTCTTGATTATGCAAGCATTGGGTTAAGGATCAAAAATGCTCGCAACAAGAAAAGAATGACCCAGGAGCAATTGGCACAAGCCGTTAGTTCAAGCAGAGAGCACATTGCGAGGGCTGAAGCCGGAGATCGTGGTGTTAGCCTTGAGCTTTTGATTAAGATTACTAATGCTTTGGATGTCTCTATAGAGGATCTCCTCGCTGATGCTCTCTCCAATCCAAGCAAGGGAAATGTCTCCGAACTGGGCATTCTTCTTCTGGACTGTACTACACAAGAGGAAATAATCATCACCAGGATGGCACAGGCGCTCAAGGCGATCCTGATAGAGCACGGGGTCTGAGTTGGCGATGAACAGAGTATAACGACACTACTGCCCGCGTAAGCCACAGCCGGTTCCCATGATTTTTATATCATGGGGGCTGTCTGTGGTTTACTGCAAAGAAACGAGAAATGGTAAACGAAGAAGAAAATTTACGTAAACCATGTCTGGAGGGGTTGATTTTTAGTCCAGAGTCGATATAATAGATATTGAGAGGAGAGATCCTCTGCCTGGATGAAAATGATGCCGCTTATCGATGGCGCGGGGTATAAATTATTCGATGCGACAATGATCCCGCTTACCGATGGTGCGGGCTACAAGTTAGTCGGTACGAAAATGATGCCCCATCTCTCTCTGCGGAGATGGGGTTATTTCATGGAGGCACCAATGATAGTTTCTGCAGGATACTTTTACCACATCAGTGATTCATACTTCACGGACGTCCAGGATATCACATTGATGTCCAATAAAGAAAACGGTGCCTATCGGCCTCACTTTCTGGCTATACAGGATGGTCAGAATCCTGATATCTACTGGATGATTCCTGTGTCATCACGATATGAAAAATATGAAGAGATTTACAACCGTATTATCGGCAAATTCGGACGATGCACAAAAATCGTCCTTGGAAAATGTGGCGGAAAAGACGCCGCCTTCCTGATCCAGAATGCATTTCCTATCACTGCAGACTATATCGACCATATTCACACGAGTCAGGGCGTTCCGCTTGTGTTGCACACAACGACAGCAAAAACGATTGTCACCTGCCTCCAAGACAATCTTCGTTTACATCAGCGTGGTATAAAACTGTTTTACTCCGATATCGATCGTCTGTACCAATTGATGACAGAACACGCTTCAAAATAGGAATCACCAGAACGCTGTCCACTTGTCCACCTGTCCACTTTCCAAAACGTAAAAAAGCCCGGCAGCGCCGCTCCCCATCAGAGGGAACAACGCCGCCGGGCCTGTTTTCTGTTCTGTTTTACTCGAATCGGCTGTACTTGCCGGACACCCATCCGACCCTGTCGCCTACGACGACCGCATGCCAGCCATTGGCAGCAGTCGCCACATAGGGCAGGACCGTGCCGTTCTCCGCAGCGGTGATCCGGGCATACTTTGTGTCGTTGCCCTCCCGGATGTTTACCGTGCCGCTGTCGCAAACCACAGTGACATTCTTCTCCGGATTCTCAGGCACCTCCTGCGTGGGCTCGGCAGGTGTCGGTTCCGTCTGCTGCGCCACATCCTTCTCCGCGATGGCCGCCATCAGAGCGGCATGGCTCTGGCTGCCGTACTTGCCATCCTGCTTGATCCCGGCCTTCTTCTGGAAGGTCTTCACAGCGGCCTCGGTCTTGCTGCCGAAATCCCCGTCCACTGCCAATGCAGCGCCCAACTGGTTCATCAGTTCCTGTAGGGTCTTCACGTCCCCGCCAACTGAGCCATTTTTCAGAAGACGGCTGCCAAGGGTGTAGGTTACCGTTTCGGCGGGCTGTGCGGCGGATGTATCGC
>JAFWQM010000156.1 GCA_017509065.1 Clostridia bacterium
AACCTCGGGATGCATCGAAGGGCCCGCAGGCCCTTCGATTTTTAATCCGCAGGCGGCGACATGTGCGTCGCCGAGGAGCAACCGAAGGTTGTTTCCTATATCAATTTCTGGCCGTAATATGAGCATTTTCGGGCCAAACGGACAGGAAATGCCATATTACAAGAAATTGATGTCTCCATCGAAAGACAGCTTTTTGCTGACTTTCGATAGCAGGGTGTCGACTTTGTCGACACCCTGAGGACTGCCTCTTTCTTAGTGAGGCAGTCCTATAACTTCGCAGAGACAGATTCTCCGCCTTACGCGGCCGCATTGCTTCGCAATCGTTATTGTTTTGCGATCATTTGCAGATACCGAAGCTTTACTCGATGTCCAGAATGTCCGAAAAGCCGGTCACATCAAACACTTCCTGCACGACATCATTGACGTGCGTGACCTTCATGCTGCCCTTCTTATTCATGACTTTTTGAGCGGACAGGAGCACCCGCAGCCCGGCGGATGAAATATAGTCCAGCTTGACCAAATCGAAGATCAGGCTTTCCACATTGTCCAGGGATGCTTTCAAATCCTTTTCCAGGTCCGGGGCGGTGGTGGTGTCAAGGCGGCCCTCCAGGGCGATGGTCAGTTCGGCGCCGTTCAGATTCTTGATGATATTCATGTGTTTTTTCCTCGCTTTATGAAAATTTCTTTGCAGCCGTCATGTCTACTTCAAAACAGGATCGTCCCACATCGGACGCCCTCGCGTTTTCAAAAACTTCGTCCTACTCTCCTTCCCGGTTCATCGCCTGGTTTTCTCGTGCTCATTGTATCACATCGTCAGGATATGTCAAGATATGCCGATCGACCGTTTCAGGACCAGGGATTCCAGAATCTGAATATACAGATCATGGAAAGCTTCGATCCGTTCCCTGTCGAACAAGCCTTCCGCGTATTCCATTTCTGAGTCGAAGCCGCCGTCGCCGAATTCGTTTTCCAGCAAATCCAGCGCAAGCATGGCCCCGGCTGCGGAAAACTCGTCGTTCAGTTCAATGATTTCATGGGGTAGAATATCCATCTCATCCCCGTTGATCTCCAGCTGCAAATCGACCTCCATGTAGTCGTTTACAAACGCCTCCGTCTTATCGTACATGAAGTCCCAACTGCTGTGAGCGATGCCCTCCGCCACCTGTTCCTTTACGCTTTGCAGCAGTTCCCGAACGGAGGATACGTCCTCCATGCGGATGGCGGCGGGCAGGTCGCGGATCAGCATACCCACGGTGTTTTGCGCTTCGGGGGCCAGGCGGTTGTTGAAGATCCAATTGACCATCACGTGCTTTTTCCCCGTGAAGCGGGACAGGGCGATCAGCGCCGCGCTGATGGCCATGACGGATTGGGAAACGCCCCAGTATTCCTCCGCTTCGGCAACCTGTTCCTTGGTAAAGCGGAGGCGCTTCATCCGGTCGGACAGGTTGATATTCCTGCTTTCATGATCCGGCTTCGGCATATGGCACCAGTCGTCATCCGCATCCCCGTACCGCTCCTTAAACCAGGCGCGGTCTTTTTCTATGCTGCCTTCCGCAGCGCGTTCCTCCGCTTCCGCCAGCATGGCGAAGTAATGGTCCGGTTTCAGTTCCCGCCCGAAATAGGCGTTCATGATGTCGCCCAGCACCACGCCCAGGGAACCGCCGTCCATCAGCAGATTGCTGATGTCCATGAACAGGTAGCAGCCCTTCCGGCCGCGGAACACACTGACCTTGCACAGGCAGGCGTTCAGGATGCGGCTGAAGGGGTTGAGCAGGATATCCGAAAGCGCGTCCTCTGTTTCCGGCAGGATGTCCCGCACCTTCACCTCGGGCAGCAGCCCCGGCACGTATTTCTGCCGCAGTTCATTGTCTTCATTGAAGAAGAAGGCCACGGACAGGGCGGGATGGTTGCTGATTGAGGCGTTTACCGCCGCGCATAGCCGTTCCGCGTCCACGCTGTGATCGAACCGCGCCAGGAAGTGCATATTGTTCCACATGGTGGAACCGGGGCGGAAGAGCAGAAGGTCGATCATCTGCACTTGCAGCGGGGACAGGGCGTGGGGAACCAGGCGGGCCTTTTTCTCCCGTTCGTCCAGGCTTTCCCGCCCGGCCCGCTTTGTAAGTTCCCTGGCGATGGCGCCGGGCGTGCGCAGCTGGAACACATCGGCGGCGGTCAGCCCGTCTATCTTCGCTTCCGACAGGACGACCATGGCCCGCAGGGAATCGCCGCCCAGGTTGAAGAAGTCGTCCTTTAGGCCGATCTTGTTTTCCTCTAACTTCAGCGTCCGGGCGAAGGCGGCGCAGAGGGCTTTTTCGGTTTCCGTTTCCGGCGGGATGTATTCCGCTTTCAGCTCCTGCAGGTCCGGCTCCGGCAGGGCCTTGCGGTTCACCTTGCCGTTTTGGGTCATGGGCATTTCGACAAGCTGCATGAGCACGCTCGGCACCATGTACTCCGGCAGCTTTTCCTGCATGAAGGCTTTCAGGCCGGAAACAGGAACGGCATCCTTGGCGGTGAAATACCCGGCCAGGTATTCCGTGCCGCCGGTCTTGCGCACAGCGGCGGCGCTGCTGGAAACGCCGGGGAATTCCGTCATGACCTTTTCGATCTCGTCCAGCTCGATGCGGAAGCCGCGCAGCTTGATCTGGTTGTCGACGCGCCCGAAAATGCGGATCTCGCCGTCCTCCGTCCAGGCCGCCAGGTCGCCGCTGTGGTAAGCACGCAGCCCGTTATGGAGGAAGAACGCTGCCGCGCTCTTTTCCGGCAGGTTCACATAGCCGCGGCCCACCTGATCGCCGCAGATGATCAGTTCGCCCTTCTGTCCCACGGGCAACTCATTGCCGAAGGGATCGGCCACGTAAAACACTGTGTTGGCAATGGGCGGGCCAACCGTCACCTGTTCGCCGCCGGTCATGAGCGCGGCGGCGCAACCCATGGTGCATTCCGTAGGGCCGTAGACATTCAGGATCACTGAATCCTCCCGCAGTTCCCGCAGCCGGTCATAGAGCTGCCGAGGGAATGCCTCCGCGCCGATGTCTAAGAAGGTGAACTGCCGGATGGCTTCCCTACTTTCGGGGATATCCAGCAGGCTCAAAAGATAGGTGGGCGTGCAGGTGATTCCGTTTGCTCCCGTTTCCTTTACCAGCCGGGCAAACAGCGCCGGATCGTGGATTTCCGCTTCGGTGGCAATGACCACGGTGTTCCCGTTGCACAGCGGCACGAATTCCTCCACCACCGAAACGTCGAAGGAGAAGGAGGCGAGCGCCACGTTCACACGGCCGGGCGCGGCATAGTGCATGATTTCCAGGGATTTTTCGTTCCGGTGGACGTAGTTCATGATGTTCCTGTGCTCGATCATCACGCCCTTGGGCCGGCCGGTGGAGCCGGAAGTATAGATGCAGTAGGCTAAGTTTTCGGGCGGCACCGATACGGCGGGGTATTCCGCCAGGAAAGTATCCGGGGGGATTTCCTCCAGGCTTTCCACCCGGAAGGCTTCCTCCAGCGTCAGCACCTTGCAGCCCTTTGCTGACAGGGAACGCCCTTGCATTTGCCGCTTGGCGGTCAGCAGCAGCGAGCAGTCCCCGTCCTCCAGGCAGAAGTCGATCCGGTCATCCGGGTATTCCGGGATGAAGGGCAGAAAGGCCGCGCCTGCTTTCAGCGCCGCGATTTCCGCCACGTAGGCCCAGATTTCCCGGTCGAAGAGTACGCCGACCAGCCGGTCTGTTCCGGCACCTTTTTCGATCAGAACCTTTGCCAGATAGTTGCTTAACTGATCCAATGCCCGGAAGGTGAGGCGCTTGCCCGCCGCGATGACCGCGATTTTATCCGGCTGGGAAAGGGCGTTAAGGTGAATCTGCTCCTGCACCGGGATGAAGTCCATCGGCACGGCGGTATCGTTGAATGCCGCAAGTTGCTTCCGGTCTGCTTCCGTCAGCAAAGACACCTGCCCGATGGAAGAAGCGGTCAAAAGCTGCTCTGCCGTGGTGAACAGATCCTGGGCGAAGCGGCGCACCCATTTTTCCGTGAACTTTTCGTTCCGGTATTCGATAGTCATGTTGTACAGGCCGGCTGTGGAAAAGAACTGGATGGACATGCAGCCCGTCACCATGCCGGTGTGGTAGTGCTCCATGAACCACTTGTCGCCCTGCAAAAGCGTCTCCCCGGCGGCTGTACCCATTTGATCCGTGAATAAGTCACCCTGATAGATGAATTCCACATCCTCGTTCACAGGGCAGGTTTTCAGCACCTCGTCAAAGGAATAAATATCGTTGCCCATGGTGGTGAAAATCTGCTTGCTGATTCCACGCAGATAATCCCCCACCGGCTGATCCTTGCGCAGGTCGCCATAGACGGGGATGCGCTTGATCAGCGTGCCAATAGTATGGCTCATTTCCGAAAGCGGCCTGCCGTTATACACGGTGGAGAAGGAAACGTGCCTGCTGTTTAGGTACTTGCCCAGCATGAGGGCCATAGCGCCCATAAAGAAGCTGCTCTCAGAGATATGCTCTTTTTCGCAGAACGCCTTGACCCGTTCAGCGGTCAGTGTATCCGGCTCATAACGGATGTTCCGGCTCACGCCGGGGGTCAGCGGGCCGTTCAGGTCGCCGGACAGGGCGGGCACGTCCTCCGCGTCCTTAAACAGGTTCAGGCAGTATTCCTTTGATTTTTCATGCGTGCCGTCCCTGAGCTGCCTTTCTTCGATCATGGCCGCCTGCTGGATGGTGCATTCCTCTCCCGCCAAGGGCTGTCCCGCAAGCGCACGGTTCATTTCCGCGATGAATTGGCTTATGGCGGTGCCGTCAAAGAAGATCAGATGCGTCTTGATCTCAAGGTAACAGCGCTCCGGCGTACGGTAAACTGCCGGATGGAACAGCATTTCATCCATCATCGGAACGGCGGGCATGAACTCCTTCATGAAATCCAGCCTGCCAGCTTCCGTGCCCTCAAAGACGGGGATTTCCACTTCCTCGTCCGGCACAGGTACCATGCGGGGCATGCCCGTTTCATCCGCCCGGATCACATACTTCATGCCGGGATGGCCCTTAAGCACCTGCCGGACGGCCCCGGCCAGCTCTTCCGCGGTGACGTCCTCCGCCGCGCGGGCAAGATACGGAACGGTATAAGTTTCCTTGCTGCCGCCGGTCAGGCTTTCCAGGTAAATGCCCATCTGGGTCTTCGTCAGCGGATAGGTTTCCCGGTCCATGGCCGGAAGCTTCGCGTCCTGTTTCGCGTCCAGGAAAGCAGCCAGGGCCCTGGGGGTTGGATGCGCGGAAACGTCCTGGAAGGAAAGAGTATATTCGTCGAGATGGCTGATCAGCACCGCCGCGCTCAGGCTGGTTCCGCCGCAGTCGAAGAAATCCGCCGCGGCGCTGACCCGCGGCATATCCAGCGCTTCCGCAAAAGCGCCGCAGATTTTCCGCTCGGTTTCCGTCTTCGGCGGTTCATACGCCGCTTCCTCCGTCCGAATCTCCAAGGCTTTCAGCGCCGGATAGTCAAACTTGCCCCGCTCGTTCCGCGGCATCGCTTCCAGGCAGACAAAGTATTCCGGAATCATATACTCCGGCAGGTACCGGCCCACATAGCTTTTCAATTCCTCGGGGGATGTTTCCGTGCCGGTATAATAGCAGCAGATCAGGTCTCCGCCGTGAACGCGGACATTCACGCAGGCGGCCTCGTCGATCCCTTCGCGCCGTCCCATGACCTGGTCGATCTCGCCCAGCTCCACCCGGTAGCCCCGCACTTTGACCATCCGGTCGTTCCGGCCGTGGAAGATCAGGCTGCCGTTTTCGTCCCAGGCCATCTGGTCGCCGCTGTGATACAGGCGCGTTCCGGGACGGAATGGATTGTCCGTAAACCGCTGGGCCGTCTCTTCCGGCATATTGTTGTACCCGATCGCCAGCCAGGGGCTGCTGACGCACAGTTCGCCAATCACGCCGGGCTCGTCGATTTTATTTCCGTCTTCGCCGAGCAGGTATACTTCGTTGTCCCGGCACGGTTTCCCCAGGCACTTCGGCCCGTCGTCTCCGGCCGGATGCAAAAGAACGCAGAAGCTTTCGCTGGAACCATAAAGCTCCAGCGCACCCGGAATATGCTCCGCCCCCTGATCCTTCTCTCCCGCGAGGATCACGTACTCCAGCGGCAGGGGCCCGTACAGCTGCTGCAGGACGCTGTACATCTGGGGCGGGCAGAACATGCCGGTGATCTGCCGCGTCAAAAACAGCTCATGGATCATCTCCATGTTCTTCCGTTCCGTCTCGTTGGCGATATAGACGCTGCCGCCGCAGGTCAGCATCGGCATAAAATCCAGTACGCTGGCAAGAAAGCCGAATCCCGAAATGTTCAGCGACCGGGCGTGTTCCGTCATGGGAATCTCTCCGGCAAAAACAGTCGGCGCGCAGCTGAGAACTGACTGGCGGTGAACAACGCCTTTTGGTTTCCCGGTGGAGCCGGAAGTATAGAGGATGTAGCCCTCCGCGTCCGGGTCGGAAAGATCCAGCGTCTTGTCCCCTTGCGGGTCCTCGCCGCGCTCTGGCATGATCTCCTCGATCAGCAGCGTCGGAAACCCTTCCGCTTTCTTTGATAACGCGGCGGTCGTGATGCACAGCGCGCAGCCGACGTCCGTTAAAATACTGCGCACCCGTTCCGGGGGATACTCCCCGTCGATCGGGACCGCCGTGCAGCCGGCGCGCAGCACGGCGAACTGGGCGACGATAAACGCCTTTGTCCGGGGCAGGTGCAGGGCGATCCGCCCGCGGCGGTCCCTTCCGCCGAGCCTTTCAAGGATTCGCTCCGCGAGATACGCCGAAATGCCATTCATCCGGTCATAGGTGACAGCGCCCTGAATATCCAGGACAGCCACATTTTGCGGATGCTTCCGCGCCTGCTCTAAAAACTGGTGGACAACGGTCGTCATCTGCCGGTCTTCCTTTCTTTTGGATGCCCGCCGCTTTTCCATTCGGAAGCGGCGGGACGCGCCACGGCTGCGCCCGTGCGCTCATTTGTTCTTTGGATGCCCGCCGCTTTTCCATTCGGAAGCGGCGGGACGCGCCACGGCTGCGCCCGTGCGCTCATTTGTTCTTTGGATGCCCGCC
>JAFWQM010000157.1 GCA_017509065.1 Clostridia bacterium
CAGTGCCAAGAATTACGAGTATATTGGCTACAACGACCCCAACCTTGCAGCGGCTCCGTACCACACCGAGGAGTTCAAAAACGATCCTATCCTGAAGACGGCCCGCGATTACATCGGCAAGTCCGAATGGACGGATGATGTGGGCGACGCCATTGAGCTGTATGACCGTTGCTGGACGGAACTGAAGACTGGGAAATAAGCCTGTCTTCCTTATTTCAAACAAATATGCGCCGGACCTGTCCCGTTAAGGGATATGGTTCGGCGCTATTTCTATTTATTTTAGAAGTTAGATTCCGGAACCTATAAAAACATATACATATAAAAAAGCTCCGGCAGTAGCCGGAGCTTCAATTGTTTAGAGACTAAAGCTAAATTTTACTTCCCAGTCTTCAATTCCGTCCAGAACTTATCATACATGGTAATCGCGTTCCCAATATCATGGAGCCATTCGCCCTTGTCAGCCTGGCTGTTGGCCGCCTTCAGGATCGGGCTTTCCACTACTTCCTTCTTCTGCAGCGGGATCGCCTTGCCGTTGGCGTTAGGCACCCGGATGTAGTTGAAGTTCTGTGCGCTTACCTGGGGATCATAGATGTAATTCAGGAACTTCATGGCCAGTTCCTTGTTCTTGGCCCCTTTGGGGATGGCCATGTTGTCGGCCCAGATCAGGGTACCTTCCTTGGGTACGCAGAACTGGATATCAGGATTGTCAAAGTTGCAGAAAGAAGCGTCGCCGCTCCACATCTGGGCAATCCAGGCTTCTTCGGCAATCATTTTCTGCTTGTTGTTTTCCGTATCATAGGCCAGCACGTTGGTGTTCAGCTTCTTCAGGTCGTTGAAAGCCGCTTCCACTTCTTTTGCATCCGTGCTGTTGTTGGATTTGCCCAGCTTCTTCAGGGCCAGGCTGAATACTTCCCGGTTGTCGTTCAGCAGGATGATGTGGCCCTTGTATTCGGGTTTCCACAGGTCAGCCCAGCTGGTGATGGGGTCTTTCACATATTTTTTGTTGTAGGCGATGCCGGTGATGCCCCAAACATACGGAATGGCATATTCCTGCTTCGGGTCATAGGCCGGGTGTTTCAGGCTTTCGATCAGGTTGGCCTGTACGTTTGGCAGTTTGCTGTGGTCCAGCTTCTCCAGCATGTCCAGATGGATCATGGTGGTGACCATGTAATCGGAAGGCTGGATGATGTCGAACTGGGCGCCGCCGGCCTGCATCTTGGCCAGCAGTTCTTCGTTATTGGAATACACGTCGTAATTAACGCGGCAGTTATTGGCTTTTTCAAAAGCGGCCAGTACCTGGGGATCAAAATAATCCGCCCAGCTGTAGATGTTCAGCACCTGCTGTTCTTTCTTGCCGCCGTCCTTGGGCGCATCCGTCTTCTTATCACCGCCGCCGCAGCCGGTGAGAGCCAGGGTAAAGCATACAACGAGTAAGAGTAGTAAAGTGAATTTTTTCAAATGGTATCAACTCCTTTTCATAAAATATTTTATTGGAAATGAGTATAACATTACAGATTACGCAATATAAAAGGTTTGTGCTGCCGCCGGAGCGAATCGGGAAAACCTGTGTCGCCGCCTGTTGCGGAAGCGATTTAAACTATACCACAGCGGGAACAAAATTGCAATAATAAATTTTCATTTTCCTCTGGCGCTGCGTCGCAGAAAAACAGGCTGCTGTAACCCTGACTGTCTGTGGCTGCACTGCCAAAATCAGTCTTCCGCTTTCACCTTGTGACTGGGCTGTAAAAATTCCGCCAGCAGCACCAGGATGATTTCCACTACCATCATCAGGGTGGACAGGGCGTTGATCTCCGGGGAGATGCCCCGCTTGACCATGGCGTAAATGTACAGCGGCAGCGTGGTGGAGTTGGGACCCGCCACGAAGAAGCTGATGACGAAATCATCGATGGAAAGAGTGAAGGCGATGAGGGCTCCGGCTACGATGCCCGGCATGATGAGGGGCAGGGTAATGTAGCGGAAGCATTGCCAGGGGGTGGCGTACAGATCGCTGGCTGCCTGCTCGTAATCGCTGCGCATGCCGTCCAGCCGCGCGCCTACCGTGATCACCACGAAAGACAGGCAGAAGGTGATATGGGCCAGGATCAGGGAACCTTTGCCCAAAGGCATCTGCACCTGGGAGAACAGCACCAGCAGGGACAGGCCCATAACGATTTCGGGGATCAGTATGGGAAGATAAACCAGGCCGTTGATGACGCTCTGCATTTTGTATTTGTACCGGTGCAGGGCGATGGCGGCGATGGTCCCCAGCGTGGTGGAGACGATGGTGGAAGCGAAGCCGATGATCAGCGTGTTGATGAGGGCTTCCAACACCCGCCGGTTGTTGAACAGCTGCTCATACCAACGGAAGGTGAAACCGGTCCACACCGCGTTGATGCGGGAGTCGTTGAAGGAGTACATGGCCAGGATGACCAGCGGTACGTACAGAAATGCCAGAATTGCCAGGGAATATGCTAACAGCAAGTGGCTACGCCATGTTTTTTGCATTTTCGGCGCCTCCGTTCTGCGCCTGGATGGCGCGGTAGTAGAGGATGATCAGCAGCAGGGAAAGGACTGCCAGCACGATGGACAGGGCGGAACCGAAAGGCCAGTCACGGGCGGAGAGGAACTGGTTCTGGATCAGGTTCCCCACCAGGGCGGACTTGGCGCCACCCATTACGTCCGGTACCACGAACATGCCCAGAGAAGAGATGAACACCAGAATGGTGCCTGCTGCCACACCGGGCATGGTCAGGGGCAGGGTGATCTTCCGGAAGGCGGTGAAGGGAGCGGCTCCCAGATCGGAAGCGGCTTCCAGCAGCCGGCGGTCCAGCTGTTCGATGGATACGTATATAGGAAGGATCATGAAGGGCAGCAGGGAGTAGATCATACCCAGCATCACGGCGCCTTCATTATATAAAAGCTGCAGGGGCTGTTCGATGAAGCCTGCCTTCATTAAAAAGGTGTTCAGCACGCCCTGGGCCCGCAAAATGATGACCCACGCGTACGAGCGGATCAGGAAGTTGATCCAGAAGGGAATCATGCAGAGGATCAGTCCCGGCTGCTGCCAGCGTTCGGGCAGCTGGGCGATGTAGTAGGCCAGGGGGTACCCCATGAGAATCGTAACTACGGTAGTGACAAAGGCCACTATC
>JAFWQM010000158.1 GCA_017509065.1 Clostridia bacterium
CCTGTCCATGAAGGCGGCGCTGGAAAACGGCGGACAGGGCTTTGACACCCTGGCTGAAAAGGCGGCTGCCGCCCGGGGCGAGGTCGCCAAAACGGAACAGTCCCTGCGCAGCCTGAAAGCGGCGGACGCCCTGCAAAACCTCCGCGACGTGGATAAGGCATACCGCACCGCGGTCAAGGACGCCCAGGGCAGCCTTACCTCCGTCAATCAATACGGGGATATTGACGCGGCGTACAGGCAGTTCATGGCGGAGCATCCGGAGGGCACCTATCTGAAGGAATACCCGGATATGGAGTTCGGCTCCTCCGTCCTGATCCCGGAAAACTTCTATTCCTATGCCCAGGGCAAAGCGTCCCAGCGCTCCCATTTCTGGTATTCCGCTGAGGAAAAGGCACGCATAAAGGAAGAAACCGCCTTCTGGTCCAATGTGGTCAAGGAAATGAACGCCCTGGAAATCGGTTATTCCACCTCCACGGAAGTCATCGCCAACAAAATGCTGGAATTCAATATCGCGGCCTCTTCCTATGCCGACGCCAACCGGCAGGCGTAGAATGAAGCCTGGCAGCCGATCCTGGACGACCTGTATACCGTCATGACGGACGGCACCCAGTTCAGCCAGCTTCCCTCCTTCATGCAGCAAGAGGCGAAGGCGTACTACGAATCCTATGTCAGCGCCATTGACCGGCAGGCGGAACTGGCGGACGGCGATCTCATGGCCATGGCTGCCGACCTGAGCGGTTATGTGTCCGACATGGTGGAGTATGTGGAGAACAACGCTGATTTCTCCGATCTGGTTCAGCGGTTCGATACCCTGTCCGCCGGGGCCAAAACGCAGGAGAGCATTGACGAGCTGAATGAACTGATTCCCCTGATCAACGAATACATCGCGGCCTACAACACCTTGAACGGAGCGGAAAAAGGTGAAATCCCCCTGATCCAGCCCCTTTCGGCGGAGGATTTGGAAAAGACAAAGCAGGAAGCGGGAGCAGTTCAGGAAGTGATCGCTTCACTGGATACGGCCACCATCTACAAGAATCTGGCTATGGCCAAGGAAGAAGCCAACGGCTTTCTTTCCGTGCTGTCCAAGCTGGGCGAAGGCGAAGACCAATTTGTGAATCTGCATGACGCGGTCATGGCAGCCGCCCAGGAAATGGCGGACGCCTTCGGGATCACGGATACGTCAACCATTGGAAAAATGGGCGAAAAGCTGCTGGAAGGCTTGCTGGACACTTACCCGGATATCCTGAAATATGTGGATACCGCCACCGGTATGCTGACCGAAGGATGGGAAGACGGCATTGCGAAAGCCACAAATCCCTGGAAAGCTTTCTTTTCCGAAGCGAAGCTCAAGGATGCGCTGACGCAGGCAAAACGGGATATGACGTCTTTGGATCAGTCTAAGCTATGGGAAGAACTGCTGAAGCCCGAGGGCAAGGGCCTGTATCAATACGCCGAAGACTGGGCCAAACAATTACTGCCGGACGGAACGGCGGAGGAAATCCATGCCCAGGCCCAGGCATTTGTGGACGCTTTCTTTGACATGTACACGGACATCGACACAGCCGTCATGGACGAAAACGGCAGGCTGGCCGCCGGGGTGGAAGAAACCGTCGCCATCATGCGCAAGGCGGCCAACGCGGCCACTACCGAAACCACCAAGCTGGAAAACGCCTATAAATCCCTGCACAGCGGCACACTTGCCCGAAACGAAGCCATCAGCGGCCTGACCAACATGAAGGTGCTGAACGCTGCCGGGAATACCGCCGGGATGCGCTCAGCCTTTGAAGCGCTCTCGACGGAGGCTATCAGCGCCATATCGGACGCCATGCCTTCCCTGATCGACAAGCTCAACGCGGGCACCGCCGCGGCAGAAGATTTTGAAGCGGCCATCGCCAAGCTGCATGAGGCGGAAACCAAGGAAGGAAAGGACGCCTGGGAGAGCTATTTCAACAAAACAGAGGCAGGAATAAAGAAACAATCCGTCCTGTTCACCAGCGCCATGCGAAGCATCATCGGAGAAGTGTCCAACGCCGAAAACCGGCAGGAAGCCTTCTACAGCCGACTCATGGCTTTGGATAAGGAAGGACTGGATGTGTCGGGTCTGCTGGATCAGTATGGTCTGCTTTGTTCCATGCTACTGGAAGGGACCCAGGACGCGGACGCCCTGTACGCCGCCCTGACCCGAATGGAAAACCTGGATACCCTGCAGGCCAGCCTGGAGCATACGGATAAGCTAACCAAGGCGTTCCAGACCATTGACTCCGGCGCTTCCGGCTATGATCCGCTGTCTGCCCTGGAAGCCTATGAAACCCTGGAAAAAGAATATGCTGTCCTGACCGCATTACAGCGGGGGTCAACGGAATATCTGGCCCAGGCTAAGGCGCTGGTGCAGGAAAGCACCGCTGCCGTGTATCAGGAAGCGGCGGCCTACGGCGTCGTGACCTCCCTCCAGGCCAAAGCCGCCCAGGCAGCGGCGGCAGGCGCACAAAGCAGAACGTTCGCGGATACGGACAAGAACAGCTATGCAGGCGGCGTTTCCTTCCTGGAAAAAACCCTGCGGCAAGCGGAAGCAGACGGAAAGAACGTCGTCCAAGTCTGGGAGAACGCCCTGTCCTCCCTGGACGAGGCGGGACACCTGGAAGCCATGTGCGAGCTATTCGGCGATATTTCCAACCTGGCAATTGACTGCGGCGGGAACGTGGCGCAGATCGTAGCCAAGCTCAATGAAATGCGAGCGGCAGCCCAGGCCATTACTCTGTCGGATACGGCAAAAGCCCTGCGGGAAGAACGGGCGTCCAATACGGCGGGAACCAACGCCTACCGGGAACAGATCGACGCGCTGTCCGCCGCCTTTGATTCGGGAAGCGTCACAGCGGCCATGGAAACCTGGAACAGCTTTGATGAAGCTCTCCAGCAATCCATTGCTGAAACCTATCCCTCACTGGTGATTGCGCTGGACGATGCCAATAAGGCGGCCCAAAGCCTGTCAGACAGCGCTGAATCACTGGCGGATCGGGAGGATGGCTTAACCAATTCCTCCACCGACGCCTCCAAAAAGCTCAAAGCACTTGGAAAAGAACTGACCAGCGCACAGAAGGCGTCCGCAGCCCGGTACTTTAAGAACACAGCTGCGGCCATTGAAAACCTGCGGCATGGTACCGTCAGCGCCAACGAAGCCTTTGCCGCCTATAACAAGGAAGCGGAGAAAGCCGTAAAGGCCAATGAAGAGTATACGGCCGCGTCCGCAAAAATGGCGGCAGGGACGGAGGTGGCTTCCAGCGAAGTGGAGAACCTTGCGGAATACCTGGGCAATATGGATCCTGCTGCACTACTGCAAAACTGGGATCAGGTAGGCCCCCTCATCGCCAGCGCATAGGCCGAGGGTGAGGCCGCCTTTGACCGGCTGAACGAAGCGGCCTTTATCACCATCACCGGCACGTCCGTGGCGGACTTTTCGGCTCTGACCAACGGCCTCATCAGTGTGCAGAACCTGGCGGCCGAAACCGTACAGGCCCTGATCGCTACCGGGCAATGGACAACCGAAACCATTACACTGCCACAGGAAGGGGCGCAGTGGAATCCCCTGACCGGTACCTGGACGCGCACCCGGCTGAACACCAACCAGACCGTGCTGAAATATGCCGGGAGCAATCCCCTGAAGGGCGGCGGCAAAAAGTCCTCCGGCGGAAGCGGAGGAGGCGGAGGTGGGGGCGGTGGCGGCGGCAATACCTCTGTCAGCGTATCGGAACCCATTCAAAAGCTGCTGAACGGCATGGAAGAAAAGACCGAATATGACGATCACCGCCGCAAAATGGCGCAGTTGGCCCAGCAGTATCATGAGACCCGGGGCGAGCTGCAGGGTGTGATCGCTTACCTGGACAAGGAGAAAGCCATCGTCCAGGAAAACACCGATACCCTCACCAACTACATCCGGCAGCTGGAAACGGAAATGGACGCCCAGCGCGCCATCATGGCCCGGATGCAGCAGAGCTCCAAGGAATACCAACAGGCGCTGGTTGATCTGGAAGCCTTGCAGGAGAAGCACAAAGCCTATTCCGAAACCCTGCTGCAAAACAGGATCGACCTGGAAAAGCTGACCCAGGCCATGAAGGAGCAGCAGGACGCCGTCCGAAGCATGGAAATCGACCTGAGGAAGCTGATCCATGACGCCATCCAGGATCGGGAAGCGCTGAAGCGCCGGATGCTGGACGGCGCCGTTGACCTTGAAAACGAGATCATCAGCATCATCACCAAGCGGTACGAAAAAGAACGGGATCAGTTGCTGGAGCTGGCGCAAGCCAGAAGGGATTCCTTGGAGGAAGAATAGAACCTGTTGGACGAACAGTTAGCCGCCCGGAAAAAGCTGAACGAACAGGAGGACCGCGCCAAGAAGCTGGCCGAACTGGAAGCGCAGCTGGCCCGCATCTCCGCCGACCCCACCCGGAAAAAAGACGAGCTGAAGCTCCGGGAAGAGATCGCCGAATTACGGGAGGAAATCGCCTGGGAGCTGGCTGAGGAAGAAGTCGAAGCCCAGAAGAAGGCCATCGAATCCCAGATGGAGAGCATCGACGATTACATGGAATATGTGCAAACCTACTATGAGGAGCTGCTCTCCAATCCCCGGAAGCTGATTGCCGAAATGCAGGAGCTGCTCACCAAAACCGACGCGGAGATCCTGGACTGGCTGACGAAGAACCAGGAGGACTACGAAAAGGCCGCCGACGCCACCCGGGAGAAAATGCGGAACGAATGGCAGGAAATGCTGGACGATATGCGGGGCAACACCCAAGTTTACTGGGACGAGGTGGAAACCATCATCGCCCAGGGCGACGACGCCATCATCGCTTTCCTGAAAGCCCACAGCGCCGATTACAAAGAAGCGGGCGAATTGCAGGCCCAGGCGTATGTGGACGAATGGAAAAAGAAGCTGGAAGATTAGGAGAAGGCGCACAAGCAAGTGACCGCCACGATCACCGCGGCGGAATATACGCCCACCAGCGCCGAAAAAACAAGCGGTTCCTCTTCCTCCGGTTCAGGCGGCGGTTCTTCCTCCTCTACGAAGAAAACCAAGCTGTACAAGGCCATCGTGCCCGAAGTGGGTCCCGGGTACCCCAGCCAGGATCTGAAGGGGTACAAGACGGAAGAAGAAGCCCTGAAGGCAGCCCAGGCATGGGTGAATCAGGCGTGCAGACAGCTTGGGGGAAGCAGCAGCAGTATGATCGGTATGTGGGCGGCGGAGCTGAAGAAAAAGATCAAGGTAACGGCCTACGAAAAAGGCGGCCTAAGCTTTGATACCGGCCTCGCCTGGCTGGACGGTACGAAGCAGAAGCCGGAACGCATCCTGAATCCCTATCAAACGGAGCTCTTTGAGGATATGATCCGTTCCCTGCATGAGATCCGCAGGATACGGGCGCCTGCCGCTTCTGTCATTCCGCAGCTGCCGAAAAACGGCGGCGCATCCTATACCATAGAGAACATTACCGTGCAGGTGCAGAAGCTGGAAACCGAGGACGACTACGAAACCATTGCCGAAAAGGTCGGCGAACAGATCATGGAAAAAGCCATGCGCGGCATGAGCGTGGGCGGGCTGCGGATCGGGTGATCCGCCCCGCCCTTTGAAGGAGGTGAACCATGGACGGGTTTATGTTTAACGGCGTCCATTCCGGTACCCTGGGCTGCTTTTACAGGCCGGACGCAAAAAGCCGGGGCCGGGAGATGGAGGAATACGAAATCAGCGAGATCATCCCGGAGCACCGGGACGGCGGGTACTATATCGGAGCGCGGGTCAAGCCCCGCGTTTTTGAATAGGATTGTTTCTTTGAGGATATTTCGGAAGAAACCTTGGAAAAGCTATACCGCTGGCTGCGTCGGGACACCTGGGGCGATCTGGTCTTTGACTATAAGCCCTACGCTGTATATCGCGTGGTCACCGGCAAGCGGATAGAAATCAGCCTGTACGACCATGAGGACATGACCGGGCAGGTGTGTTACAGCGGCACCTTTACGGCG
>JAFWQM010000159.1 GCA_017509065.1 Clostridia bacterium
ATCCATGCTGCCTTCGGTCTTGCCCGCGCCAACGATGGTGTGCAGTTCATCGATGAACAGGATGATCTTTCCTTCGCTCTTTTTGATTTCGGCAAGAACGGCTTTCAAACGCTCCTCAAACTCGCCCCGGAACTTGGCCCCGGCGATTAGGGAGCCCATATCCAGGGAAAACACGCTGCGGTCCTTCAGGCTGTCCGGCACGTCGCCGCGCACGATACGCAGGGCCAAACCCTCGGCGATGGCGGTTTTGCCCACGCCGGGCTCGCCGATCAGCACGGGATTGTTTTTGCTCTTGCGGCTCAAAATCCGGATCACGTCCCGGATCTCGCTGTCGCGCCCGATCACGGGATCCAGCTTGCCCTTCCGGGCCATATCCACCAGATCGGAACCGTATTTCGTCAGCGCGTCATAGGTGTCCTCCGGATTGTCGCTGGTGACCCGGGCCGCGCCGCGCACGGTAGACAGCGCTTTCAGGAACGCGCTTTCCGAAATGCTCAGCCGCTTAAACAGCGGGGCCAGCTCCTTGTCCGCCGTCTTGATCAGGGCTAAGAACAAATGCTCCACTGAAATGTATTCATCTTTCATCCGGGCCGCTTCGTCCGCCGCTGCGCGCAGAGCTTTATCCATATCGGCGGATACGTAAACCTTGCCCTCTTCCCGGGAAAGGCCCCGCACCTGGGGCAGCTTTTGCAAAAGATTTTCCGTGCCGGCGCGCAGTTCTTCCGCATCCACGTTCATTTTGGCCAATAACTGCGGGATCAGCCCTTCCGGCAGGTTCAGCAGCGCCGAAAGCAGATGAACCTGCTCCAATTGCTGGTGCCCTCTCTCCTGGGCCAAGCGCTGGGCCAATTGAATGGTTTCCATGGATTTCTGGGTGTACTGATTGTTGCTCATACCATCAACCCCCGTTCGGGATATTATCGTCAGTCGAAGATCAAATTTTCTGACTTTCTTTGACCTTCAATCGTATTGTACCACGTTTTCCCTCTCTGTCAACCCTTTTTTTAAAAAATATTTCTGAAAAAGCAGAAAAAAACCTCTTGCATTTTCCCCGCGCATCTGCTATAATAATCAAGCTGTTTGAAAGAGCAGCATGTGCGCCCTTAGCTCAGCTGGATAGAGTGTTTGACTACGAATCAAAAGGTCGAGGGTTCGAATCCCCCAGGGCGCGCTTTTCACGGATGCCATCTTCGTTGCGAAGGTGGCATTTTCTGTTACAACAGGATTTTTTGATTTTTGGGAGAATATCAATAATGAAATATGGCGCGAAACGCAAATGATCGCGGAAAGGAAACAGGCATGAAAAAGACCAATTTAAAGAAGTATACGGATTTTCTGGTAAAAGAAACGGAAACGCTCCTGAACATCGATTCTCCCACAGGGTATACGGAAGACGCGGCTACCTGGGTGAAAAACGAGTTTGAAAAGTTAGGCTTTGAAGCAAAGCTGACCAATAAAGGCGGCGTTCTTGTTTCCTTCGGCGGCAGCGACCGGGAAAACGGGCTGCTGCTGGAAGCACATGCGGATACCCTCGGCGGTATGGTGGCGGAAATCAAAGGCAACGGACGCCTCCGTCTCACCAACTTAGGCGGCATGAACCCCAACAACGCCGAAACTGAAAACGTCCGCGTGGTCACAAAGTTCAACGGTATTTATGAAGGAACTTTCCAGCTCTGCAACGCTTCCATCCATGTGAACGGCGAGTACAACAATATCAAGCGGGGATGGGATACCTGCGAGGTCGTTCTGGATGAGGATGTAAAGAAAAAGGAAGACACCGAGAAGCTTGGCATCGCCGTGGGCGATATCGTGTGTTTTGAGCCCAACGTCCGGATCACGAAATCCGGCTACATCAAGTCCCGGTTTCTGGATGATAAATTAAGCGTAGGCATTCTCTTAGGGCTCGCGAAATATATCCGGGATGAAAAAATTGTCCCCAAACGCGCGCTTTACGCCCATATCACGGTTTATGAAGAGGAGGGGCACGGCGGATCCGGCAGCGTTCCCGCGGGCTGCACGGAAGCCATCTCCGTGGATATGGGCTGCGTCGGCGAAGGCTTGCAGTGTACGGAAAAGCAGGTTTCCATCTGCGCCAAAGACAGCCACGGCCCGTACAGCTATCCGATCGTCAAAGGGCTGATCGAAGCCGCCAAAGGCTGCGGAGCGGATTACGCGGTGGATATCTATCC
Source organism: Clostridia bacterium (assembly GCA_017509065.1). The sequence continues at coordinate 2,190 of JAFWQM010000159.1, forward strand.
GCATTACGGCAGCGACGTGGAAGCAACGCTCCGTGCGGGCAACGACCTGCGCCATGGTCTGATCGGCGCGGGGGTATACGCTTCCCACGGGTATGAGAGAAGCCACAGAGACGGCGCGGAAAACACGCTGCGCTTGCTGATAGCCTATGCATTATGAAAATCTTGAGGAGGAAAAGGGATTATGAAACGAATGCTTTCCGTATTGCTGCTCATTTCATTGCTTTACTGTCCTTCCGCATTCGCTGATCAGCTCACAGATTCCCTCAATGAGGGCGTTCCATTTGGCGTTGTACACGCGGAAGACAGCAAAGCATTGGTTGTCTATTCTTCCACAAGCGCTCGCACCAGCAGTGATAAACTGACTGATTATCAGCTATGCGCGATCCTGTCCACGAAGAAAAGCGGCAGTACGCTGTGGTATCAAATCCGATATATCAGCGGCAAGTCTTTGAAAGAAGGATATGTAAAAGGAGGTATCTTCTATCCTTTTACGCTGGCGGGCCTCATCACGATCACAGCGGATTCCGCGGCAGCGGAAACGTTACGAACGCTGATCAGCGAATCCAAGGCAAATCCTTTTGTTTCAGTAACCGCGTCTCCCACCCCCAAGCCCACTTCAACGCCGAAGGCTGCAACGACCGCCGCGCCTTCATCCGGCAGGAAGAAATATGTTCTCAACACAAAGACCATGAAATTTCATTTGCCAAGCTGCAGCGAGGCAGACAAAATAACGGACGATAACAGGAAAAACACGACGACCACACGGGAATCGCTGCTGGACCAGGGCTATACACCGTGTCAAAAATGCAATCCGTGATTCTCAGAATAAGCGTTTTTCTGAATGCGTCGTTTGGAGGCAACAATGATGGAACGCAAAAAATACGGCTGGACGGTCAAGGGCATCCTCGGCCTCGTTTTTTCGCCGATGGGACTTTTGTTCCTCATTTTGGGCATTTCCTTCTGGTATTACAAGGCCGGCAGCAATCCGGAGGACCCGCAAATCTTTTTGTACGTTTTCGGCGGCATGGGCGCGGCTTTCTTTCTTGTGGGGTTGAGCCTGCTGCTGGCCGACGTTCGCCGCCGCGCGCTCCAGCGGCGCGCCTATGAGGGCGGGTATTATGTCATGGCGAAGATTGCCGGCGTGCATGCGCAGAAAAATGTGAACATGAACGGCATGAACCCCGTCGTGGTGGAATGCCATTATCAAGATCCCTCGTCCGGCGTCGTGCATATCTACCGCAGCCGGTATCTGTACATGCACGTTGACGGCCTGCTGCAATCCGATCAGGTGCCGGTTTACATCGACCGGATGAACGAGGACGTTGGCTTTGTCGATATTGACGCGGTTTTACCGGCAATCAAGGTACATTGACGATGCGCATTTTTGTCGCTTTACAGCCCACGCCCGCCTTTCGGGATGCTTTGGCGTCGGCGCAGGATCGCCTGCGGGCTGCCGGGGTGACCGGACGGTACCTGTCGCCTTCCAATCTGCATCTGACGCTGGCGTTCATCGGCATGTGGCCGGAGGATATTACAGGGCTTCTGCCCATCGTGCAGTAGCCGTTTCCCATTACGCTGTCTCATTTGGGCGTTTTCCCGAAAGCCCATGTTTTGTGGGCGGGGGTCAAGCCCTCCGAAGCGCTGGACAGCGCGGCCAGGCAAGTCCGGCAAGCGCTGTCAGCGGCGGGAATCCCCTTTGATCAGCAGGACTTCAATCCGCACATCACCCTGGCGCGGAAGCCTGCCGTGCCGGAGCATGTGATGCTTTCAGAAATCAAAATCCCCCAGGCAACGATGATCGTAAGGGATCTATGCCTGTACCGATCCGATCATGGTGAAAACGGGATGGAATACACGGTCATTGGCCGGAGCAGGAAATCAGATGACGGTCCGCATTGACGCCGACGCGTGCCCCGTCACGCGAATCGCGGAGGACATTGCCAGGAAACACGGTATATAAACAAATTATACGACGTTTTTAAGAGCTTCGGAGACGGCTTCCTGCAGTGGATGATGGCGTATCTGCGAGACACGAACGTGCTGGACATGATAAAGCGACCGGTTACCTGTAAGAAAGGCAATGAACATGCATCACAACTTCCTCTTTGATCTCGACCAGACACTGCTTGATTTTCACGCATCCGAATATAAAGCCCTTGGAATCGTTTTAAGCGCAAACGGCCTTTCGTTCTCGGATGAAATCTATCTGGCTTTCAAAGCATACAATCAATTCCTCTGGCTGGAGCTTGAAAAAGGAAAGATATCAAGGACCGAACTTTTTACCATGCGTTTTCTTGATGTGTTCAGGCGATGCGAGGGAGACGCGGCAAAGCTCGATCCGCTGAAGGTCAACGATGATTTCATTAAGACGATGTCGGTAAACGGCGTGCTGATGGACGGTGCGCTGGAATTCGTGAAGAAGATCAGGAACGGGATCGACGATGCGAGGATTTACATCATTACCAACGGCGCGACGGTAAACGCCAAGGGCAGGATCGCGTCTACAGGCCTTCATCGGTACATAGACGGCTTATTCGTCAGCGAAGACATGGGTGTGTCAAAGCCATCCAAAGCATACTTTGATATCTGCATTAAACAGATTGGAGAGCCCAAAGAATCCTGCATCGTGATCGGCGATTCCCTCTCATCGGATATGCTGGGAGCGAAAAACGCCTCCCTGTGTTCCGTATGGTTCATGCCAGCCGGAGACATAGACGACGCCATGACGACGTATGATATTGATTCCTGCGCTTCGTCATTCGACGAACTGTTTGAGATACTCAAAAGCTGGGCGGAAACCTGCAGAAGAGCACCAAAGTCTTGAAGCTTGAGCGCATCAGGGCTTTTTTATGGTTCTTCATGGAAAGTCAGGGAGAGAAATCGATAGAGCCGCGAATATCCGCAGCGCTTTGCCATATAGCGTTTCTTGCGTTTCATCCCACTTGCTAATCTTTCCGCTTTATGGTACTATATAATCAAACAGGAAGCAGAACGTGACGTAAAATTGGAGGAGGTATACACATGGCATTGGACTACAGCATCTGTTTAGACATCGGCGGGACCAAAGTGCTGGGCGCTATTTTTGACGGCGAAGGCAAGCCCGTCTACCGGCTCAAGAAAAAAACCAAGTCCGGCGGCGATTCCTCTGAAAATATCGAACAGGTCATCATCAGCGTGGTGCAGGAGATGATCCAGGAATCCGGCATCAGCAAGAAGGACATCAAGGCTATCGCGGCAGGCGCGCCCGGCGTGATCAATCAGGCCGAGGGCATCGTGCTGTTTTCCCCCAATCTGCCCTGGCGGGACTATGATATCAAGTCGCCCATCGAAAAGGAATTCGGCGTTTCCTTCTATATCGGCAACGACGTAAACGTGGGCGTGCTGGGCGAATACAAGTACGGCGCCGCCCAGGGCTACAAAAACGTGGTGGGTTTCTTCGTGGGCACCGGCATGGGCGGCGGCCTGATTCTGGACGGCAAGCTGTTCACGGGCCACCTGTTCAAGGCAGCGGAATACGGCCATATGGTGCTTGATCCCGAAGGGCCTCTGTGCGGCTGCGGCCAGCGCGGCTGCTTAGAGGCGCTCTCCAGCAAGCAGGGCATGTCCTCCTACATCCGCCAGCAGGTGTCCCGGGGCAGGCCCTGCATGATGGCCGACGCCCTGGACGGCTCCGCCTTCAAGAGCAAAGCCCTGAAAAAGGCCTTGGAAGCAAAGGACGCCGTGGCAACGGAGGCCGTGGATCGGGCCTGTCATTGGCTGGCCGTGGCCACCGGCAACATGATCAACACCATCAGCCCGGACGTGGTGGTCTACGGCGGCGGCGTGATCGAAGCGGTGGGCGATATTTTCTTGGAGAAGATTCTGGCGGAGGTGGACCGCTACTGCATGACCTCCATCCGCCCCACCGTCACGCTGAAAAAGGCCGCCTTGGGGGACGATTCCGTGCTTTACGGCGCGCTTTCCATGATCCAGGATGCCTGACCACAAAACGTCAAATGCATCGAAGGGCCGCGAGCCCTTCGATTTTTGTTTATGAAAAGGGCTGCCCCTTTGGCGAGGCAGCCCAATATTCCGTCAGCGCGTTCAGCGGTTCGCCGGAGCGAGCACGATGGCGGTGCGGGCGGGCAGATACAGGCGCACATGGCTGCCTCCCATTTCCGGGGTCCAGGCGCTGATGGGTTCGCGGTTCACCCGGCCATAGCCGTTGTACTCGTAATCGTCGCTGGAGAACAGCACCCGGTAGTCCGAACTTTCGCTGACGGGGATAGCGTAATCGGTGTAGCTGTGATCGGGGGAGAAATTGAACGCGAACAGCAGGCCGCCCCGCTCGAAGGCGATCACATGGTCGCTTTCATGCACCCATTTGAGGTCGGGGTATTTCTGATCGAAGATACGGTAATCCCGGGCCACATGGATCATATCCCGGTCAAAAGCGTACAGGTTCTTGTATTTCAGGTCCGGGTTTTTCAGCAGGCTCCACTGGCGGCGGCAGTAATGGAAGCTGTTGCCGTTGCCGGGGCGGGGGAAGTCGATCCATTCCGGATGGCCGAATTCATTGCCCATAAAGGCGAGATACCCGGTGCCGCCCGCCGCTAAGGTGATCAGGCGGATCATCTTGTGCAGGGCCACGGCCCGGTCAATCACCAGGGTATGGCAGTCCTCCCGCATGGAATCGTACATGGCGGCGTCGGCCAAACGGAAGATCACGGTCTTGTCGCCCACCAGGGCCTGATCGTGGCTTTCCACATAGGCCACGGTGGGCGCGTTGCGGAAGGTGAGCTCGCGCCAGATATAGCCCAGATTCCAGTCCTCGTCCTTGACATTTTTAATCAGCTTGATCCACATATCCGGCAGGCCCATGCCCAGGCGGAAATCAAAGCCGATGCCGCCCTCCGGCACAGGCTCGCACATGCCTGGCATGCCGCTCATATCCTCGGCGATGGTCAGGGCCCGGGGATTCACCTGACGGATCAGTTCGTTGGCCAGCATGAGATACACCACCGCCTGCAAATCGGTGTTCATGGTGAAATACATATTCAGGCTGCTGAAATTGGTGCCCAGGGCGTGATCATGATACAGCATGGAGGTGACTCCGTCGAAGCGGAAGCCGTCAAAATGGTATTCCTCCATCCAGAATTTGAGGTTGCTCAACAGGAAATGCAGCACCTCGGGCTTATCGTAATTGAAGCATTTGGTGCCCCAGGCGGGATGATCGCCCTCCGCGCCGTCATGGAAGAACTGCCAGGAGGTGCCGTCGAACAGGTTGATGCCCTCCAGGGTGTTGCCCACCGCGTGGGAATGAACCACGTCCAGCAGCACCCGGATGCCCATTTCGTGGGCCTTGTTCACCAAGTATTTCAGGTCATCCGGCGTGCCGAAGCGGCTGGAGGCAGCAAAGAAGTTGCTCACCTGATAGCCGAAAGAGCCGTAGAAGGGATGCTCCATCACCGCCATCAATTGGATGGTGTTGTAGCCCGTGGCTTTCACGTGGGGCAGAATATTGTCGGCAAATTCCCGGTAGGTGGCGATGCGGTAATCCTCGCTGGCCATGCCGATGTGGGCCTCGTAGATCAGCACTGGTTCCTTACTGGAAAAGCCCTGATCGGTCCAGGGGTAGGGCTCCAGATCGTCCCACACCTCGCAGCACCAGCTGCCGTTCTGCCAGTCCTGGATGGCTCGCCGGGTGTACAGCGGCAGATGCTGGGTCAGGCGGTCGCCGTTCTTCACGATGGTGATTACCTTGCTGCCCTTTTTCAGGGTATCCCCTGGCAGGAACAGTTCCCAGTTGCCGTTATCCAGGCGCTTCAAGGGCGTATCGGTCCAGTGCCAGTCGTTGAAATCTCCCGCTAAATACAATTGATCCGCCGCCGGGGCCCACTCCCGGTACACCCATCCGTCATCCTGATAATGGAAACCGTAATAGTGGTGGGCATTGGCAAAATCCTTCAGGGCCCCGTTTTCACCAATCAGTTGGCGGCGTTTGCCTAAATACCAGTCCATCCGCAGGTTGATATCCCCCTCGAAGGGCTGAAGCTCGGGATGCTTTTCCAGAATGCGGTACATGCTGTTTTCCCCTTTCTATCGTTCCAAATTGATCCGCCGGATTTCCTCGATGCTGGCCTTGGGGCGGCGTTCCATATCCAGCAGGCCGTTCACTTCCTGAAACACGTCCGTCAGCTGTGTATAGCAATAGCCCTGGAAGCCCGGCATATGCTTGAATGCCTGGGTAATGGCCTCGAACCGGGCAAGGAAGCTCTTTTCGTCCTTTTCCGCGTCGCTGTAGCCCCAGCTGCCGCCGCCCATATCCTTTTCCATGGCGATGCCGCCGTACTCGGTCAGCAGCAGCGGTTTGCCGCTGTGATCATAGCCCTCCGCCGATAGGATGCTGCCGGGTTGCACGGCGGAGTGCAGCAGCGCTTCCCGGTCCTGATAATCCCTGCTCAGGTCCTCCGGACGGGCGGTGTAATCGTGAATGGTCACAAGATCGGTGCTCGCCATCTCCCAGCCGTCGTTGCCGGACACCAGGCGGGTGCCGTCCAGCGTATGAACCAAATGATACAGGGCATCGGCCAATTGCTGGGCCTCCTTCTGGAAGCGGATGCAGGGCACGCCCCAGCTTTCATTCAGCGGGGTCCAGGTGATGATGCAGGGATGGTTGTAATCCCGTTTGATCGCTTCGCTTAGATCGCGGATCATGTTCCTTTTTTCGCTGTCCCGCAGCCAGTAAGCGCTGGGCAGCTCGCTCCACACCACCAGGCCCAAACGGTCCGCCCAGTAGAAATACCGGGGATCCTCAAATTTCTGGTGCTTCCTGGCCCCGTTGTAGCCCATGGCCAGGGTCAGTTCCACGTCCTTTTTCAGTGCCTCGTCGCTGGGCGCGGTAAGCAGGCCATCCGGCCAATAGCCCTGATCCAGGATCAGCCGCTGGAAGAACACATCGTGATTCAGCATCACGCAGCCGCCGCTCACATCGATGCGGCGGAAACCGAAATAGGTGTCCACCGTATCAAATACTTCCCCGGCGGACAGCGTTTCGATCGTCAAATCATACAGTGCGGGATTGCCGGGCTGCCATAAATGAACGCCGTTCAGCGTTTCATCATGGTTCATATACAGTTCGGTCTGAATGAACCGGTCCGAAGTGATCGTGACCTCCTGCCGGGCGGTTATTTTATCCTTGTACCGGGCGGTGAGCCGCAGTCTTCCTTCCGGAGGGATGGCGTTCAGTTCCGCTTCCACTTTTACGGAACCCGTTTCAATGTGCGGCGTGAGCCGGAAATCAACGGGATAATATTCCCCCACGCCCTCCAGCCACACGCTCTGCCAGATGCCGCTGACCGGCGTGTACCAGCAGGCGAAAGGCTCGGGCCGGTAGCTTTGCTTGCCCCGGGGCTGGTCAAAGTCCAAGCGGTCCTCACAGCGGACGGTGACGCGGCAGTAGTTCTTCCCGTCGGTCAAATCGGTAATATCGAAGGAAAAGGGCGTGTATCCCCCTTCGTGACCGCCTAAGTACTGCCCGTCCAGCCACACGTCGGCCCGATAGTCCACCGCGCCGAAATGCAGCAAGCGTCGCAGGGAACGCAGGTTTTCCGGCACGGCGAATTCCCGCTCGTACCAGATTACGTCACAGTGGCGCTGATCGTCGATACCTGACAGCTTGCTTTGATAGGCGAAAGGCACCTGAATCTCCAGCGGGTACTTTTTTTCCCGATACCAGGCTTCCTTTTTCCCCACGTTTTTCTCATCGAAAGCAAACCGCCATGGACCGTTCAGCGTGAGCCAGTTTTTCCGCAGGCGGTCTGGCCGGGGATGCTCCGAACGAAGAACGATGGCCATATTGAATTACCCCTTTCGGCGGCGCGGCGATGCGCGCCGGGAATTGATAAACGTTCTGAACGCGGTGTTTTTTCTTTCCTTTTCTATCATAAAGCATAAACCGTTTTTTTGCAAGCAGGGTTATGGCTTTTTCCGCTTCCGGCGCTTGAAAAAGCGGGGAAAATGTGGTATTTTATTGGCAGAAATAAACATGATGGAAAGGAAGCAGTTCATGGAAAGAAAAGCGTGGCCCTACCGGGGCTTTATGCTGGACCCGGCCCGGCATTTTTTGCCTGCCCAAGACGTTTGCCGCGTCATCGAAGCCGCAGCGACCTGCGGCATGAACCGGATGCACTGGCATTTGACGGACGATCAGGGCTGGCGGCTGGAAATCAAAAAGTATCCCCTGCTCACCCAGGTGGGCGCCTTTCGCGGCGCCTCCTATTTCAGCGATCGCGTGTCCGAAACGGAAAACAACTGCGGGTTTTATACCCAGCAGGAGGTCCGGGATATCGTGGCCTTCGCCAAGGAAAAAGGCGTTGAAATCGTGCCCGAAATCGAGGTGCCCGGCCACGCCAGCGCCATGCTGGCCGCCTATCCGCAGTTCGGCTGCCGCCGCGCGCTGCCAAGGCTGTCGGGAGAAGTGATTGATGAACAGCCCTATACTTACCGCGTCATGACCTACGCCGGGGTGTTCCCCAACCTGATTTGCGCGGGCAAGGAAAGCGCCGTGCGGTTCCTGAAAGACATCTTAGACGAGGTAGTGGACCTGTTTCCCGGCCCCGCAGTCCACATCGGCGGCGACGAAGCCGTGAAAATGCACTGGCGGCGCTGCCCGGACTGCCAGAAGCGCGTGCAGGAAGAAGGGCTCGCTGACGAACGCGCCCTGCAGCGGTCCTTGGTGCTGGAAATCGGGGCATATCTGGCAGAGAAGGGCAAAAAAACAATCGTTTGGAACGAATGCTTAGAGGGCGGCGGCCTGCCCCCGCATTTCATCGTGCAGCACTGGCTGGGCAATAAAAAAGAAACCAAAGCGTTTATGGCGGGCGGCGGGCAGGTGATCTGTTCCGACGTGGAGTATTACTACGTGAACCGGCCCTATTCCAGCATCGACGCCTACGGTATCTGGAATGCGCCGCTGGTACCCGATTACGCGGAAGGGCATGAAGAAAACCTGCTGGGCTTGGAATGCACCCTGTGGGCCGAGCGGATCACCAATGTCCAGCGGGCGGCTTATCTGCTGTTTCCCAGGGCCGCGGCGGTGGCCATGAAAGCACTGGGACAGGATGATGCTCCCGATTGGGACAGTTTCCAAAGCGTCCTGCGGGAAAAGATGGCTGCGGTGGAAGCCCTGGGCCTGACCCCCGGACCGGAGGAAAACTGGCGCATGGCCGAGGACGCGGCAGAGGAAGAGAAGAAAATCGAAGAACAGGTGCGCCACGCGCCGCGCATGGAAGAAGTGTTCCGGATCAACGACGGCATGCTGATTCAGGACGGCCTGGAAAGGCTGCTCCATGCCATTCATATGCCCCGCCCCTTTGCCCTGCGGGTCATGGACTTTGCCTGGGGAGGGCTGAAAGACTTTTCCGGCGGCCCGCCGGAGGAAGGGAACGACGGGGCCGAAGAAATGGCGCGGCAGTTGATCACAGCCGCTCAAAACCGCTGGAACGGCCCCTGGCGCGATCTGCCCGAAGAGGTGATGATCGAAACCATGGGGTGTTTCACCCGGTTCGTACAGGAGCATTTCCGGTCCTACGGCACATACGGCTTCGACCGGGGATTCTGGACCACCCGGCAGATCAATGCCAAACTGTTCCGTTTAGGCGAATTGGAATACGAATTGCTGGAGGAAGGGGACGGTCGGTCCATTGTCTTGCACATCCCCTCGGACTGCCGTTTGGAAGCTTCTCTGCTGAACGCCTCCGTGGATCGAGCGAAAGCGTTCCTTGCCGATTATTTCCCCGCGTGGAAGGACGCGCCCATCACCTGCGAATCCTGGCTGCTCTCCCCCGCCTTGGCCGAACTGCTTCCCCCTGAGTCCCGCATCCTGCGCTTCCAGCGAGCTTTCGACCTGACGCCCTGCACGGACGACGAACGGGAAGCCGTGCTGCAATGGGTCTATCATTTAGCCCCGCCCCAGCAGCAGGGCATATCCCTGGACGCTCTGCCGGAGGACACCAGTTTGCAGCGCAATATGAAGCGCTTCCTGCTGTCCGGCGGCATCGTCACCGCCGCCAGCGGACCTTTGACGAGACGTTTCGCGTAAAATGCAATCGACCGGCTGCCCTTGCATCAAGAGCAGCCGGTCAGCTTTTATTGTGGAATCATCAGCGCTTCCTGGATGCGCCAGGGACCAACGGAGAAAACGGCGGCGCGGCCTTCAATCTTTATATCGCCTGTGGCGTTGCCCTTCATGTCCGCAAGCCTTGCGGACCCAACGGCAAAGGGAAGGGTGAGGGTCACGGTATCTTCCATTCCCCCGGTTTCCACCACGCGCACCCGCAGCGCGTTTTTTTCCGTCAATTCCACCCCGGACAGCACAGCGCTTTTCGCCTGGAAGCCCAACAACCGCATTTCCGGCGGCAGTTCCCCGGGCTGGGCTTTGGTGGACATGGCAATCAGAGGCCGGTTCAGGGCAGCCACGCGGCGAAGCAGGGCGGCGGGGCTGTCGTTTCCTACATGCAGCCACAGGGTGATCCGATGCAGACCCCTTTCAGGGTAAGGATCGGGGTTTCCGGCGGAATTGATCAGGGTACAGCTGATAACGCCCTCCGCCAGCCGGTAGCCGTATTTGCTGTCCGCCGCTAAGGTGAGGGCACATTTCCCATTCCGCGCGGAAGCGAAGGTCAGGCAGGGCATATCCCGCCAGGCCGCTTCCCGCCGGATGAAACCGCCGGGCACGTCGCACAGGCATTCCCCGGCTTTTTCTTTGAGCGGCGCGCGGAAGACCAGCACCGGCACGGTATCGTCCTTATTTGCCGCTTCCTGCCAATCGATTTCCCATTCGTATCGCAGTTCCCGCGCGCCCGCGTCCAAAGAAACGCGGGTGATGATGGACGAAGACAGGGTCTTCTGCTCGATTTCCAGGTGGGAGCGCACATTTCCTTTCGCCGGACGAAAGCGCACCGTGCGTTCCACGGGCTGAATGCCTACATAGCGCCCGATGTGCCAGGCGTCGCTGGTGCTTTTCTCCGTATCCGCCACGCAGAGTCGAGCGGGAGCTGCCAACTGTTCTTCCCCGGTTTCTTTGTCCATGAGCGATACCAGTGCGCCGGAAACGCTGTCAAAACGCGCCAGCAGGTGCTCGTTTTCCAGCACACAGGGGCCCATTTCCTCCTCGATCCGCGCATCGTCCAGCCGGTAGACTGGATAACGATCCAAAGGTTTTTCCCGAATGGCGATCACAGCATAACCCAAAGCGGGAACGGATACCCGCACGGAAAGGCTGGCGTACCAGTGATCCCAGTACCGCTTGGGCATGCCGGGCGCAAGCTGCAAAGGCAGGGTTTGCCCCTTGCTGTCCACCGCCTCCAAACGGCTCAAATCTCCGGTATAATCCCAAAGGGTGATTTCCGTCGCTTCTTCCCGATCCTCCGCGGCGGTGTTGAACACGGTATATACCCGCGTTTTTCCCGCGCCGCGCTCGGGATTGGGCACTCCGGCGTAGTGGCTCAGCTCCCGTCCCATGGAATGGCCCACGCCGAACCATACCCCGGCCCCCACGCCCGCGCCTTCCGCCTGATCCTGGGAAATATCCTCGTCCGTCATGAAAGCGGAAGTGTCCACCGATTCAGAGATGACCCGCAGGGCGTTGCCCAGGGCGGTTTGCGAAATGGACAGGGCGTCGGCGAACAGCGCCATGGCGTATTCCCGGCTTTCCTGCACGCAGGAGCCGGTAAGGATATCGTGGAAATGGGTGAACAGCACCTTCTGCCAGGCGTCGTCCAGCCGTTGATGAGGATATTCCGTCCGGGCGGCGAAATGGCCCAGGGCGCACATTTGGGCGGCGTCGGAAAGGGACGTTTCACTGCGGCGATTGGCCATTTTGATGCGGCTCTGGGTGGTGTAGCAGCCGGTGAAAATGGCGTTCAATTCGTGATCGATCACAGGGAATTGGGCGGACAGGGTTTCCGCCTCATGAAAGAATTCATGCAGCGTGCCAAAGCGCACGGCGGGGAATACGGGCCAATCCTTCATTTCCAAAACGCGTTCGATGTCCCGCCGGGTGGGGCCGCCGCCATGGTTCCCCACACCGTACACGATCAGGCCCGTTTTCAGGCCCTGGCACTTTTCCGAAAGGAGGGGCAGGCCGATGCCGTTTTCCGGACAAACGCCGCTGTTGTACCAGTACGGCTCCTTGTAGGTCAATACCTCGGCCCCGGAGGGCGCGCGGTAGCGGAACAGGACCTCGTCTTCTCTGGTGCCCCGGCAGTGGTAATAATACCGGATGCCCGCAAAGCGGCTGATTTCGGGAATGAAGCGGCTGTGACCGAAGGTGTCGGGGGAAAAGTCCACCTGCACCTTGTCCGTATCCACGCCCCACACATTTTCAAGATAGCGCCGGGTCACTTCCACGTGATGCAGCAGCGATTCGGTGGAGGGCATGTTCTTGTCCGTTTCCACCCAGGCGTTGGCGGTCACTTCCCACCGGCCTTCGGCAATGCGGGCCTTGATTTCCGGCATCAATTCCGGGTCGAACTGTTCCACGATTTTGTATACCGAAGCCTGGGACTGCATGAAGGTGAATTCCGGGTATTCCTCCATCATATGCAGCACCGACCGGAAGGTGGACAGGGTGGCCGCCACCGTTTCCTGCATGCCCCACATCCAGTTCATATCGATGTGGGCGTGGGAAACGTAAATCAAACGATATTCCTTGGCGGCTTCCCGGAGGGGCAGCAGTTCTTTTTCCGCCTGAACGCAGGCCGCGTTGGTGAGCGCCCCTTCCCGGTCCATGCAATCTTCCAGCACCGAAAGAGCCGCGCCGATAGGCCCGTCATACCGCTGCCCTGCCTGGCGGGACATTTCCAGGGCGAAATGGATCTCCGAAAGGATGCGCACCGTCGCCCGGCTGGGAGGCGTGATCCCCAAGTGCTCCTCCTCGGGCGTTCCGAAGGTAAACTCAAAATGCCTTTTTTCCCGGTTTCCGCCCACGCGGGTTTTGAGCTGTTCAAACCGCCGGGCCAATAGATCCGTCTGCTTCATGCTTTGCCTCCCAACTGTTTTTTCTTTTCGATTCACCGCTGCATTCAGCATAATGAAATTGCCGCCGCTTGTCAAGGAAAACATCTTACGGAATAAAAAACGGGATACTGTCGAACAAAAAGAAAAGCGCTGCCGCTTTCCGCGCAATTCGCGGGAAAGAGGCAGCGCCTGTGAGTTTTTTGAGCGAATAAGCCGGGAGACCCGAAATTATTCTACCATGCGCACCACGGCGCCAGCGCCTACGGTGTGGCCGCCTTCGCGGATAGCGAAGCGCAGACCGGCTTCGATGGCGATGGGGGTGATCAGTTCCACTTCCATTTCCACGTTGTCGCCGGGCATGACCATCTCAACGCCCTCGGGCAGCTTGATGGAGCCGGTCACGTCCGTGGTGCGGAAGAAGAACTGGGGACGATAGCCGTTGAAGAAGGGGGTATGACGGCCGCCCTCTTCCTTCTTCAGCACGTACACCTGGCCGAAGAAG
>JAFWQM010000160.1 GCA_017509065.1 Clostridia bacterium
GACGGTGCCCGGAGAAGGCGAGAACGCAGAGCCTGTGGTGCATACGATCAGTAGCAGCGTAACGACAGTTGTAACGCTGAACGGGACGGAAAGCCCGGCATGGACGCATACCTGGAACGATCTGCCGAAGTATGATACAGCAGGCAAGCTGATCACGTACACAGTGGCAGAAACCGCATATACGATTGGCGGCGTAGAGCAGACGGCAGCGAATGCGGATGCAGAGGCTGCCAGCGGATATGATTTCAGCTTCACGAATGAACTGCCCAGTACAAACATCAGGATTGTTAAGGTTAAACATGAAAGCAATCCTGAAGTGAGACTGTCCGGTGCTAAGTTCCAGTTGAAGAAGGATGACGGAACAGGCAATTATGTGAACGTGCGTGACGAAGTCACAATTCCTGCTTCCGGTGAATACACTTTCTCGGATCTGGCGGACGGACAGTACAAGTTGGTTGAAATCCAACCTCCTGCCGGGTACAATATGATGTCCCAGGAGATTATCTTCACCATTACCGGAGGAACAGTGACAACTGAGAATAGTTCCTCCATCACCACGGTTACCTACACAGCAGTTCAGGAAGCAGTTGCCGATGATCCGGCTACAACGGATGTGAACGAAGCTCAGGATGCTGTTCCCGCCACATTCATCGTAGGCAACATTCCCGGTGTCGAACTCCCCGCTACCGGCGGCTCTGGCACCACCCTCTACACTGTCACCGGCCTGAGCCTCATGGCTGCGGCCCTGTGGCTGATCCTGCGCAGAAAGCGCGAAGCGGCTTAACAGCCGATTGATCACTTCTCCCTGACCCGGAAAACCCCTGCGGTTTCTCCGGGTCAGGGAAGAAGCAGACTTTGAACGAATTACAGTGTACCGCTCCGCTATACACCTGTTCTCACCTCTTGATGTGGCGTCGTTGCCGCGAGAGGTGAAGCTGCATAGCGGGGCTTTTTTTGTTTTTCCGCTTTTCTCCGATAGCGGAATATGGTAAAATGGGTACAAACGGCGGGGAGGAGTTGACCATGATCCAATTTGCGGCGAATCAACACATGCATCATATCACCGCGTCGGATTTCTCTTTTGATCAGACGGCGGAGGTCCGGCGGCTTCATCGCATGCTGCCCGTATACGCGGAAACGCCGTTGGCGCGTTTGAATCAATCCGTCTATGTGAAGGATGAATCCGGACGATTCGGTATCAAAGCGTTCAAGGGACTGGGCGGCATCTATGCGATGTTCCGGATGATTTGCCGGGAATTCAGCCTGAACCCGCTTGAAACGACCATTGATATGCTGAAAGAATCTCCTTTTCGTGACCGCATCCGCAGCATGGAATTCGTGACCACAACGGATGGTAACCACGGAAAAGGGGTTTCCTGGGCAGCGGGCATCCTGGGATGCAGGGCGCATGTCTATCTGCCGAAAGGAACGGTGGAAGCGCGGGCACAGGCAATCCGCGACGCGGGGAACGCCGATGCGTCCATCACAGATTTGCGCTATGACGACTGCGTGGCCTGGACGATGAAGCTGGCGGAGGAAAGAGGCTGGTATCTGATTCAGGATACTTCCGGGCCGGGTTATGAAGAAGTGCCGCGCTGGATCATGCAGGGATACACCACGCTGTTTTACGAAGCAATCTCGCAGATGAAAGAACGGCCCACCCACATTTTCCTGCAGGCGGGCGTCGGGGCTTTGGCCGGCGCGATCGCCGCCGCCGCTGTGGAGACCTATCCCGAGCATCCGCCTGTTATTGCGACGGTGGAGCCTCGGGAAGCGGCCTGCTTTTATGAATCGTTTGAGAAGGCGGACGGCTTGCCGCATGCGGCTGCAGGGTCAGGGGAAACGATCATGGCAGGGCTGAACTGCGCTGTGCCCTGCGTGCTGGCCTGGGATATTCTGAATGGCTGCGCCATGGGCGGCTTTGTATGCGACGATGAAATGGCCTGTCACGGGATGCGTTTGCTCAGGAAAGCGGGAATCACGGCAGGGGAATCCGGCGCTGTTACCGCGGGCCTGGTCGATTTGCTGATGAGGAATCCTGCTTACGCGGAAATGAGAAAGCAGCTGCACTTGAACGAGGATTCGGTGATCCTGCTCATCAACACGGAGGGGGACACTGACCCGGAAAACTATCAGCGGATCATTGCGCAGGCGGATGAAGCGGACAGCTGAAAAGGGGATGAAAAACAGTGAGTGATATTCATGGAAAAATAGCCCAGCTGGCGCTGGATGATCCTGAAACCTTATCGACCATCTGCCATGCGCTGTCATCCCCGGTACGACTGGATGTGATGCGGCTTCTGGGCAAGAAAAGCTTGAGCATCGGTGAAATCGCGGAAGCGCTGGACCTGCCCATGTCCACGGCGGCGCTGGCCGTGCAGGTGCTGAAAAAAGCGGGTCTGATTACCACAGAAAACCAGCCGGGCATGCGGGGCACGCTGAAGCTTTGTTCCCGCCGCCTGGACCGGATTGGCATTGACCTGGTGCCGGAGGAAGATATTCCCGATGAATGCGTGACCTACACCATGCCCATCGGCGGGTTCAGCACAGCGGAGGGCATCCAGCCGACCTGCGGCCTGGCCAGCGCCACCGCGTACATCGGCATGATGGACGTGCCCGCTTCCTTTTATCTGCCCGAACGCTTTTCCGCCCAACTGATCTGGCTGCAGCAGGGTTTTTTGGAATACCGGTTTTCAGCAATCAACCAGGATTACACGGACATCGACTGGCTGGAGGTCTCCTTCGAGGCTTGCTCCGAGGCTCCTATGTACCGCAACCCCTGGAAGAGCGACATTGTGGTGGAAATCAACCGCAAGCGCCTGGGGATTTGGACGTCTCCCTGCGACTGCGGAGGCCGCCACGGCAGCCTGACCCCGGCCTGGTGGAGCGACACCAGCACCCAGTTCGGCTTCCTAAAGACGTGGCGGGTGGACACAACCGGCAGCTACCTGGACAGCCAGCGCGTCAGCGACGTGACCATCCGCGAGCTGGAGCTCGACCCCTACCGCTATATCAGTATCCGCATCGGCGTGCCGGCGGACGCGGAAAACGTGGGCGGGCTCAATCTGTTCGGCGAACAATTCGGCGATTATCCCCAGGCGCTGAAGCTGCGCGTGGGCTATCACTTCCGCGGCTGACCGTCTGATTGAGTCGTCCAGACTTGAACCGATAAAACAGCATAAAAAAGCGCACTTATCATCCTCCCTCGGGCGGTGTGAAAGTGCGCTTTTTATATTATATTGTTCTTAAATAGATTTGAGAGAAGTATTAAATGTCCAGCAAATCGCTGTACACCTTTAACGCGCCATCGGTGTCGTGGGCGAGAACGCGCTTGGCGAGGACTTTGCCGAGCTGCACGCCCTCCTGGTCGAAGCTGTTCAGGTTCCAGGCAAAGCCCTGGAACATGACCTTGTTTTCAAAGTGCGCCAGCAGCGCGCCGAGGGCTTCGGGGGTCAGCTGGTCGCCGATGATGATGGAGGATGGGCGTCCGCCTGCAAAGCTCTTGTTGGGGTTCGCGTCCTGCTTGCCGCAGGCGAAGGCCATGATCTGGGCGGCCACGTTGGCGCAGAGCTTTTGCTGGCTGGTGCTGCCCTGGATGTCCACGTCCATGCCCGCCTGATTCTTCCTGAAGCCAACGAACTGCAGCGGGATGATGTCGGTGCCCTGGTGCAGAAGCTGATAGAAGGAGTGCTGGCCGTTGGTGCCGGGCTCGCCGAAGATGACGGGGCCGGTGACGTAATCCACGGGCTCGCCGAAGCGGTTCACGGACTTTCCGTTGCTCTCCATGTCAAGCTGCTGCAAATGCGCCGGGAAGCGGCTCAGCGCCTGGGAGTAGGGCAGCACGGCGGTGGCGGGATAGCCCTGCACGTTGCGCTCGTACACGCCGATCAGCGCGTCCAGCATGGCGGGGTTTTTGAGCAGATCGGGGTTCGTGGCAAGTTTATCCTCTTCCGCCGCGCCGCTCAGGAAACGGGCGAAGATTTCCGGCCCAAAGGCCAGGGACAGCACCGCGCCGCCTACGCAGGAGGTGGAGGAATAACGCCCGCCGATGTAGTCGTCCATGAAGAAGGCGGCCAGGTAGTCGCTGCTCTTGGCGAGGGGAGAGGTCTCGCTGGTGACGGCCACCATGTGCTTCGCGGGGTCGAGGCCCGCGTTTTTCAGCGCGTCCTTCACGAAGGATTCATTGGTCAGGGTTTCGAGCGTGGTGCCCGACTTGCTCACCAGCACGAACAGGGAATGGGCCACATCGATTCCCTTTAGCACGCTCGCCGCGTCGTCGGGGTCAACGTTGCTGATGAATCGTGCTTCCATTTTAAAGCAGCCGTTCTGCTTCGCCCAGTTTTCCAGGGCCAGGTACATGGCGCGGGGGCCCAGGTCGCTGCCGCCGATGCCGATCTGCACGACGGTGGTGAACTTTTCGCCCGCGGCGTTGGTGATTTCGCCCGCATGGACTTTCTTAGCGAAGGCCGCGGCTTTCTTCTGCTCGCCCACATAGAATGCCCGTTTATTCACGCCGTCGGCGATGACGTCGTTTCCGAGCTGCCCGCGGGTCAACTGATGCAGCACCAGGCGCTTTTCGCCGGTGTTGATGACCTCGCCGTTGTACAGACCGGCGTACTTTTCGGTGAGCTGCATTTCCTCCGCCAGGTCTTTCAGGGCGGAGAGCACTTCGCTGTCTACCTGCTTGGCGGCGTAGTTGTAGCAAAGGCCGCCTGCCATAGGCACGCTGTATTCCTTCACGCGCTTTGCGCCGTTTTCACCGCTCATGGCTTCCTGCAAATTCACACGGTTTTTGAGCTGCTGAAGCTTCCCGTAAGCGGCGGTCATATCAAGATTTTTCCAGGCAATCATGGCAATCTTCCTTTCTGAAATGAATCACTGGATGCTGTTGGTTTCACTTCAATTATACATGAATTTGCAGGGCTTGCAAGAGTGAATTGTTAAAAAAACACGGCTCACGCATGAATAGAGAGTATGACTTTTTCGAGATAAGCATCATCATAGGCACAGCGTCTTCTTCTTCTGGCGACAGATAGCTTATCATCCATATTTTTGAGCACATTTAGAACGATGTGTCTGACAAC
>JAFWQM010000161.1 GCA_017509065.1 Clostridia bacterium
CCGCCCGGCCTCCGCTAAAAACAATCCACCGGATTGTTTTTCGAGCGCTTCGGCCCCAGTATTCCTGCGGTTTCGTTCCTTGTCTGGAACGATTTCTCATCCCGCATCTGAATTCACGATTCAATTGGGCGAGCAATAACCTAATAGATTTTGTAATTGCAGGGCGGCTGCGTTCTGAATAACGCTTTCCGCACATACCTTGTCCCCGGAGGCGATGCGGATGCTGGAAGCCGCGGCGTTTGGAGCGCTGGCAGGGGCGATGATGGCGTATCCGGGAGAGGCGGCGAAAGCGGCGGGAGAAGCGCTTTCGCTGTGGACGCGGGCGGTGGTGCCGGTATTGGGGCCGTTCATGGTGTGTATGCTGATGGTCAGCGGCAGGATGAAAGGCGGCATGGCGTTAAAAATAATCATGGGCTGGCTGTGCGGCTCTCCTGGCGGAGCGCGGCTGATGCGGGAAATGAATATGCAAGGCAGGGGAGCTCTGCGCGCCGCCGCGATGACGGGCACGATGAGTCCCATGTTCTTTATCGGTACGGCAGGCGGCTGGCTGGGGGACAGTCGCTTGGGATGGGTGATTTTCATTTGCCATATCCTGGGCGCTCTGATGATCGGTCTGTGTATCCGTTGTCCAGAAAAACTATTCGCTCCGTCTGCCGCTCCCATGCCGCTCGGAACAGCGCTGCGTGAAAGTGCTTTGGCTTTGCTCACGGTGGCATTATGTATGATGCTGGGATGCATCGCCGCCAGGATGGCCGCCTGTGTGTTCCCGGTGCTGTCAAAGGAAGCGCAGACTGCATTGCAATGCGCCTTGGAAGTGACTGCCGGGGTGAAAGCCATCCTTGGCCTGAATATGCCTTTTCCTGCGCCGCTCATTTGCGCCGCCTGCTCCTTCGGCGGGCTGTCGCTGCTGCTGCAGAACGCCGCCTTCTGGCAGGACAGCGGCGTGACCGTCTGGCAGCTTGCTCTGCTTCGAACGCTCCATGGTCTGCTCTCCGGCGCGCTGTGCTATATTGCGCTTACGCTGCTTCCCTTTTGTTGATATGTATGGTATCCTGTATTCAGAAAGGGGGAAATTTCCCATGCGCATCCAGATCGAAAAAGCGGCCAGACGCTTAACGCTGTTCAATGATGGCGATGAAATCCTGCTTACTTTTCCAATTGCGCTCGGTCAGTGTCCTGTCGGCCCGAAAGAAAAGGAAGGGGACGGTAAAACCCCGGAAGGGCGGTATTTCGTCTGCCTGAAAAAGATCGGCAAATACGGCCCGGCGCTGGGCGTCAGCTATCCCGGTGAACAGGACGCCCGGCGCGTGAACGCCCCCGAAGAATTCATCGCCTGCATCCGGAAACGCGTCAAAACCGGCGAACGCCCGCCCTGGGGCAGCGCTTTGGGCGGGGAAATCTACATCCACGGCGGCGGGACAGCCACGGACTGGACGGCGGGGTGTATCGCCTTAAATGACAGCGACGCGCTTGCGCTTTACGACATGACGCCTCTTGGGACACAAATCGACATTCTGCCGTGACGCCGCGAAGCGGACGGCGCGCTCCTATTGGGGAGGAGCGCCGTGCAGCCTGCGTTTATATGGACTGAACAGAAAATCGTATATATGCAGTTTTTTGCTTATGGCGGCGATTGCGATCGGTATGAAAACGCCGGCGAGCGAACTGACAAGAAGGATTATGGGGATGCTATTGATATTCAATTGTTTCAATAGCGCCCGGAAAGCGGTCAGGATATATGTGTGCAGCAGGTAAATCTCGAGTCCGTATCGGCCGATAAAGCGGAGAAACCGATTCTCTCCCAGTATTCTGTACTGTTTGAACACGCAGAACACGAAAAGCGAACAGGTAAACCCCAACGCCTGGCTGACAAGCAGAATACTGTTCAGTTTTATTTTCTGATTCCAGAACATGATATACAGCAGGATGATACAGGGGAATAACAGGAACGCAAGACGCTTCTTTTCCAGGATTTCTTCCTTTTTGTTCAAAATGATTCCAAGATAGAAGAACAGGAGATAATACAGCGCCCGCTTCAAATCAAACACCAGATACTCCGGAAGCCATGTACTGATCGCGCCTAAAACAAACGCTGCAAAAAAAATGACGGCGCTTTTCAGGCGCATGATCATTTCTCTGCTGAAAACAAAATAATAAATGATCAGTACAAAAAGATACCAGAAAAGCTCCAATGGTTTGATCGGTATCTGAATAAGATCGATTGCTGTAACCCGATTGTTTGTATACTGACTGAAGATCATTTTGGATACTCCCAGGAGGAGGCTGTGCAAAAGGTAAATGCATATAAGATTGATGATCTGCGCTTTTATTTTTTCTTTCCTGATTCCTTCGTCCGAACTGTATGCCCGCCCAAACAGAAATCCGCTGACGGCAAAAAACAGAGGCATATGAAAAGCATAGAGGACATTAAAAATATTGTAATATACGATATCGGCATTTCTGTAACCCAAATATCCGTTTGCGACATGTCCTATGACAACACAGATGACAGCAAATCCTTTGATGGAATCAATATACCGGATTCTTTTCATTCGCTTTCTCCTTTTTAGATACTGAACAGCATTATTCTGTCTTCCGAAGTCAAAACAGTCAGCGCGGGTATTTCCCGAACATCATCGTGTACTGCATGGGTAAAATTCGCCGTCGCTTTCCGCCCATCCGCGTAATATTATACTGTATGTCGGATCATTCGGTCAACGCGTTTTCATGTTTATACAACAAAACGGAATCACCGCGCAACGAATAAATGGCAGCGGAAAAGGATTTCAAAAAACAGAATTCTGTCGAATTTCCGCTTGACAATCCCTGAGAGTTAGATTATACTACCCAATGTAAGGATTAGCTAACTGTTTGTTTCCGACACGAATCCCATTCGTGCAAAATCGGGAAGGAAGGATCGTATGACGCTGAAGGATTTGAAGCCCGGCCAAACGGTGCGGATCATCACGGTGGGCGGCGAAGGCGCGCTGCGCCAGCATTTTCTGGACATGGGCGTGATTCCGGGCGCGGAAGCGACGCTGGTGAAGCTGGCCCCTCTGGGCGACCCGATGGAGCTGCGCATTCACGGGTATGAACTGACCCTGCGCCTGGCTGACGCGGAAAAGATCACGGCGGAGCCGGTAAAGGAAACCGCCGCTTCGGAGGGAACCAATTCCCGGAAGCGGAGGATCGCCCATCCTGGTTTGGGCGAGGAAGGAAAATTTCACCCCAAAGGCAGCGGCGACCCCCTGCCAGACGGCACGAAGCTGACCTTCGCCCTGGTGGGCAACCAGAACAGCGGCAAAACGACCCTGTTCAACCAACTGACAGGTGCGAACCAGCACGTGGGCAATTTCCCTGGCGTGACCGTCGACCGCAAGGACGGAGCCATCCGGGGCCATGACAACACCCTCATCACCGACCTGCCGGGCATTTATTCCATGTCCCCCTATTCCAGCGAGGAGCTGGTGAGCCGGGACTTCGTGCTGGAGCAGAAGCCCAAGGCCATCATCAACATCGTGGACGCTACCAACATTGAGCGCAACCTGTACCTGACCATGCAGCTGCTGGAAATGGACGTGCCCATGGTGGTGGCGCTGAACATGATGGACGAGATGCGCGGCAACGGCGGCACGGTGGACATCAACCGCATGGAAAGCATGCTCGGTGTGCCCGTGGTGCCGATCTCCGCCGCGAAGAACCAGGGCGTGGACGAATTGGTGAAGCATGCGGTGCACATCGCAAAATACCAGGAAAAACCACTGCGGCAGGACTTCTGCGACAGCACGGACAACGGCGGCGCGGTACACCGCTGCCTGCACGCGGTGGGCCATCTGATCGAGGATCACGCCACGGAAGCGGACCTGCCGCTTCGCTTCGCCGCCAGCAAGATCATCGAGGGCGACGAGCTGATATTAAATCAGCTGAACCTTGACCAGAACGAAAAGGACGCCCTGGAGCATATCGTGTTCCAGATGGAAAAGGAGCGCAAGCTCGACCGCAGCGCCGCCATGGCGGACATGCGCTTTTCCTACATTCAGAAAGTCTGCGACGAATGCGTCATCAAGCCCCGGGAGAGCAAAGAGCACATCCGCAGCCGGAAAATCGACGAAGTGCTCACCGGCAAATGGACGGCCATTCCCATGTTCGTTCTCATCATGGGCCTGATGTTCTATCTGTCCTTCTTCCTGGTGGGGCCGTTTTTACAGGACTTGCTGCAAGAAGGCATCGACGCCTTAGCGGGCTTGACCGAAAACGCCATGAACGCCGCCAACGTGAATGAGGCCATTCAGGGCCTGGTGCTGGATGGGCTGTTCGAGGGCGTGGGCAGCGTGCTCAGCTTCCTGCCCATCATCATCACTATGTTCTTCTTCCTCTCCATGCTGGAGGACAGCGGCTATATCGCCCGCGTGGCCTTCTTCATGGATAAGACCCTGCGCCGCATCGGTCTGTCCGGCCGCAGCATCGTGCCCATGCTCATCGGCTTTGGCTGCACCGTGCCCGCGGTTATGTCCACCCGCACCCTCCCCAGCGCGCGCGACAGGAAAATGACCATTCTGCTCACCCCCTTCATGAGCTGTACCGCGAAAATGCCCATTTACGGCTTTTTCGTCACAGCGTTTTTCCCCGATCACGCCTGGTGGATCATCCTGCTTTTGTACCTGACCGGCATTGCGGTGGGCATACTGGTGGCGATGCTGTACAAGAAAACCCTGTTCAAGGGCGAAGCGGTGCCCTTCGTGATGGAGCTGCCCAACTACCGCCTGCCAAGCCCCCGCAGCGTGATGCAGCTTTTATGGGAGAAGGCCAAGGACTTTATCCAGCGGGCTTTCTCGGTGATCCTGATTGCCACCATCGTTGTCTGGTTCCTGCAATCCTTTGACTTCCGCCTGAACCTGGTGGAGAAGCCCGACAGCATCCTGGCGGCGATTTCCGGGTTTATCGCGCCGATCCTCAAGCCCATCGGCCTGGGCGACTGGCGCATCGTCACCTCCCTGATCAGCGGCTTCCTGGCAAAGGAAAGCGTGGTATCCGTAATGCAGGTGCTGTTCGCAACGGAAGCGGGTCTGCCCGCCGTCATGACCTCCCTTACCGCCGTGACCCTGCTGGTGTTCAGCCTGCTCTACACCCCCTGCGTCGCCGCCATCGCTTCCATCCGCCGGGAACTGGGCGCCAAGTGGGGAGTGTACGTCATCCTCTGGCAGTGCGCCCTTGCCTGGGTTGCCGCGCTGGTTGTCAGGCTGGTGGGGATGGCGTTTGGATTGGCATGATTGAAAAACACTTTAAGTTGGAATTAGCGTTTCTTCTTTCATACCAACAAAGAAGGCGGTTACCAAAAGGCTTCCCCTCGCAGGGGAAGCTGTCAGGCGCGAAACCAACTTGGCGAGGGTATGAAAGTCAATTCGCGCCTGACTGATGAGGTACTCCCCCTTGCTTGGTATGAATATAGATACTTTAGAAACGATTAACAAGGGTTCACCTCATCCGACCTGCGCGAATTGTCTCCGCCACTCTCTCCATCTTTGTTCCGCGCAGGCCACCTTCCCCTGCCAGGGGAAGGCTCAGACTGTCGAAAAACCCCGGGATGCATCGAAGGGTCCACAGACCCTTCGATTGTAATCCGCAGGCGGCGGCGTGTACGTCGCCGAGGAGCAAATGAAATTTGCTTCCGCTATCAATTTCTGGCCGTAAAATGAGCGTTTTCGCTTGCGAAAACGCCATTTTACAAGAAATTGATGTATCGAATGAAAGCGGAATCCCGATTCCGATTTCATTCGCAGGGTGTCGAAAATAGCTTTTTCGACACCCTGCACCTTCCCCTGCCAGGGGAAGGCTTTTAGCTGGTTTCCCAACGTACACATTGAAGTTACTGATACTGATTGAAAGTGTTCTTGAAATAGGAGGCCATTCGCTATGAACCTTGCCGACATCATCATCCTGCTCATGGTCGCGGCTATAGTGGGTTTTGCGGTCTGGCTGATGCGCAGGCCGAAAAAGTCCGGCTGCTGCGGCAGCTGCGATTCCTGCCCCTGCGGGTGCGGGCAGAAGGAGAAAAAAGCATAATCCAATCACCGCTCCGCCGTCCGGGTCAAGCCGGGCGGCGGTTTCAAATTGGACAACAACATGGCAGAACAATGAGAAAACATGGAAAAATTCATGGCAGAGATTGTCAAAACCCCGGATTGCAGGTATAATATCATTGTGTACAACAAATGCTTTAAGAACCGCCAAATGAGAACGGAGGCATGTTTATGACCTGGCGCATCGTAGCGGATTCCAGCTGTGATTTATTTGATTTGCCGGTGGAATGTCCCGGCGCGGAGTTTGCCACCATTCCTTTTATTATCCGGGTGGGGCAAACGGAATATATCGACGATGAAAAAATCTCCGTGGACGGGATGCTGACCGCCAACGAGAACCACCGCGAAATGGCGCAAACGGCGTGCCCCTCGCCCCAGGCATTCGTGGAGGAGTTTTCCAAGCCGGGCAACGTGCTGGCCTTCACCATTTCCAGCAACCTGTCCGGCAGCTACAACAGCGCCTGCACCGCCAAGCAGATGGTGGAGGAAGAGCAGCCCGACAAGCGCATCGCCGTGATCGACACCAAGGCCACCGGCCCGGAAACGGTGCTGATCATCCGCAGGGCGTGCGAGTTGATTCGGCAAGGGCTATCCATCGACGAAATCGAAAAAGCGCTGTATGAGACCGCCGCGAAAACGCACATCATTTTCTCCCTGTCCTCGTATCACAACCTCATCAAAGCGGGCCGCGTGAACCGCCTGGTCGGCCTCATTGCCGGGCACCTTGGCTTCTGGGGCATCGGCGTGGGCGACGATAACGGCGAGATCGCCATGCGCGGCAAGGCAAGAGGCCCGAAGAACATGCTGAAAGTGATGATGGAGGAAATCGGCAGGATCGGCTTGTGCGGCGACCGTGTGGTCATTTCCCACAGCCTGAACGAGGAAATGGCGCTGCAATTGAAGGAACGGCTGCTGGCCGCCTATCCGCAAATCACCGTGGACGTGATTCCCTGCCGCGGCCTGGACAGCTTTTATGCCGAGCGCCACGGGCTGATCGCGGGGTTCTGAGCATGACCCGCTGGCACGTAGTGTTTTCCGGGCGGGTGCAGCACGTGGGCTTTCGCTACACGGCCTATTACCTGGCGAGGAAGCTGTACCTCACCGGCTGGGTGGACAACCTGCCGGACGGCCGGGTGGAAATGGAAGCCCAAGGCCCGGTGAGCCAGCTGCGCAAGCTGGCGGTGCAGCTGAAAAGCCAGGCGCATATCCACATCGAACACATGGACATAGAAGAAATACCCGCGCTCCTGCATGAGCGCGGGTTTCAGGTGCGCGGGTATTCGTGATCGTAACCCTTTACAGTTGTTTTGGAATGATCCCCGCCCGCCGCATGGCGTACAGCAGGCGCTGGAAGCAGCGCTCGTAAGCGTCGTCACCGCCGCCATAGGGGTCGGGGATGGCGGGCTCAAGCACATCGGCTTTGGCGGCCAGGTCGCAGAAGATCATATTCAGCGCGTCCCAATGGTCCGGGGTCATCACCCAGACCTGTTCTGCTTTTATCAGCAGTTCTTCCGTGACCGGCTGAGACCGGTGGCCCGTCAGGTCGATGCCGTGGCGGTTTGCGGCGCGGATTGCCGCGGATGACGCCGGGCTGCCGGGGCAAGTCATGATCCCGGCGGACTGCGCGTCCAGGCCGAAGCTTTTCGCGATTGCCGCCGCTATGGGGCTGCGGCAGGTGTTGCCGGTGCAGATAAACAGAATCATTTGTTTTTTCCCCCGTATGACTGCGGTAAAAATTTGCGTTCTCATATCCAGGCGGAGAATTTCTTATTTGACAGGAACGGGATTATTTGGTATGATATTTGCAACGTTCCGAAGAGTAAAAAACTGCATCCGCATAGAAGGAGTGAATCTGAATGGCGATTCAGCTGATCAAATACCCCACCGCAAATTCCAACCTGCCTCTGCGCGTAGCGCGCGGCCACTTTGCCACCAGCCACAGCCACATCAACTATTACATCGACCTGACCATGACCAAGCACCGCCTGTCCGAGGCCCGGGAAGCCGCGGTGCAGCTGGCGTCCACATTCAAGCCTTCCACCATCATTGACACCATCCTGTGCCTGGACGGCACGGAAGTGATCGGCGCGTGCATGGCCAGTGAGCTGACCCGCGCGGGATTCATGAACATGAACGCCCACCGCACCATCTATGTGGTCACACCGGAACACACCACAGGCAGCCAGCTTCTCTTCCGCGACAATTCCGCGCCCATGATCGTGGGCAAGCATGTGCTGGTGCTGGCCGCGTCCGTCACCACGGGCTACACCGCCAAGGCGGCCATCGAAGCCATCCGGTATTACAGCGGCATCCCCGTGGGCATCAGCGCGATTTACACCTCCGTGGATTCCTGCGAGGGCTTCCCCATTGTGTCTATTTTCAACATGGAACGCGACCTGATGGACTATGAAAGCCACGACAGCCACGACTGCCCGCTGTGCAAAGCCGGCTTAAAGGTGGACGCGCTGGTGAACGCTTTCGGCATTTCCAGCTTCTGATAAAAACGCGTTTGCTTCAATCCCCCGTATTTTCCTCCCCCATGCGGAAGAATACGGGGGATTATTCTATTTTGACGTTTCCAGTCTGCGCATCATCGGGCGGACGGCAAGCGTGCCAAGCAGCAGCACGGCGATACCGCCGGCAGCCATCCCGGCCAGCGTCAGCCAATTTTGGGCCGTCATGGCCTGGGGATGCAGGGCGAATATGCCCGGGAAGAACGCCACCGCTCCAACAAACCCCAGGCACATCAGCGCGCAGACAGCGGCGCGAAGCCTGGAAAACGGCAGGCAGGTAAGGATCAGATTGCTCAGGCCGATCACGCCCGCCGCGATGACCGCCATGGTGGAGGCAACGTCGTCCGGCGTGCCCAGATAGTTGGCGATCATCGCTGCCAGCGCGCAGCACACCACGCCCAACGCCGCGGGCGCGGCTTTCAGGATGATGCGTTTCAAAAAGTTGCCCTTCGCCCGCTCGCTGCTTGGCTCCAGCGCCAGGAAGAAGGAAGGGATGCCTACGGTCAACGCTCCGACCATGGTCAGATGGATGGGCTGGAATGGATAGCGCAGCGGCAGGAACAAGCCGATCAGCAGGTTCAGCACGCTGAGCACAAAGGAGTAGAGCGTCTTTTGCAGGAACAGGGAGGCTGTTCTCGTGATGTTGCCGATGACCCTGCGGCCTTCCGACACCACAGCGGGCAGCGAATTGAAATCATTGTCCAGCAGCACCAGCTGGGCTGCGTGCTCGGTAGCTTCCGCGCCGCCTGCCATGGCGATGGAGCAGTCCGCCGCTTTGAGGGACGGAATGTCGTTCACGCCGTCCCCGGTCATGGCTACGCTGTGCCCGGCTTTTTTCAGCGCTTCCACCAGGATGCGCTTCCTGTCGGGGGTCAGCCTGCCGAAAACCACGTGATCCTGGGCCGCGGCGCAAAGCTCGTCATCGGTCAGTTTTGCGCAGTCCACCAGCTTTTCGCAGCCTTTAAGCTCCAGCGCCCGCCCGGCAGCGGCCACCGTGCGCGGATCGTCGCCGCTCATGATGCGTACCGATACGCCTTCCTGATTGAACCATTCGATGGTGTCCTTCGCGGAGGGACGCAGGGTTTCCCGAAGCAGGAACAGGCCCAGCAGCCGGGTCACCTGGGGAAGATGATCTCCCTGAAGGGTTCCCTTCGCCTCCGCCAGCAGCAGCACGCGAAAGCCTTCCGCGGCCGCCTGCTTCGCTTCCGGGGGAACTGCGCCTACCACAAACGAAGGCGCGCCCATGATCAGCGTTGTTCCGTCCGTGAAGGAAACGGCGGACTTTTTTCGCGCCGAAGAGAACGGCAGGACGGACGATGCTTTGCGGGTTTCATCCGCCCTGTAAGCGCCTGCGATGGCCCGAAGCGTGCCGGACTCCGCTTCAAACGCCGAAACGAAGTCCGCTGCTTTACCGCGGAATTCCTGTTCGTCCGCCTCCAGAAGAATGGCGTGATCGAACGCCATTTCCCCGGTGGTCAGCGTGCCGGTTTTATCCGTACACAGGACGTCCACCCGCGCCAGCGTTTCGATGCCGAACAGTTCCTGCACCAGCGTCCTGCGCCGACCCAGCTTCACCACACCCGCCATCAGCGCGACGGAAGTGAGCAAAATCAGCCCTTCCGGGATCATGCCGATCATGGCGGCGACGGCGGAAGGCACCGCGTCGCTGACCGGCAATTTCTGCAGGAACACCTGCTGAAGAAACAGCAGTACGCCAATGGGAACCAGCAGCTTGCTGACCAAGGAAACAAGCTTGTTCATTTCGGTCATCAGCTCGGATTTCGGCGAGCGGATCTGTTTCGCCTCGCGCATCAGCTGCGCGGCGTAGCTGTCGTCGCCCACGGCAATGAGCTGCGCGGTGACGCGGCCTTCGGTCAAAAAGCAGCCGGACATGAGCAGCTCGCCCGTTTTATGGTTCACCGGCTCGCTCTCCCCGGTGAGCAGCGATTCGTCCGCCGCGCAGACGCCGTCAACGATCGCGGCGTCCGCGGGAATCTGGTCGCCCGCGCTGAAAATGACCAGGTCGCCCAGCACCAGTCCGTCCGGCGGGCATTTCTGCTCCCTGCCGTCCCGGATCACGCGGACATCCCGCACTTCCAGCAGCCGCAGCTTTTTCAGCATCGCGCGGGCCCGAAGCTCCTGCACCGTGCCGATCAGCGTGTTGGAAAACACCACGCCCAAAAACAGCATGTTCCGCCAGGAACCCACCAGCGCCAGACAGCCTGCCAGCGCAAAGTTCAGCAGGTTAAACAGGGTAAACAAATTGTCCGCTACGATGCGCGGCACGCTCTTTCCCGGCTCCGCCGTCTGCCGGTTGCTCTGACCCGCCTCAGCCCGCCTGGCCACTTCCGCCTGGGTCAGTCCTTCCGGCGGTGTGGGAACCATGTCCTTTGGCGGCGCGGCCGGGATTTGCAGCGCGGCGGTTTTCGGTTTACGCTTCTGTGAGTTTATATCTTTCATTTCCTGTCTCCTTTGTGCCGGATCAACATACCGTAAATAGCACTGCCTGTCAGAAGTGCTTTTCGATCGTTCGCCGTTATCTGCCCATTCTTCCGATCAGCTTATTTCCCTCGTCCTTCAGCCATTGGCGGTGGGCTTTATAGTCCGGGTCGATGTTTTCCACCTCGGCCCAGAAGCGGGGCGAATGGTTCATTTCTTTGCGGTGGCACAGTTCATGGATCACCACGTAGTCCATCACCTCGGGCGGGCAGAGCATGAGCAGGCAGTTGAAGTTCAGGTTGCCCTGGCTGGAACAGCTGCCCCACTTGCTTTTCTGGTTGCGGATGGTGATGCTGCCGTAGGTCACGTTCAGCAGTTTGGAAAAATATCGCACCCGCGGAGGGATTTTTCCCAGCGCCTGGTCAGCCAGAGAGCGGATTTCCGCATCGGTCAGGGGAGGAAGGCCGGCCAATTCCTGCTCCCGCTGGTTCACGATGCTCAGATGCTTGCTGAGCCAGGCCTCGTGCTGCCGGATAAAATCGTCGATCTGCGCCTGTCGCATGCTTCTGGGCGCGCGAATCTCAACTTCGTTAGGGCCGGTGACGCGCATGGCAATGGTTTTCCGGCTGCTGCGGATTACCTGAACCTGAATATTTTTATTCATGAAAATCCTTTCAGTCTATAGTTCATAGTTTATCGTTCCAAGCCTGAAGTTACCTTATAAAATAATCATCCTTTAGAACTCAAAACTTAGAACTGACTATCAGTATAAACTCAATCGCCGTTTCTGGCAAGGGGGCATATTGCCGAAGCGCCCTTCATAGGATAACGCGAGGACAAAGTGAAGGAGTGTGCGGGCATGAAAAAACGAAACTGGAAACTGAACATACGTCGCGTGGATGTGGAACGGATGCTGATCCTGTGCGCTTCGGCGCTGGTGGTTGCTCTGGCGCTGCGGCAGGACCAGACGGTTCCGACGCGGCAGGCGGACGACCTGGATAAAATCCCGGTGTTATCGGACAGCTCGCTGCTGACCGCTGCCGACACCCAGCCCACAGTGGTGTATTACCAGGATGGGGAAGGCTATCTGGTGCCGGTCACGCGGCAGGTGGATAAAACGGACGGCATCGCCAAGGCGACGCTGAGCCTGATGGTGCAAAGCAGCGCCAACGACCTGGCGGCGGCCAGGCTGGGCCTCAAAACCACGGTGCCGGAGGGCACAAAGTTTGACCTGGACATTGCGGACGGCAAGGCGCGGGTGGATTTGAGCAAGGAAGCGCTGAACTGCCCGAACGCCGAGCAGGAAACGCTGATGGTGCAGTCCGTGGCGCAGGCGCTGTGTGAATTCGATTCGGTGGACGAAGTATCCTTTCTCTTTGACGGCCAGAAGCGCAGCAAGCTGACCTGGGGCACCGATGTGAGCGGCGTGTTCAAAGGGGACAATCTGAACCTGGAAAGCGTGGAAACCATGGCGGGCACGGGCAGCGTGCAGCTGTATTTTCCCTCGTCTACGGGACGGATGCTGGTGCCCGTTACGCGCACGGTGTTTTCCGATGCGGATGTGACCACCGCCATCCTGGAACTGGTGAAAGGCCCGAAAAAGGATAGCGGGCTTTCTGCGCCGCTTCCCGATGACTGCGGACTGCTGGGCGTGACCATGAAGGACGGCGTGGTGACCATCAACTTTACCAAAGAATTCGTGCAGGCCGCCCAGGGCGAAAACGGCATTCAGGCTTTGCGCGCCGTGATGTTCACCGCCGCCCAGTTTCCCGGCGTGAAGCAGGTGAAGATTGCCGTGGAGGGCGAGCCCTACCAGCCGCCCGAAGCCGCCCAGACCACCTTCCTCAACCAGGACACCGAAATCATGACCTATTATCCCGGCGTGATCGAGATGGATTGAAGCAGGTTATAAAGGAAAAACCCTGTAAATATGAAACAGGATCATCCTCCGCAAAAATCAGGGATGATCCTGTTCCTTGTTTCGCTTTCTCTCAACGGGAAGCTTATTATTTTCTTTTCAATTGAAAAACAGAATCAAATCAGCCCGCGGATTCATCCACGCCGAACACGATGACTTCCGAGGTCGCCTCGTTTTTCCACACGAGCAGGCCGTTTTCGTTGAAAGAGAACGTGATGGTGACGGGCTTGCTGTCGCCTTCCATGATTCCATTGACTGTGACGGCATCCTGCGCCGAGCTGTAAGCGCCCTTCAGCACGCCGTACTTATTGGCCAGTCCGCTCTGATCGAACACGGTCACACGAACTTCGTATACGCCGTCCTGCCAATCGACAAACTCCACCATGGTCTGATCCTTGATCCAGTTTCCTCCCAGGAACATGCCGATCTTAGTGAAAGCAAGACCGCGGCCGGCGTCTTCTTTCAGGTCCTTCCAGAGCAGCCTTCCTTTCGCGTCCAGAGAGAATATTGCGTCGCCGTCTTCGTATTCGTTGACCAGAGTCCCGCTTATGCTGTTCGTATCCTCCGTATACTTTATACCGAACGGCATGCAAACCAGCGTATTGTTCTCCGCCTGGTAGATGGCGGAGTACTCCCACACGGTGTATTTCCCTTCCGCCAGCTGGTGTTTCACCATGAGCTTAAAGCCGGCGTCCTCGCAGTAGGATTCAATCTGCCAGTCACCGGTTTTCCAGATGCTTTCAAACACCAGGCTTTCGGGGTACTGATCCTTGTAATCCATTTCTTCCGCAAATGCGGTGTTCACCGTAAGCAGCATCAGCGCAATCGTCAGCCATGCGATCAGTTTGTTTTTCATATCGTTTTCCATCCTTTCCTTCGGTTGAGACGCATCACTATATTCGATCAATCGGGGTCCATTTCCTGCCTCTCATGGAAAAAAACGAATGTGCTGGTACTTTTCTTCCCGTTCAGTCCGTTTCGTTTTTCAATTCGAAACTCACGGTATCCCGCAAAAACGCTACAAAATTATACTGTCAGTATAATGACAAAGGCGAAAAACTGTGATATGATAGTACGGAAATCAGTTTCAGACTGATCGTCCGTCAAGCCGCGCCGAGGATCGCGGCCCTGATGGAATTTAAGAAAGAAAGGAGTTTTTCACGATGCTGACCATCGACCGTTTCTTCATCCTGCCCGTAAGAATTCAGTTTTCTCCCGCGGTTAAGGGAATTATTTTGCTGCGCGATCACAGAACGGCAGTGGAAATGCATTCGTGTCGAAAACTCTGACACAGCGTTCGGCTTTTGCTGCTGTATCCACCCGTTCCCGCGCGGAAGAGTGGATTTTTTTGTTGCGCAAAAACGCCGCCGTAGCTCAATTGGCAGAGCCCTGTAATTGTAAGCCAGAGGTTGCCCGTTCGAACCGGGTCGGTGGCTTCATGATTTCAAGAAGGAGGAGATTCCTGTGACCATTCCCGTCATCAATCTGCGCCAGACCGGCCTGAACATCCTGCTGCTGCGGGAAGAGCGCGGCATGTCCGTGCGCGACCTGCAGGGCATGCTTGGCTTCGCCACGCCCCAGGCGATTTACAAGTGGCAGCACGGCACCACCCTGCCCACCGTGGATAACCTTGTAGCTTTATCCGCTATTTTTGAGGTGCCTGTGGAAGCGATTCTCTCAACCCGTATCCCCGGCGGGTAGCGAAGCGTAAGGAAAAAAAGCGGCCGGCGCGAGCATCCGGAAGGAGTTCGCGCCGGCGTTGCATGCCACGGAAGATCAAAGGCCGAACGGTAAAAAAGTGTAAAAAATGTGTCCCGGGTCATTTTGGGATGTACAAACACAGCGCTGTGTGATAAAATTCAAATATGGTATGATCATGAATGAACCGCCCCATCGGGCGGTTTCACGTTCAGGCGGAGCCTGTGCCATCCCGAAGGGCATTTTAACCTGACCTGGATTATTGGGAAGGATTCTGATGAGGCGCCTTGCTGTACAGGCATCCGCAGTAATCCTGCCGGTACAGACCGTATTGCTTTGACAGCTGCAGCGAGCGCAGGTAACCGTTTTTCTTTTTGAAATCGGCGAACAGGTATTTGACCCCGTATTCCCGTCCTGCCGCTTCCCCGGCGCGGTTCACGCTGTCCGCGTTTTTGTGGGGGCTGACGGACAGTGTGGTTGTGAAGTATTCAAAGCCGTGCTCCTTCGCCTGCTTCGCTGTTTCTCTTAGGCGCAGGGCAAAGCAGGCAAGGCACCTGTCGCCCCCTTCCGGGCAGTCCGCCATGCCTTCCGCGAAGGAAGAAAAGGCATCATGGTCATACGCACAGGGCAGCAGCTTCACGTCCCCCGGCAGCAGCGACAGCAGCCGTTCCTGCTCGGAAAGCCGATGACGGTACTCCTCCTCCGGCTCAATGTTGGGGTTGTAGTACAGCACCGTCACGTCAAAATGCGCAGCCAGCCTTTCCAGCACCGCGCTGGAGCACGGCCCGCAGCAGCTATGTAAAAGCAGCGTCGCCCGCCGCGCCTCCAGCCGCCTGATTTCTTCTTCCATCTCCAGCTGGTAATTCCGCTTCGCCGGTTCCATCATAAGCGCCTCCGGTTTTTTTCCTGCAAACCCTGAATAACGACAAACATTGTACACAAAACGGGAGGATTTCGCAAGTGTCTGATGATAAAAGGTTACGCTGGGGCTGTTCGCCCCAGTTCCCTTTGTTGGATGATTTATAGGTGAATGCTAACTGTTAAGGAGGTTCAGTTCATGAAACGGTTTTTGTGCGTATTATTGACGCTGGTGACGCTGTGCGGCGGGGCAGCGCTGGCCGAAACGGAAAAAGCCGCGCTCACCGGATTGATTGTGCTGCCGGAGGGGACGGACAGGGAAACGCTGTTTGACCTGATGCAGGAGATTGCATATGAAACAAATGTGGACATTGCATGGGAAGAAATGACAGCGGAAAACTGGAGCAAAGCAAAGGAAAGCCGCCTCTCGTCCGGCAATCTGCCCGATATCCTGCTGAACGCGGTGAATGAAAACGATATCGCCGCTCATCCTGATTTGTTTCTGGAATTGGATTTTCTCTCTTTTCGCCTTGCGCCTGCCCTGCGGAGAATGTTTTCCGACGAACCGGACACATTGGCCCTGGCCAGCGATGTGAACGAAATGATCTACTGTTTGCCCGCTTTCCTGGGCGTGGAACCAGCGTGCGAAACCGTGATGTTCATTAATCAAACCTGGCTGAATAAGCTGAACCTTTCCATGCCGCGAACGCTGAATGAACTGAAGACCGTACTGAAAGCGTTCCGGGACAACGACTGCAACGGAAACGGCAATTCTTCCGACGAAATTCCTCTGGATTATTGCGGATGGTTCGGCAGCCCGTATTCGCTCACAAATCTGCTCGGTTCCTGGGGCGTGCAGCTCACCAACAGCGGGTCCGGCGGATTCTTTGTGGAAAACGGCGAGGTAAAAAACTATACCGTGGACGACCGCTACCGTGCGCTGCTGCTGTACGTCAATGGGCTTTATGTGGAAGGACTGATTTCAAAAGAACCGGTCAAAAGCGGGGAAGATGAATATCTTGCCCGTTCCCATGGCAATCAGAACGGGTGCGCAATTGTAGGCGTGGCGATGGGCAGAAGCGCGGAAAACCAGTTTGGAGCGGGATTGAAGGATCAGTACGTTCCCCTGCCGCCGCTGGACAACAGCGACGATATGCTCACCACTTCGGAAGCCCGCTGGTCTTACGATTATTCCGGCCTGAATATCCGGGCCTGCCGCGCGTCCGTCAGCGCAGGATGCGCGTCGCCAGAAGCGGCCATGCGTTTTCTGGACGCTTTCTACCGTCCGGAGTATTCCAAAAAAACGTTCATGAGCGGCCTTTCCGATGTGCTGCCGGTATACATCTGCCGGGATGAAGCAGCGGCTTTAAGCCCTGAAAGGGACGAAGCGCGCGCGGAACGGGAGCCGTATACGGAAGCGCTTTCCAATATTGATATGGTCACGGAGTATTACCCACAGGAGTTTATGAATTATACCGCCAAAGAAAAAGCCGAGATGACGCCCTTGCTGAATAAATCATTGATTGTTGCGCAGCAATGGTGGCCCCGCTTTCTCACCGGCGAAGCGGATATTCCAACCTATTGGGACGAGTATGTGCGGCAGGTCAATTCCATGGGCCTGCCGACGGTTCTCGCCATCCGTCAGCGCGCGTTTGAAGCCTATCAGGGAAAATAACTGGTTGATAGTATAGTTGCTTGTATTTGAGCCTCGCGGTGTATGAAAACACAGCGAGGTTTTTTAGCTGTTGCAGTACGAAAAAAAGACCTGCCGTCCGGATACGGGCGGCAGGCCGAGGTCACGTTATGGAGGGTTGAAAGAATCAGAACATCACATTCAACAGTTCGATGCCGTCGATCTGCACATCGAAGTACGGCGCGGAGCGGAATTCGGATTCATGGAAGTAGCCGTCAGCGACCACTTCGGTGTCGGGGGTGAAAGCGTCGTCGGTATCAACGTCGGCGGTGTAGGAAGTCAGGGCAGCGCCGTCCTTGGTGATGAAGCCTTCGGTGGCGGTATCGAACACCTTCTTGGTGCCGGCGATGAATTCGGCCTTGGCGGCTTCGACGGCTTCCACGGTGCCTTCGGCGGCCACGGCGGTGTTGATGTCGGTCAGCACGACGGAGCCGGTTTCGATGGTGCCGGTCCAGTCGGTGGCGATGGCTTCGCCGGCGGCCTTCTGGTTGACGATGTATTCAAAGTAGGGCGCCCAGTTGATGCGGGAGGACACGATGAAGGTGTTGGGGCAGCTTTCGATGGTGGAGCCGTTGTAGCTCACATCGGGAATGCCGGCGTTTTCACAGGCGGTGGGAGCGCCCATGGAGTCGGCGTGCTGGCTGATCAGGTCGCAGCCCAGAGCGATCAGGGCTTCGGCGGCAGCCTTTTCTTCCTTCTCGTCGTACCAGGAACCGGTGAACTGCACCTTCATGGTCACGTCGGGGCAGACGGACTTCGCGCCCAGATAGAAGCTGGTGTAGCCGGAAACCACTTCGGCATAGGTGAACGCGCCGACGTAGCCCATCAGGGGCGCTTCGCCCTTCAGTTTGCCGGCGGCCTTGATCTCGTTCAGCTTCATGCCGGCGGCGATACCGGCCAGGTAGCGGCCTTCATAGATGGCGGCGAAAGCATTGTGGAAGTTGGGCAGGTTTTCGGTGTGGGCCATGGTGCCGGTGGCGTGGCAGAATTCCACGTCGGGCAGTTCCTTGGCGGCCTGCAGCATGAAGCTCTCATGGCCGAAGCTGTCGGCGAAGATGATGTTGCAGCCTTCATCCGCCAGGTCCAGGGCGGCTTCGTAGCATTCGTTGGATTCGGGGATATTGCGCTTCACGATCACCTGATCGTCGCTCAGGCCCAGCAGTTCCTTAGCTTCTTCCACGCCCTTGATGAAGTTGTTGTCGTAGGTGGAGTCTTCGTCGTGCAGCAGGATCACGCCCAGCTTGACGCTTTCCTTGCCTTCGGCCAGCGCGGCGACGCAGCCCAGGCACAGGGCCAGAGTGAGCAGCAGAGCAAGCAGTTTCTTCATGATGGTTTTTCCTCCTCCAATTTGGTCGGATGGTGATAATGTATCTTGTCAGTCGTCCGCCAGGAGGATCTTGCCATCCTCAATGGCTTTTACGACTGCCAAAGACTGAATGTTGACGCCCATGGCGCGGATGTTCTTTCCGCCGGGCATGAACCCCTTTTCGATGCCGATGCCAATGCCGATCACCTGGCACCCGGTCTGGGCGCAGAGGGCCATCATGCCCTGGCACGCCTGGCCGTCGGACAGGAAGTCGTCCACGATCAGCACACGGCTGCCCGCGGGCAGGTATTTCTTATCGGCGCGGATAATGTTTTCCCGCTTGTGGGTGAAGGAATACACGCTGGCCTGGGCCACGTCCGGGCTCTGCACCACGGTGGCAGACTTCTTGGCGAACAGCACCGGCACGTCGCCCATGGCGTGGGCGGTGGTGAGGGCCAGGGCAATGCCGCTGGCTTCCACGGTCAGGATCAGGTCGGGCTTTTCACCGGCGAACCGCTTCGCCAGTTCTTCGCCCATCCGGAACATCAGCCCCGTGTCGATGCGGTGGTTCAAAAACATATCAACCTTGACAATATCATTTCCGATACAGATGCCGTCCCGTGCGATGGCTTCTTTCAGTTCCCGCATGTTTCGCGCCTCCTTGCGAATCGGCAATAAAAACCGAACATTCAGAGAAAATACGCTTCTATTGTACAGATAAAACACAAAAAAAGCAAGGGTTTTTCCGAATAAATTCTGACTTTTTCTGCGTTTGCACGTTTTGGGATATTTCTTTCCGAATGTTTACAGACTATCACTTTATAAACAAAAAACCGGGAAAGAGCGGCATCGTTCTTTCCCGGCGGGAGAACCATATATCAGAAATCAGGGAATCATCCCATACCGACCATGGTCAGCAGCACACGCCCTGTTTCGACGGCTTCCTCCACCACTTCGGGCTGCGCCGTCACGATGAACTGCGCCAGGATTGAGAGCATCAGGCTGGCCAGCAGCAGGATGACCGCGCCGCCCAGGCGGGAGGAAATCTGCGCGAAGGGCATCAGTTCCATTCGGTCGGCGGCGGACAGCACGGCCACGTCGCCGGTGCCGCCCATGTTGCTCATGCACAGGCCGGCGGTGATGCCGGACTCAAAGGGATAGAAGCCTACCAGGCGTCCGATGAGCGCAGCGCCCACGAACGCGCCGATGCAGGTGGCCGCGCACAGGAGCAGGTAGGTGAGGGAGAAGCTGGAAATCACGGTGGCGATATCCAGATAGCAGATGCCGATGCCGATCAGCAGCATGTTGGTCAGGTTCTTCATCACGAACTGGAACCACTGGTAGCAGGCGATTTCGATGCGCTCCGGCACGATGTTGGTGATCTTGCAGATGGCCACGGTGATGATCATCCAGGCGTAGGCATGGATGGTAATGCCGGTGCCCAGGGCGTTCCACAGCCCCTGCAGGATGAAGCCCCAGGCGAAGAACGCGCCGGAGACCAGCAGGCCGACGCCCATCTGCTTCAGGTCGATGTGGTCGCGTTTTGCCTGCATTTCAGGGCTGATTTCCAGTTCCTTGGGGTCCATGTGGCCCGCCTTCATCAGCTGGCCGTTGCCGTTCATCTTGCCCTTGATGACCTTCACCAGGATACCGGCCATCACGATGGACACGGCGTTGCCGATGGCGACTGCGGGGGTCATGACGGACAGGGCTTCCGCCGCGCTCATCGAGGAGGAAGCTTCAAAGATTTTGGAAAGCGGGGTCGCGCCTGCGCCCATGCCGCCGCCCATGATGGGCAGGGCGATCAGCAGCAGCGCGTTCATCACGGGATAGCCCATCAGCGCGGCCACGCCCATGCACAGGCCGAAGGCCAGGATCAGGCCGCCGAAGATGGCCGGGAAGTACCGGGCCGCGGCCTTGACCAGGAGCTTGCGGTTCATGCCCAGGATGGAGCCGGTGATCAGCGCGGCGATGTACCAATCCAGGAAGCCGCCGGTGGTCTTGAAGAAGGTGCCGATGTTGCCGACCAAGTCCAGGGTGCCCAGGGGCAGCTTCATGTCGGCGTTGGGCAGGAGGCCGAAGTACACAAGCAACCCGGAGCCGAAGATACACACGATGGCGCCGCCGCCCAGGAAGTCCTTGATGATGGGGGTGTGGTCGCCGATCCAGCCCAGGATCTCGCCCAGCACCATCATGAACAGGAAGCAGCCCGCCATGCCCTTGGGCAGCACGCCCAGGTAAGTCGCCAGCAGGCACACGACAGTTACAACCAGGAAAATCGGCCAGGGAAGGGTAAAGAAGGTTAATGGCTTTTTTTGTTTGGTCATGGTTTTTCTCTCCAATCTTATTATTGAGAGTTCAGAGCACAGAGTACAGAGTTCAGATTTATATAGTCGATCAAGAGCGGGTTTCCTTCTTTCATCACCATATCATCTGCACTCTGTACTCTGTACACTCGTCTTACAGTCTCGCCACGCCGCTGTCCCTCGCGGCCTTGGCCACCGCCGCCGCCACGGCGGGGCCGATGCGCTTGTCAAAGGCTTTGGGCAGGATGTACTGGGCGGTCAGTTCTTCGGGAGCAACCAGGTCGGCCAGGGCGTGGGAGGCGGCCTGCTTCATTTCCTCGTTGATATCACGCGCGCGCACGTCCAGCGCGCCACGGAACAGGCCGGGGAAGCACATCACGTTGTTGATCTGGTTGGGATGGTCGCTGCGGCCGGTGCCGACCACTGCCGCGCCCGCTTCCAGCGCTTCGTCCGGCTCGATCTCGGGGGTTGGGTTCGCCATGGGGAACACGATGGCGCCGGGCGCCATGGACTGAACCATTTCCTTGCTGACGATATGCGGCGCGGATACGCCGATGAACACGTCCGCACCTTTCATAGCGTCGGCCAGCTTGCCGGAGAACTTTTCGGGGTTGGTGA
The DNA here is from genome assembly GCA_017509065.1 of Clostridia bacterium. The sequence goes on from JAFWQM010000161.1 coordinate 21,430, forward strand.
TCTTCGCCATTTCCTCCTGCGCGGGGTTCATCTGCTCGCCCTCGCAGAGCACGCCGAAGCGATCCACCATCTTCAAATGCTTCACGCCCAGGTTCAGCAGGTGTTTGCCGATGGCAATGCCCGCGCTGCCCGCGCCGTTGATGACCACCTTCGCTTCGTCGATGTCCTTTTTCACTACGCGCAGGGCGTTGATCAGCGCCGCGCCTACGACCACGGCGGTGCCGTGCTGGTCGTCATGGAACACGGGAATATCGCAGAGCTCTTTCAGCCTGCGCTCGATCTCGAAGCACCGCGGCGCGGCAATGTCTTCCAGGTTGATGCCGCCGAAGGACCCGGAAATCAGATATACGGTGCGCACGATCTCGTCCACGTCCTTGCTGCGGATGCACAGCGGGAAGGCGTCCACGTCGCCGAAAGCCTTGAACAGCGCGCACTTGCCCTCCATGACCGGCATGCCGGCCTCGGGGCCGATGTCGCCCAGGCCCAGCACCGCGGTGCCGTCGGTGATGACGGCCACCAGGTTGTGGCGGCGGGTTAGGGTGAAGGATTTGTCATAGTCTTTCTGAATTTCCAGGCAGGGCTGCGCCACGCCGGGGGTATAGGCCAGGGACAGGTCGTCCTTGTTCTTCACCGGAACGCGGGATACTACTTCGATCTTGCCTTGCCATTCGCCGTGCAGACGCAGGGATTCTTCCATGTAATTCAATAGGGGCACCTCCTCATTTTCAGATGGAATCTTTGGTTTTATTATACATGGCCCTATTGGAAAAATCAATACCATGTTTGTTGTTTTCATGCCTGCAACTAAAGATAATTGTTCATTTTTGCTCAATTATTATTTTGCTTGCATGTATATATTTATTTCATTTACGAAACCTGTCGATTTGAACAAAATGCCAGCGTATTTTCCGCCGGAACAGGTCACAATAGCATCGATTCTGAATGAAGGAGGTGAAAAGCAATGAATCAGTCCGGCAGCAATTCCAACAGTCGGGTCAACGTGCCCGAAGCCCGCGGCGCTCTGGACAACATGAAGTTTGAGATCGCCCGCGAACTCGGTATCAACTTTAAGCCCGGCTACAACGGCGACCTCTCCAGCCGCGAAAACGGCTATGTGGGTGGGTACATGGTCAACCATCTGCTACCAGTGGAAGCAATTTTTTCGGCCGCCCGGGACCCCGGTTTTCCTTATACATGGCGGTGGTTTTGCTGCTGCCGTCGTTGAGGAAAACGTCCAATTGGATGTGGTTTTCATCAATGGTGGTGACCTCGATTTTGTCCACGATGGCGTCCATCACAGCGGGGGTAATGTCGTCAGGGCTCATGATTTTAGATGCGGATTCCATCATCTTTTTCATCCGGGCCAGCCGCTCCCGAAGCTCGGCGTTGTCCTGCTTTTTCTTGGTCAGCTCTTCCACCTTGGCGGTCATATCCGCGATATTGGCTTTGATCTCCGCGCTCATGGTCAGGAAATCTTCATCGCTGATCTTGTTGTCTAAATTGAATTGCAGCAGCTTCGTCCGCTTCTGCTTTTCTTTTTCAATCTGGACTTCTGTTTTCAGGATTTCCTTTTCCACGTCAGCGGACTGGCGCATGGCGGAAATCTGGTCGATCAGGCCCTCCAGCGCCGCGTCGGCTTCGCTGCCGAACTCCTGGAACATCTGGAACAGCACCTGCTTGATTTCCGTTTCATAGATGCGCCGGGAAGGGCACACGTTCTTCCCGTGCTTCTTTTTGTTGGAGCACATCCAGGAGCTGTCCAAATCCTTGTCGGCGGTGTGGCGCACCGAAGATGTGCGGTGATACAGCGACCCGCAGTGGGTGCAGAACATTTTGCAGGACAAGAGGTTTCCATGATTGTACTGCCCCCGGTGGCTCTTCACATCGTTGCTGCGCTTTTCCAGGATCAGGTTGGCCCGGTCCCACAAATCCTCCGACACGATGGCAGGCACGTCCCCGGATTCGTCTTTGTAGGTGACCCACTTTTCTGCCGGAATCCGAATCTGTTTTCCGTCGAAGGGATCGGAGATGGTGGTCTTTCCCCCGCAGAACCAGCCTTTGTACTTGGGATTGCGGATCATCTGGGCCATGGTGGCGTGGTTGATGGCGGTGCCGGTGCTGCTGCGAAGGCCCCGGTCATGAAACATCCGCTCCAGCTGATTCAGACTGTAATCCCCGGTAGCGAACAGGGTGAACACTTCCTTCACAAACGCAGCTTCCTTGGGGTTGACCACCAGCCTCTTGTCCACGTAATCGTAGCCATAGATGCGGCTGCTGCCGAACACCCGCCCGTTCTTGATGGCCTGCCGGTCGCCGAACTTCACGCGCTCGGAAATCTTCCGGCTTTCGTCCTGGGCGATGCCGCTCATGATGGTCAGGCGCAATTCACTGTCCGCGTCCAGGGTGTTGATGTTGTCGTTGGTGAAGTAAATCCCAACCCCGCACCGCAGCAGGTCCCGGGCGTTCAGGAGCGAATCCACCGTGTTCCGGGCGAAACGGGAAACCTCCTTGGTCAGGATCAGGTCGAACATTCCCAGCTTTCCGTCCCGCACCATGTCGTTGAACCGCTCCCGCTTCCGGGTGGACGTGCCGCTTTTTCCTTCATCGATATAGCCCGGCACATACGTCCAGTTTTCCTTGCTTTTGATGAAGTCCTGGTAGTACTGCTCCTGATTCCCCAGGGAATTGATCTGCTCGTCGCTGTCCGTGCTGACCCGGGCGTAGAACGTCACCCGCAGAGGCAGGTCGTAGATGGTCTGGGTCTTCAGCCGGTCCCGAATCTGGTACAGGTTCATGGGCTTTCCTCCTGTTGCGTATGTTTCCTTTGAAAGGATTCTTTCTGTCAGAACCCCTCCTCTTTGGGTCGTTCCATGCCGAAGAAGAAGTCCCGGAAAAAGGTCATTCATTCTTCGTTGTTACAAAATAATTATACTCAGTAACACGTTGATTGTAAAGAGGTAAGTTCTCTTTATTTCGTATTATTTCCGCAAATTCATCCTGGCTGATCAGCTTTTCGCGTTTTAAAACATTTGCATAGTACATGCTCCAGAAAGTCCTTGCCGCTCTGTTTATCATGATAAATATACCTCCCGGTAATAGAGTTTCACTCTATTTGAACTTTCATACATCGAATCTTGAATTTCTTTTCTGTCATCAATGATTCTTTCTGCCGTATTTCGTCTCTGCTCCCCGGCGGGTTCTCCTTCGAGAGCCGGGCGTGTTACAGGCTGTGATCTGCGGAATCACATCATAGCCCCGCTTTGCCGTTGCCGACCTCGGCTGTCGCGCATTGCAGGGACTCCTCCCCAGTCATCGGGAGGCCGTGAGGAAGTATCCTTTACTCCCATGAAGATCATCGCGCGCCTGCTTCGCCTGGCAGGTTCATGCGCTGCGTGGATCGCTCCGGCTTTCGCCATCGTCGCGCCGCCGCATGTTCGCTCCTTCCATGGGTCAACGTACCTGTAACCCGGAATGTTTTGTTTTCAAGGTTCATATCAGCGAAATTCACTTGCTTGAAGTTTGATTTCAGTTCTGATCACCCAAGCGATTTGCTGATGGTCTGAGAATTGCCGTTTCGTTTGGGAAAATGTCTCTTTACTGTGAATGCAATTCACTGCGCATAGAAAGCGCTGCGGCATACATCGGATTACATCAATATTATATCACATAACGAGAACAAATGTTGGTGTATTTCCCGCCATTTTGGGCCTTCTTTGGCGAATTTCCCGCCATACTTCCAATTTTTTACTTTTCCTTATCGCAGTCCGAAATGACTGTCTCTTCTGAATGATCGGTTTTCCATTCCGCATGAGGCACCATCCTCCTTTGTCTTCTGGCTAATCATTATCATAGAGATCTGGGCAGAGATCAGATAACTCAACAAAAACTACACAAGATGCATCATATCTGCCATTTTCCCGGCCTTTGACTGTTTCCTATCTGACAATTGCCTCCGACGTAAGCTATTCGTGTCACACCCCTCCCTCTTTTGCATAGACATTGCGGCTTCATACCTAAAGAATTCTTTCCTGTCACGACAATCACCATGTATATTATATGATAGGAAACGTACTTTGGATGGTGTAAAATACACCATAAAGGTCTCGTTTTTGGTGTAATAAACACCAGCTTTCCTCTTGACAATTTGAATTATACCTATCCGGCGATAACTGCCACCCCATCACTCAACGACCACCCCCGATGCTGGATAATATGAGCGAGAGCAATGCTCCGGAGACAAATTGTTGTTCTTACATCTCCAAATATAGTATAAACCCAATCAATGATCTTTGCTGGCCAATTTTAGGCCAATGTTTGGCCAATTTTAGGCCATAGCGAATTTGCTGACTGATCAGAGCTATTGGATGCCCCATGGATCACTGCCTCTGACAGACTTATTATGATGTTGCTTTCTGTTGCTGTCGATAGTTGCTTTATGTTGCTTTCTGTTGTTATGTGTTGCTTTTTTTAGCAACAAAGAAAAAGTAACAGCCAAATATCCAAACATTTGGAGTATTCTTGGAGCTCTCTCTTAATGTCGCCGCGTTTTTCCTCCTTCCGGTTTCATGATAAATGTTAAAGGTGCAAAATCCCTGCACCTTTAAATAATCTTTTTTGGAAAAATCGTTCGACAATTTTTACATCTCATTCTAAAGCTATACTGACGTACTTTCCTTCAGGCTCCGGCATTTTTTCTTTTCGATAATCAGGTCTGCAAAAATGTCTTTTGCTTGCAGCCCGCCGTCAAAAACTGTGGTGACGGTGATCTGCGGTTCTTTCTTTGCCATAAATTCCTCCGTTCGTTTATATCAAATGCGAGTTTGATTTGTTTTGCTCTTCCTTGTTCTGTTCGTATTGGCTGCGCTGTTCTTCTTCCTGCCGTGCCTGACGCAGGGCTTCGTCCTGCTGCTTTGCCGCTTCAAGCTGGGCGAGAATGGACGGCGGCTGCTGATCTTCTATCACTGCATCCACGCAGCGCTTCACAAAATGCAGGGTGCCTAAAAGCGGCTTCATGGGTTCCAGCTTTTCTTGCAACTTGGTTCGATGCGCGGTGAGCCTTTCGCTTTCTACCTTTAGTGTGGCAGGATCAACGACAGTGCTGCCATGCACTTTCGTCAGATAATGATAGGCTTTGTTGTACTGTTTCAGTTCCGCTTCATGCGCGGCATAGTAGGATTCTTTCTTCGTTTTGAAGAAGGTATGGGTGTATTGATCGTAGATTGGCTGAAGCTGCCGAAGCGTTTGGGCGGCGTTCAGAATGCCGGTGATATTCTTTATTCGCTGATCCACCTTTTTCAGTTCAGAATGAATATCGCTGGTTTCCTTCTCCAAATCATCCAGCTTCGCTTTCAAATCCTCGATCGTATAAATCTTATTCTCTTTCAAGAAATCAGTTGTTTGGGAAATCCGCAGCATATCACCGGCCATACGTTTCAGAACGACGGTGTGGTTTTTCCAGTGCTGCCGCTTCTCGTTCTGAATCAATACCCAGGAATACAGATAATCGTTGATGGGCGGATGCTTCTCGATCTGCTTCTGTTCATGGTGCTCTTTTGCCTCTTTGATTTTCTCAACTGCCCAAGCCCGCAGCGTCCTGAATCCTTTTCTCAAGTACGCCAACAGTTTGTTGGTTTCTTTAATGTCCCGGTTCAGATCACCCAGGAAGGTTTTCTCGCCCCGCGCTTCCATAGCGCTGACCGCACGGCCCAGATGAACAGTGGGGATCTGAGGCTTTTCCTGCCGCTGATAGGACCGCAAATCGACCCGCTCCGGGCGTTGGTTCTGTTCCAGATATTTGTTCTGGATTTCCTCCCAACCGTGTCGCCAGATTTCACAATTTTGCGGATCGTTCCAGTTGTTTACGTTCTCCCTGTGGCTTTTCCACCCGCCGTTGGGAAGCGGGATGCGGTCGCCGTTTCCGTCGAGATCGTAAACCTTCCGGCACTTGGGCAGCCATCTTCCGCACTCGTCCATGGAGCGCAGCGTCAGAAGAATGTGCGCGTGAGGATTGCGCGGTTCTTTTTCCTCATCGTGGATGGCGAAGTCGCAGCACATGCCTTCGTTTACAAAAAACTTCTGACAGTATTCACGTAACATTTCTGGGTATTGTTCCTTGGGCACTTCGATGGGCAGTGCCATGATCACTCTGCGGGCAAGCTGGGCGTTCCATTGTGTTTCTGCTTTCTCCACGCTGTTCCATAACGTGGACCGATCACGGTAGGCATCCGGCGCGTTTTCAGGCAGCATTATTTCTGCGTGAAGCACACCGGGCTTATCGGCATAGCGTTTCCATTTCTGCTGATATTCCGAAAACAAATTCATTCCGCTCTGGTAAGCGGCGCTCGCCACGGCGGACTTATCATCTGAGCGTTTTACGATAGATACTTCAAAATGGGGGCAGGGCATTTCTTCACCTCCCGACATGCCCTCGCCTTGTGCGGTGCTTTGCTCCGTCCGTTCCTTTCAAAAAGGGATAGCTGCGAAGCAGCGCAAGGGCCGAAGCCCTTGCTGATGAACCGCTGTGTCGCCGTTTACGTCAAGGCGCAGAGGGTCATCTATTTGCGAATTCAGCGGCATAGCTGAACCGCAAATACCCTCGGAGAGCGCAATTGCACCGGAACGGTGTATAATTGCGCCTGATGCTCAGGTCGTACTTTCACTCCGTCCTGAATACACATCTTCCAGCATTTGATTCAGCGCTTCCTGAACGGGATTCTGCCGGAAGCAAACGCGAAGCAGGTTCATCACCTGATCGTTGGTCAGCGCGTTCGGGTCACGGAGAAAGCTCTCCAGCATTCCGCCCCGCGTGCAAAGGCGATGGGTTCTTTCTTTTCGGTCATACATGCTGAGATTCTTTTCCTGTGCCCGGATCGAGTTGCCCAGGGCGTTGGTGCGTTGTATGATCTTATTGAGGTACGCTTCATTTTCTTTTTTCTTCTCGCGCAATTCCGCGAGGGTGGGCTTAGGGGCCATCTTCTTTTCCTCCTAAAATGATTCAATTTTGCAAACGATCCCGCGGTGATTTATCGCTTATATCGAAATAAAAACGCACATAAAAAAGCCATGACCTCCTTTGCAACGAATTTGTGAAGCATACAAAAAGCTTCAGATCGTCGCATCGTCTGTCATGACTTCTGACCTTACGGCGGGCGCTGGAATCACTTACGATTCTCTATCCCGGCAAAACCGGAACGGCCCATGGCGACATAAATCGAATTACTCGATCCACTCTGACATGATCGGTTCAATAAACAAATCATGTCACTGACGGGATAAGTTTATTACACCATGGCTTTTTTGTCAAGGACAAAATGAAAATTCCACCGTGCGGGTTTGGGACACGGTGGAAAAAGTGTCAATTCATTAACGGCTTCACGCCTGTTTTTTTCACAAATTCATCGACGGTCATATTTAGCTTCTTGGCGGCGAAATGAATGTCGATTGTTCCATCGGTCACCATTTCAGCATACGCTTCAAGACGGCCCTCCACCTTTCCTTCTGCTTTACCTTTTACTTCGCCTTCCAGCACACCAGCAGCTTTCGCGCTTTCCCTCATCTGTTGAATTGCCTGGCACATATTAACTGTTCCCTCCTCTACAGTCAGTTTCAGTTTGGAGTCGGTAATCAGGTTAATCAGTTCCGCGGTTTCAGGATTCATCCGCACGAATCGTTCATTGTCTTCCGCAAGCCGGGACAATGCTTCTTCATCTTTAGAGCACTTGATGAATTGCAGCACATCCCGGAAGTCCGTACTGAATTTTTCAAAATCCTCATCCGGCACCTGCGCCGGTGCAATGAGGTTGATCCGATAATCCGGCACGAAACTCAGCAGTCGTTTGTTATTTGCATTCAGCATATCATGAATACAAATCGGCCCGTCCCATTCTGATGCTCCGAAGTAGATCACCAGCGTGATCACCGGCATCAATTTGTCACCCTTACGGAAACCGGAAAGAAATTCTTCGTTTGTCAGCCGATCTTTTTTTCCGTAAGACTTTTTGGCGGCTATGACCTGCTGCGCATAGTTGGATGCATCATACTGCATGTTTTTTACAGGCATGGCGTAATGAACATTCGCCTGATTCTCCACACCCAGCACTGCGTAAATCGCTTCATGATCACGCATGGCTGTCAGCAGCTTGAGCACATCCCGGTATTTCTGCTCCGGTACTCTGGCATTATTGCCATAGGGGATAGCAATTTCCGTCGAATCCAGTGGTTTCAAATCCTCTGGTTTGATGACCGGCTGCCCGTCATAGATCAGATAGTTAAAAGCATCCGCAAAACGGGATGGGTCGGACATGAAGGCTTTCGTTTCCGTATCGATCCTGCCCATATCAAACACCTTCCTTTCCTTCCGTCTTTATTATACGTCATTTTCTTGGGAATAGCAAGCATCCAGTACAATCATTACGCCGTAAAAAGGTGTCAAAAGAAGATCAATTCTGCTTGGATGATTTCTTCTGCCCGATTCCTGATGCTGTTCATTCGTTTGACCCATTCCATCTGGTCAGCAGCTTTCAGCGCTTCATCCACACCCTCCATAGCAGCCATTTTGCTGATCAATTGTTCCATTCTTTCGCTGGCTTGCTGATCTATGGTCACAAGATAAGCTTGCAGCTTATCAGCAAATACAAGGCCATTGTAAACAACAGGTCGCTGTTCCATCAGATACCGTTTGTACATCCGTCCCCATTTTCCAATAGGCTGATTGTCGGCACTTGACAAAACGATATTCGGCAGGTAGTATTCTCCATGAAGAGTATAGGGGATTCCGCTTTCAGTGATTTGCTCTTGCAGCTTGTCCATGGCATCCTCCTTCATTCGTGTCGTTTGGCTCTTTGCTGAGCGAAACGTGTGTGGGGCGTTTCGCCGGACCGGGTTCGTCTGGATCGTGCTGCTCCTTTCTGGGTAGCTGTTCATCCAACTACTTAGCCATATTATGATTTATGGATAACAAGAAAGCCGCTTCTTCGGAGGCGGCTTTTTCATGGAAAGAACCATTGTCTTGGGAACTCGCTTGAAAAACTTCTCAACGCTTGCAAAACTCCCTTGAAAAATATTTCGTTTAAGGCAAAAAGTCCCTTGAAAAAATTATTGATTTTGCATATACTATGATCGTGATCAAAGGAGGGCAGGCTATGCTGAAACGAAAAATTGAGAGCATTTTAAAAAACTGGAAGGACGCGGAAGGGCACAAACCACTCATCATCAAGGGCTGCCGTCAATGCGGAAAGACCTTTTCCGTTCGGCAGTTTGCCCAGGAAAACTATGCTCATGAAATCTATCTAAATTTCTATGAGAATAAAAGCTACGCTTCCGTTTTTTCCGGCTCCCTGGAAGTGGATCATTTGACCATGCTGATTTCCGCCCTCCTGGGGCCTGATGCCATTTTTGAGGCGGGAAAAACGGTACTCATCCTGGATGAAATCCAGGAATGCCCCGAGGCACGGACTGCGCTCAAGTTTTTCGCCATGGATGGCCGGTATGATGTGATCGGAACGGGCTCCCTGCTGGGCGTGAAAGGCTACGGCAAACGGCCCGCCTCCATTCCGGTGGGCTATGAGCAGATCGAAGAAATGTATCCCATGGATTTTGAGGAATTCTTGTGGGCAAACGGCATTGAAGCGCCTGTGATCCAGTATTTGAACGAATGTCTGAAAAATGAAACGCCCGTTGCAGAGGCGCTGCACGAAAAGCTGCGCCAGCTACTGCTGCAATATGCGGTGGTAGGCGGCATGCCTGCCGTGGTGCAAACCTTTGTGGATACGCACCAGATGAATACCGTGCTCCGGCTGCAGCGCGGTATCCTGTCCGATTATGAAGACGACATGGTCAAATACGCCGATGATAAGGATAAGCCCTTCATCCGCGAATGCTTTCAGTCCATTCCCCGGCAGCTGAGCAAAGAGAACAAAAAATTCCAGTATTCCGTGGTAAAAAAAGGCGCTACCGCGTCCAAATTTTCCGGCAGTCTGCAGTGGATCGAGGATGCGGGCATTATTCGCCGCTGCTACAATCTGACGCTGCCGGAATTGCCCTTGGACGGGAACGCCATTCAGGATATTTTCAAGGTTTATATGGTGGACAGCGGCCTGCTGATCGCCATGCTGGAAGACGGCACACAGTTCGATGTGCTGCAAGGCAATTTGTACGGCTACAAAGGAGCCATTTTTGAAAACCTCGCTGCCGATATCCTGGCAAAGATGGGCCGGAAGCTCTATTATTTCCATAGGGATTCCGGCCTGGAGATCGACTTTGTGATGCGATACGCGGGCCAAAGCACCCTGTTGGAAGTAAAAGCCTCCACAGGAAACACCAAGAGCGCAAAAACGGTGCTCAATCATCCGGAGAAATACCATGTGGGCGGCGCCATCAAGCTGGGCGACTATAACGTTGGCCGTGCAGGACAGATTCTTACCCTGCCGTTTTATATGGCGTTTTTGCTGACGGCGTTCTGAAAACAAGGAGCATCAAATGGTCTGGGTTTAGTTGGATGAACAACATTCGCTTCCTAATATTTTTATTATATAAAATTTTGTTATATACACTTTGCTCACTTTCAATTTCCTAATAATTCAGGATGTACGAGTTCCTGGGCTTTTGCCTCAAATAATTTATCAAATAAGCTTCGATTCCTTTGCTTTGCATCTTTCAACATTTTATCATAAGATATGACTTCTACATATGCACCAAATGTGGGATTAAACCCGAAATAGCCTTCTTTATCTTGTGTCTCTGTTAATCCGCGTCCTTCGGCAGAATCACGCATACTTTGGGTTAAGTCGCCAATCACATAACAATAGAAGGATACTCTGCTCATATCTCCGAAGTTCCTTCCATTTGCTTTTTTGATCTTGCCACTTCTGATGTCTCTAACATATTTTAGTACCTGCCAGACGGGATCGTTTTCCCCATCATTTCTCATTGGACGTTTCAATTCAACTATTGTTATAGAATTATTGCTCCCCCAATAAATTCGTGAACATCAAGCAGCATACTGAGTGAATGGTGCATGAAAGAAAGAGGTGATGATAGCGGGAGTAGCCACGAGATAATCCAGACGATTCTGGACGTTTGCCTCAAGCTCTGCCTGGGTTCTTGGGGATTGTTTTGCGCCGGCATTACGCTTGATCACTTTCTTTTTGTTCCATGCTTATTTCTTTTATCAGTATGTCTGGCGGTGGCTGCGAAATACGTGATGATGAAAAAAAGCCACGGCTTCACAAGCTATATATAAGCTTGATCGCGGCATGGAGACCAGCCATCGTGTTCATCTTTCTATAAATTCTATAGAAGTATGGATTTTATACTTTGTTCTTTCTTCTTTCTTTCCTATAATACTTTTAGGAATCGCAAGGCCAATCATGAAAAGGCTTGAAGTAAAAGGAGAAGCAGTATGAAATTCAGCGATAGAGAAGAAATCATCTCTTTAACAGCGGAATGGAAGGGCGAGCGTTTTCCGGACGGACGCCCCAGGGTGCCGGACATTTGTCTGAACGCGCTGCGCAAAATGACGCTGGAGGAAGTATGGAAGCCCATCTTTGTGGAAGGGTATGAAAACCAGTTCGTCGCGATGCAGAGCCTGCATCCCGAATTCAAAGCCAACGGAGATTTGAACTGTAAGCTGATCGGCCGGGCGGTAACGGCTTCCTACGGCCCCACCCGTCCTGACTACTATCGGCTCATGATGGCCCAGGCAGAAAAGGAAGGCCGTAAGGGCACGCCCAATCAATGGGTGATTGAAACCCTGACGGACAGGGACGTGCTGGTGGTGGACATGTACGACAAAATCTACAAGGGCACTTTCCTGGGCGGCAACCTGACCACCGCTGTGCGGCAGAAAACCCACACCGGCGGCGCAGTGATCTGGGGCGGCATCCGGGATTTGGAGCAGATGCAGAAGGTGCCGGACGTGCAGGTATATTATAGGGGTATCGACCCAACGCCTATCCGCAATTTTGTGCTGCTTTCCATGAACGGCCCGGCACGCCTGGGCACCGGCGAACACGCGGCGCTGTGCCTGCCGGGGGACATTGTATACGGGTGCAGCGGGGGCGTGCTGTTTATTCCGCCCCAGTTGGCTGTGGACGTGGTGGAGGGCGGCGCAAAAACCCAGGTGAAGGATATCTTCGGGTTTGAAATGATCACGCTGAACAAATTCACTCCTGCCCAAATCGACAAAAACACCTGGACGGTGGAAATGCTGGATCTGCTCATGAACTTCATCAAAACCGATCCCCGGGGCGAACCTTATCGGCATTTGGATTGGAGCCGCGAATACGACGCCGCCCGGAACGGCGACCCCAATGACACCCAGTCTGCGCTGTAAAGAAGGTGGGCTCCATGGATGAAGGATATCTGCTGACAACATCCTTTGCGGAACAGCTCTATGAACAGGTAAAGCACCTTCCCCTGATCGACTTTCACAATCATCTGTCCATCCAGGATATACAGCAAAACAGGCAGTTTGAAAGCATTTATGATCTATGGCTGGCTTCTGATCCTTACAAGCATCGGGTGATGCGTATCTGCGGGATCGACGAGGAGTTGATCACCGGGTCTGCGCCGGGCAAAGAAAAATTCAGGGCGTTTTGCGGTGTGTATCCCTGCTTGATCGGCGGGCCGCTTTTCGATTGGTGCGCAATGGAATTAAATGATGTGCTGGGAATCCATCAGCCCATCGACGCGGATCACGCGGACTGGATCTGGGATGAAGCCAATGAAAAACTGAAGGGAAACGAATTTCGGGCAGGGGCTTTGGTGGAACGGTTTCACGCGGAATTCCTGGCCCCCTGCGCATCCATCCTGGACAATGTAATGGTTTTCCAACCAGGCAAGGGCATCGTGCCCTCCCTGCGCGGAGATGATATGACCGTGCCGACGCTGAGCTTTCTTCAGAAGCTTTCTGCTTTGACGGAAAAAAGGATTGACCATTTGGGGGATTATTTGGATGCGCTGGATATACGGCTGGCTGCGTTCCATCAGGCAGGCTGCCGGTTCAGCGATCATGCTCTGGATGATGGGTTTACATTTGCAACTCAGCGGCAGGATGCGGAACAGATTTTTCAGCGCTTGCTGGGCGGTGCGGCATTGACCCAGCCGGATCAAACCGTTCTGTCGTCCGAAATCCTGCTGCAGTTGGCGGTATCCTATCAGCGCTTGGGCTGGACGATGCAACTGCACATCGGCGCCATGCGCTTTACCAGCACACGGCTGCGCAAATCGGCCGGCCCTGCCGGAGGCTTCGCTGGCATTGGCAGCGGCATTTCCATGCAGGAAACCGTACATTTTCTGGATGCTGCGGAAATGCAATCAGGCAAGCTGCCCTCCACGATCCTCTACACCCTGAACCCTGGCCTGAACGCTGCCTTCGCTGTGCTGTGCGGGTCCTTTGCCGGGGTCGTGCAGGGCCCTGCCTGGTGGTGGTGCGACCATATTCAAGGGATGCGGGATATGCTGGAAAATTATGCAGTGTTCAGCGTGCTTTCCACCTTCCCCGGCATGACCACGGATTCCCGGTCGTTATTATCCCTGACCCGGCACGATTATTTCCGGCGGGTGCTGTGCGGATGGCTGGGCGAAAAAATGCAGCGGGGAGAAATGCCCAGGGACGAAAAAATGATGGGACGATTGGCAGAAAACCTGTGTTATTTCAACGCGAAAGAAAGAATCAAATGAGGAGGCAAGGAGGATGAAAGATACGTATTTTGAAAATCAAGTGGCCGTCGTAACCGGCGCGGGCGGCACGCTGTGCTCCGCCATCGCTATTGACCTGTCGAGGCTTGGCGCGAAAGTGGCGCTGATTGGCAGAACAGAAGAAAAGCTGCAAAAGACGGCGCGGGAAATTGAATCCCTGGGCGGTGTATACGGCATTTATCCCGGAGATGTGACCGATGAAACGCGGATGATGGAAATCGCCGATCAGGTGGAGCGGGATTTGGGCCCTTGCCGCTTCCTTATCAATGGAGCGGGCGGCAATCAAATGAAGGCCATGACCAGTGACGTGTATTTCCAGCCCGACGAATTGAAGGACACCCCCGACGCGCCCGCGGGCTTTTTCAACCTGGATGTAAAAGTCATTGAAAGCGTGCTGACCATCAACACCATCGGCAGCCTGGTGCCCATTCGGGTTTTCGCCCGGCAGATGCTGGCAAACGGCAACCTGGGAGCCATCCTGAATTTCGCCTCCATGAACAGCTATCGGCCCTTGACCAAAGTGCCCGCTTACGCCATGTCCAAGGCGGCCGTGGTGAACATGACCCAATGGCTGGCCACCTACTTTGGCCCCACGGGCATCCGCATCAACGCGGTCGCTCCCGGCTTCTTTGTCAACGAGCGCAGCGTAAAGTATCTGGGCTCCCCTGAAATCGGCCTCACTCCCCGGGGCGAAAAGGTGATTGGCCACACTCCCATGCAGCGCTTCGGCCAGCCTGGGGATTTGCTGGGCTGCGTGCGCTTCCTGCTGGATGACCGGGCCGCGGCTTTCGTCACCGGCATCACCGTTCCTGTAGACGGCGGCTTCCTATCCCATCCGGGGATTTGAGGGGACGATGTATTTTTCGAAGGGAAACCATGCTTTGGAGTCCAAAGCATGGCTTCCCCTTGAGTACTCTTACCGAGAAAACCGATAAGAGGTTATCTATCAATTCTTCGTTCAATAATCCAACTGCAAGAAAGGCGATCGTTTATGATCCTGACCGATTATTACCGCAGCACGCCGGACGCTACCTGGGAGATTGGCCGTCAATTGGGCATTCGGTACGGTACCATCCGGCTGCCGGAAGATGCAGACTTTGACTTGACCAACGCCGCTCATTGGATACAGGTATACGACCGGTTCATGGATGCGGGCATCCGTCCCATCATCATCGAGCCCATGCCCAACACCGTACATGACCACATTAAATCAGGCGATGAAAAGCGGGATGAAAGCATCGAACAGGTGCTGCAAATGCTGCCCATTATGGACAGGTTGAACATTCGCACCATCTGCTTTAATTTCATGGCCTGCGTGGGCTGGACCCGCACAGCCGCCGATTTGCTGGAGCGGGGCGGTGCGCACGTGACGGGGTTTGATCTGGAAAAGTACAAGCCCTCAAGCGAAAAAATAACGGCGGAGCAGCTTTGGCAAAACTATGCTTATTTCCTTCGCGCCGTACTTCCCGTTGCAGAAAAGTTCCGAATTCGGCTGGCCCTGCATCCTGATGATCCACCGCTGCCCAGCCTGGGACAGGTGGAGCGCGTGATGATCAGCTATGAAAACATCTGCAAGGCGGTTCGGGAGATATACGAAAGCCCCTCCCTGGGCGTCACTTTCTGCCAAGCAACTTTCCATCTGATGGGAGAGGCCATGAACCGAATCATTCCAGAACTAAAGGACAAGATATTCTTTATTCATTTTCGCAACACGACCGGCGTCAAAACCCATTTCCGGGAAACCTTTCACGACAACGGCGATTTGCCCATGGCTGAGCTGATGCGCCTGTATGTGCAAAACGGAATTAACGTGCCTGTTCGGGTGGATCATGTGCCCACCATGCTGGGAGAACGGACGCAGACAGCGGGTTATGACGCCCTGGGCAGGCTGTACGCCATCGGCTATCTGCGGGGGATCATGGAAACCTTGGACTGTCTGGACGACGCGTAAACGTTCCCGACTGTATGCAGGCTTCTTCAATCTGCCCAATCACCTGCAGTGTTTTCAGCGCGTCCAAAGCGGTATAGCGCAAAGCGCAGTGATGGAGCAGGGCATTTGTGAAATCTCTGTACTGACGCAGATGGCCTGCAAAATCCAGATCCGCGCTGCTGGTTGATACGCTGTTCGCACTTTCGCATAAAAGAGACGACAGAACGGAATCAGAGGGCCCTTTGTGTGCATAAAAAACGAGTCGATCATTGCGAATCACGGCGGACCCTTCCTGCCCGAAAACAGAAAGCTCCGCGTATATACCCGGATAAGCAGCAGTGGTACATTCCAAATTGCCAATTGCGCCATTGCCAAATTGCAGCTGCGCGCTAACGTAATTGTCCGCGTGAGAATCGTGTCGGCCCAGCGTGCGGCCGCAGGCGCTGATCACGCAGCAATCGCCCATCAGGCTCAGCAGCAGATCCAGGTAATGAATGCCCTGATTCGCCAGCACGCTGCCGCCGTCCTTCTTTTGGCCGCGCCAGGGGCTGCTGGCATAGTACGCTTCGTCTCTGTACCAGAGAATGCGAACGCCGCCCAGCAGTATCTTGCCGAAGTGCCCCTTCTCAATCGCCCTCCGCAAAGCCTCCGCGGGAGGATCATACCGGTGCTGCATCACGCCCGTAAACTGGACGCCCCGGTTTTCACAATGAACAATCAGCGCTTTCAGCGCGGCGACATCCAGCATCACCGGCTTTTCGCACAGGATATGCTTTCCGCTATCAGCCGCTTCCCGTATCATTTGCCCGTGGCTGCTGCAGGGAGTGCAAATGCAGACCGCATCCACCTCCGGGTCATGAAGCATCTGAACGTAATCCGCATATGCCTTGCAGCCGTACTGCTTTGCAAACGAGTCCGCTTTCTCCATCTGCTGATCACAGCAGGCGGCGAGCCGCGCGTTTTCCATTTGGCCAATGGCTGCGGCGTGCGTATGGGCAATGCCGCCGCAGCCGATCAATCCGTAACGAACGACCCCGGCCATACCGCTCATCCCTTCTTTTTTTCTACCCGTCGAATGGCTTCCAGCGTATACTGGCTGTCCAGCGCTGGCTGATCCTCTTTGTTGGGGAACATGCCCACCACCACTGCGTCGGTATCCTTGATATTTTCAAAGGCTTCGTTAAACGCGAACCGCACCTGCTCCTGAGAATTGCACCTTCTGGTGGCTCCCAGAATTTTGAAGGCCAGGCAAGGCTTGGGCACCTTGCGAATCATGGCGTACATGACGGGAATATCCTCTTCCTCAAACCGTTCCCCCGTATTGGCCTTGCCGGAAACGGAACTGCTGACGCGGTCTCCCCCCAGGCTCAGGTTATAAACGCAGGACATGTAAAAATCCGCTCCCCAATCGTGCTCCTCCGCGAATTCCATCACCTCCGGCATATGCGTTCCAAGCCCCGCCGGAATGCCCTGATCCTTGATGATCCGGATGCGTTCCTTCAGCACATCGTATTTCTTTTCTTTGAAAAGGGCATCCGTCACACTGCCATGGTGGTAAACCGCGCAGGGTTTATACTGCATGATTTGATGAATATGCCCTTCGTAATTCCAGAATTCTCCGCCTGTCATGCAGATCCAGTTCAGTCTTCCGCCATCCTGGCGGAATTCATGGATGATGCGCATGATGTGCATATCGCCCCGAAGCAGCATGGTGTTGATCCCGTTTTCCTGGCAGCGGAACAGCGTATCCTTGATCCGCTGGGTGGTAAAATAATCCCTCATCTTCCAATCCAGCGCTTCGTCCACATGGGAATTTCCACTGAATGGATTACCACCTACGATCAGACGCGTGATATTGGTATTGCCCAATTGAATTGTTGGCAGCATGGCCATCACCTCCAATACCAGTTTATAAAATGCCGTTTGATTGGTCCATACCCATATATGCTTTCAATATGTCAAATATTCACCTTTTGGGGAGAATAACCCATGAAAAACAAGTATCTGGAAACGATGATCGAAAACGCGGATATTACGATCAACACTTGCCGGGCAAATACGCATGCGGTGGGCGACTCTTTTTCTCTGGGCAAAACCAAGGACTGCGACCTGCTCATGATTACCGCCGGCGAATATGAATACACGATTAACGGGCGGCAGTACCGTGTGCCCGCGGGGGACCTTTTCCTCGTTCCGGACAGGTGCTTGTTTTCCGGGCGCGCCCTCGCAGATTCCGCCCATTATTACTGCCATTTCACTCTGAACCTGCCTTTGCAGCTCCGCGAAGGGAATCAGATGGAACCTGAAATGCGAAATCTCTTTCTCTCGGCCTGCCAATCCCAGGATCACGATTTTCTACTCCGGTGCGTGATTCGGATCATCCTGTACAAGCATGCATTGGCGGGAAACGCGGCTCTTTCTCCCCGTATTCCCGCGGGCATTCTATCGGCGGTGGAAGAAATGGAAACTCATCCTGAACGGAATATTTCAGCCGCTGAGCTGGCGAACATCGCCGACATGAGCTATGGCTATTTTTTTAAATGCTTTCGGAAAGCCATGGGCGTTTCCCCGATCCAATACCGGGATCAATTGCGTATGGCCGAGGCCAGAAAACTGCTGCTGGCCGGAAAGAGCGTCAAAGAAACAGCATCTGCATTGCATTTTGCCGATATGTTTGCTTTTTCCAAACGTTTTAAGCAACAGTATCACATCCCCCCTTCCAAAGTAAGGTTCCTGAATCATCCGCCGGTATGATTGACTCCTCGCATAAGTTTTGAAAACAGCCCGGAAGCTGAAGCATGTCAAATGATCCCGTTCAAATGACTTATATCATTTGCCGCCTTACATATATCCTTCTGTTCCAGCGCGTATTTCCTGCGGTACATCCTGGAAACCACGGACCGTCTGGACTCATAAGGATCAAACGCAAAGAAAGCAGGAATATAAAATGGCCGCAGAAAAGATACCAGCTTTTGACCAGCGTTATGAAGCCCTCTTGCAATCCTGGTGTGATGGATTACTGGCCCTTCAAATTCGTCATTATGGACCGCCGCACGATGGTGGATTCTTATGCAAAGCCTGTACGGTGATTCATGGCCGGGCGGACAATGCTTTGTTTCCGCTTATGTACATGTACGCAAAAACGAAAGATCCGAAATACTACGATGGGGCGATTGCAGCTTTTCATTTTCAAAACCGGCTTCGCCAGCCTGATGGTTCTGTCGTCAACGACGGCAATATGGCCTGGAAGGGCATCAGCGTTTTTTCCATGCTGAACATCTGGAAAACGCTGCATTACTTTTCATGCTATCTGCAAGAACATGATAAACAGGAACTGGAAAAGGCGCTCTTCCGTCTTGGAAAATGGATTGATGAAACCATCGATACGCGCTTTGAAACCAATATCAATTACTATGCCGCCGCAGCTGAATGTTTGTGTCATTTAGGCGCGTACCAGCGCATAGATCGATATAGCGGAAGAATCCGGGAACTGTTTGATTATTGCATGGATCGTTTTCATGAAGACGGCCTGTTTCATGGTGAAATCGTACCCCATGACACCCAAAGCGTTAAGGGCTGTTTCGCTGTGGATATGGGATACAATTTTGAAGAAACGCTTTTATGTCTTACGGAAACAGCGATTTCTCTTCGGGATGAAACGGCATTAAGAAAACTGGCCTCTTATGCCGTAAAAATGCTGGACTTTATGCTGCCGGACGGCGCGATCAATAATACATTTGGATGTCGGAACAACAAATGGACGTATTATGGCAGCCGTACTTCAGATGGATGCCTGCGCGCCATGCTGCTTTTATCCGCTTATGAACCTGTTCTGTATGAAGCGGTCTGCCGAAACGCTGATCTTTTAAGGCGCTGCACTTCGGAAGGAGCGCTTTATGGCGGCCTGCATTACAAAAGGCTGCGTCAGCCTGCTTGCGTACACCACACCTTCTGCCATGCAGCCGGGCTTGCCGACGCGCTGCTTGCGCTGCCAAATGTTTATCCTGTTCGCGCTTTGCTCCCTTATGAAAAAGAAAGCCGATTTGCGCGGCACTATCCTGAAATTGATACCTGGCAAATCGGGATCGGCTGCCTGTTGGCAACGGTCACAGCCAGCGATTTTCGGGGCTACACCTATGCGAATGGCGCGGCGCACGCCTCCGGCGGAGCCATCAGCATGCTGTATCATAAGCAGTTGGGGCCGGTGATGGCCGGCAGCATATATGGATATGGGCTAACTGAAATGACAAATATGCAGCTTCCCGTAGAAAAGGATGCGCAGCACCGTTCGCTGATCATGCGCTGGGATTATGAGAAGAACGGAAAAACATATACAACCTGCCTTTGTCCAGATGCGCAAATCCGCGTGGAGCAGGAGGAAAAGAGAATCATCGTAGAAGTTGAAACTCATTTCGTTGAAATGGCCCGCTGGGAAAAGGAGGACCCCTCCCTGACAGCCCAATTCAGGTATGAACTGACCGAAAACCAATGCGTGATAAGCGGCAAAGTGAATCACGAAAAGCCCGGCCTCCTGTTCCATTTGCCCATCGTGGAAAACACAATGCAAGTCCGCTCCGCCCAATTGTTTGATCGGCAAAAAGTCTTTCATCTGAGCGGCGGACTCAGCGCAGAGGATTTCCTTTTGGCAGGTCAAGCGTTCACCACTACCTTATCTCTCTGACGCATTGCAAAAGCGCCATGCCCAAGCGAAGGAAACGGCATGGCGCTTTTGTATTGGAAACTACATGAAGCATTGGCGGCATTACATATGTCCTTCTGTTTCAGCGCGTATTTCCTGCAAGTGATCGGGTACCCAGCAGTCATCAAAATGGATCAGAACACCGGTATCGCTCAGCGTCTGCTGAAGCGGATCGACAGGCAGCGCATGAATAGGGCATCCGGCGCTGATTGCCTGCGCCGCGGCAATCCCGGCAGCTTGACCGGTTAGTACAGCGGGCGGAATGACCCGCAGCACATCCCAGGCCCAGCCCTCCGCGGCAGCGCTGCGGCCGCAGGTAATCAGATTATCAAAACCGGTATGGACCAACGTGCCAAAGGGCACCTCAAAAAGCCGACCCCGATAATCAAAATCACAGATCGCGCCGATGGAATCCTCCTGATGCTTGTATAAGTCGTTCATCGTAAGCGTTCGGTCTCCTTGAATGCGGCGCGTGGTACGCAATTGGGGCATTCCCGGCAGAACATGAATATCACGGGTTTCCCGGGGCTGGTTTTCGATTTTTTTCAGCATCAGAAGCTGATTTTTTTGCAGAAAATCGTTCACCATATCCAGGTTCGCGCCGAGAAACAGCGGCATATCAGCCGGGTGATTGTGACCATACAAGGAAGCGTTGCCGCCGGATGGACGAATATAGGCATATAGGATGCTGCCTTTTTCCACCGCTTCCCTGCAATGCTCCAGATCAATGCCTTCTGCAAACATGGTAAAATAGTTATTCCCATCAACGACAGGAACCCCGGCCCGTTTCATGACGTCACAATCGCCGGTGGCATCCACCACCATGGCGGCTTCGTAAAACTGTCTGCCGGATTTACTGTCAATGATCAATCCGTCGCAATGGCCGCCGCGCATAACGGGAGCGGAAACAAGCGCATCATAAAGCACGTTCACGCCCTCGTTCGTCAGCAGCCGGATCAGCTCCAGCGCGAAAATCCCGACGGAAAAGCGGGTGGCATACCGCGCTTGGGTAGGCCTTGCCGGTTCCCCGTTTTTCCATTCAGCGGGAAGCGAATCAAACCCGTGGCGGATGGACAGCCGCAAAAGTTCTTCCGCCATACCGCGAATGATCTGCTTTCCGCGTCCATTGCACAGAGGAACCCACAGGTTGATCAAGCCCAGCGTTGCCAGTCCGCCAAGCATGGTGCTTTTTTCCAGAAGGAGTGTCTTTTTTCCACACCGTGCTGCGCTCAAAGCGGCAGATACGCCCGCCATGCCGCCTCCTGCTACGATAACGTCATACTGATCGCGGACGGGAATGCTTTCGTTCCACTGAAGATTTTTCATGGACGCCTCCTTCTTGAAGCCGCGGTTTTTTGCGCTGCGCTGAAAAATGGCCGTAACCCGGATTTTTTACCACATGCTTTCCCTGAAGGAAGAAATGGTTTTGGCAACTGTTCTGGCATCCTTTCGGTCCCAATCGGATTTTCCATTGTAGCGATCAGCAAAATCGGAACGATAGAATGTCAATTCAACCGGGGCAGGCAAAGGCAGCTGATAAGGCTTCACCTTTCCGATCAAAGCAATTCCTTCTTCGATCGCCCTGCGGATTTGCTGCTGTGCCTGCGGAATTGGCAGGCATTCAGCCCAGTTTCGCCCGATCCCTGTTTTCACGCTGGCGCACGTCACATGCTCCGCGCCTAGCAATTCTTTTGCTTCTTCCGCTGCTTTTTCATCCCCTGTAACGGTCAGAACAGGTACGCCATGCGCTCCGGCGCGAAGCGCCAACAGACCGATTTCGCCGATTTCCTTTCCGTGAACAGTGTACCGAAACCATTCCATGGAATTCATCGTGTGGTCCAGAAATCCATTCAGCGTTCCCGCTTTGGCATGGCACCCCAAAAGCACCACACCGTCAAAAGACGCATCCAATGAATGAAGCGAAGGCATATACCAGGGCTCATACCTGGCCCGTCCGTCCATATCGGCCATGAGAATGTTTCCGCCCGCCGTATGGCCATCGCACACGACAACTTCATCCGCGCCTGCAGAAAACAAGGCGTCTACCGCAAAATTGATTTCCCGGATCAGACAGCGCTGACCATACGCATAATCCTGCGGATATTCCTTTTTCACCTGATGAATCCAATGAATCCCCGAGATGCCTTCCATATCTGTCATCAAGTATATCTTCATAAGATCCGTTTCCTTACTCCATCCGCGCTTGAAGGTCATAGTCCTCTATGGCGATATTGCAAAAAGGTTCTACATCTTTCTTTTGAAGGGCTTGCAGGACGGGGAAGGAATATTCCCGGCCCAGCTGATGATATTTGGAGATACCCAAGGTGTGATACGGCAGCAGGTCGACGCGCCGCACGCCTTCGCTTTTTACAAAAGAAAAGATTTTCCGCATACTATTCTCGTCCTGGTTGAATTGCGGGATCACAGGAATCCTTGCCGTGATTTTACCAGGACTGCTTGCTGCGATCAAGTGAAAATTGGAAAGCACCAGGTTCAAATCACCACCGGTATATTGGCGGAAAGCTTTTTCATCAACCGCTTTCACATCAAACAGAAATTGATCGATCCAGGGTAAAACCATTTGCACGTTTTCCGCTGGCACATGGCCGCAGGTTTCCACGGCGACGGAAATCCCCTGTTCCCGGCATTTTTCCAGCATCGGCAGCAGCCTGTCGGCATGCAGCAGCGCTTCCCCGCCGGAAAGGGTCAGGCCCCCGTGGGTGCGTTGGTAATACGCCCTGTCCCGGATGACGATCTGAAAGATTTCTTTCCAGTCCATCCACGTTCCGCTGACGCTGACTGCCCCGTGCGGGCAAACATCGGCGCAATGGCCGCAGCGGATGCAGGTATCCCGCTGGATGTGCGCTTGTCCGTTCAGCATTTGGATCGCTTGCTGGGGACAGCCCGCGGCGCAGGTTCCGCAGCCCACGCAGCGAGCAGACAGAAACATGATCTTTTTCCCGATGGTTTGGGATTCCGGATTGGCGCACCAGAGACAGTGGAGTGGGCAGCCCTGGAAAAATACCGTGGTACGGATCCCCTCGCCGTCATGGATAGCAAAGCGCTCGATATTGAAAACCGGAAGTTTGCTGCTCATATCCACTTTCAGCCTCAGTACAAAGTACGGTGAAGAATTTCAACTTGAACGGCTTTTTCAAGCGTCACGAACCGGGCGCTGAACCCGCCCACGCGAACAAACAGATTGCGGTACTTTTCAGGATGCTCCATCGCCTCCTCCAAGTCGCCCCGGTTCACCACCGAAATCATAGCCTGGGTGCCGCCCTGGGCAAAGTACGTTTTGATGACATGCTTCACAATGTCGCCGGGAAGCTGAAACAGTTCCGGGGAAAACTTCATATTTTGCACCGCGCCTGCGTGGCAATCGGCCCGCAGCTTCACCAGAGAATTGAGCATGGCAGTCAAACCCTCCTGGTCGTTGCCGTCGAAGGGATTGTTGGCGTTGGCCATGTGCATGCCGCCTTTGCGGCCATCGGGGGAAGCGGCGGTGAGCTTGCCCAGGGTGGTGTTGGCGCTGTTGTTGATGATCACGATCAAATAAGAATCCAGCCCCACGCATTTTGCCTGTTCCTGAGCGCTTCGGCAAATCTGCTCGTGCACCCGGCAGGCCATGGCGTCGGCGGCCGCATCGTCGTTACCGTATTTCGGCGCAGCCTTTAATTCCTTCCGCAGCCGTTCATAGCCTACAAAATCCGCGTCCAAAGCGCTTAGCAATTCCTTCAGAGAAATTTTCTTTTCGTCAAATACCAGCTTCTTGATGGCCGTCAGGCTGTCCGCCGTGTTGATATTGCCGTAGGTTTCCAAAGTGCCGCCCAGGGAATGGACGCCCCCGGAAAAGAGGGCCTTGCCCCGTTCCAGGCAATCATCGTACAGCATGGAAAGGAACAGAAACGGAGCAGTCTTTCCAGCTGCCTGATATTCCATCATTTCCTGTTCCGCCAGCGCCCAGACGAAATACGCCACCTGCGTGGAATAAGCGGCGAACAAATCCTCAAAGGTTTGGAAGCTGCCGATTTCTCCCGTTTGCAATCCGATCTGCTTGCCCGTAACTGCGTCCCGGCCATTGCGAAGCGTAATTTCCAGGATTTTCAGCAGATTGATGATGCCGTTAGGACTTCCTACACTGCGATGGTCCAAAATATATTCCCCGCAGCCGAAGGGCACATAATCCTCAGCTTCCTGGATGGAAACGTTAAACGCCTTGCTGACCGCGGAAACGTTCACATCATCGTTATACAAAATGGGATAGGTGCGTCCTTCCCGGATGGATTGCAGGGCCAGGTCCAGCAGGCTTTCGTCCATGCCCTCATACCAGCGCAGGGAAAGCTGGGGTTCGCCTTCCTTTATTTGGCGCGTGGCTTCAATCATCATCCGGGCTGCCAGATCGGCGTTCTTTTCGTTTTTCCGGCCCCGGCCGCCCAAAATCACACGCCCATTCCAAATGGTATTCCGGTCCGCCATCAATTGCCAAAAGCCGTTCAGCAGGGTTTGGGCTTCTTGTTCGGTCAGTACCCCTGTTTCCAAATCGCGAACCAGATCATCTCCCAGCACATCGTCCAGGCGGCCATAGTTGTATGTGCCGCTGATCAGGCTGTAAAGCCAATGCAGCTGAATGCACTCCCGCAGGGTTCGGGGTGCGCGAAGGGTGATGGCGTTTAATGCATCTGCCATCGCGTTCAATTGCTCACGGTCAGCAGGCAGCGATGCTTCATCACGCAATTGAAGCGCCTGATCCCGATAATACAGGCAGCACTCCTTCAGCAGTTCCAGTGCGCCTTCCATAGCGCTGAACAAATCCGGATTTTGTGGTTTTCTGTCCTGTACTTCCGCCAGCAGCCCCGGGATTCCTTCCCGAAGCAGCTTTTCGTAGTCCATATAGGTGCCCGCCATACGGTACAGCGGCGCGGCCGGCAAAGGATCATCCGTCCATCGGTCGCTGGGCAGGGCTGCCTGAACCGACGCAGGATAAGAAGACCGCACTTTGTAAGCCGTTGTTTCCGTTTTCCAGAAGCGCAGCACATCCCGCACCTGTTCGCGCATTTCAGCGGGATATTCATGCTCGGCCAGTTTCTTTTCGATGGCTGCCTGATCGCAGTAATAACCCAGGCCGCCGGGCTCCGGGCTGACGCCGACGAAGCTCATTTCCAGCCTGCCCGCAAAGAGATCGCCGAATCGGATGGGCCGGAACAAAGCGGGGTACATGACCCGCAGGCAGGCAAGCTCCCGCTGCGGAAGCGTCCAGCCTTTCGCCTGCTGATAAGCTTTGGTAACGCCCAACTCCACAGAAAAATCATAGGCTGTGTTCATGCTGAACCTCTGTTATGATGGAGTACGAATCAATTCGCAGGTCATCTCCGCCAATTGCTCCACGGAAACCACCGGAAACCCGTCGATGCTGGTTCTGAGCCTTTCATGAAAAGCCTTGGACCAAGAAGCGGGAATCTTTTCCTTTCCCAGCATCATGCCCAGAATGGAGCCCACCGTCGCACCGTTGCAGTCCGTATCAAATCCGATCTGTACTGCCTGGCAGATGGACTTGCCAAAGTCTCCTTCACCCCACAAGATGGCGGCGGTCACAATCATGGCGTTGGACACCGTATGGCACCAATGGTGCTGAATCCATTCGTTCCATTCCCCATGAATTCTTTTTTCCACTTCATCCCAGGAAATCTTTTCTTCGTACCAGCCGATTACCCGTTCCACCGCTTCATGCAGCCGGGAGCGAGGTGGAATTTCACGCAGCCCTGCTTTTATGATTTCCATTGGTTCTCCGCACACCGCCGCTTTGGCGATCATAGCGGCAATGTACATTTCGCCGTAAATGCCGTTTTTTACATGGGAAATTGATGCGTCCCGGAAGGCCATTTCCGCCGCCCGCCGGGGATTGCCCGGATTGATATACCCAAAGAAATCCCCGCGAATCTGCGCGCCGATCCATTCCCGATAGGGATTCTTTCGGAACGCAGTTCCCGGGGGCAGCAGCC
This sequence comes from Clostridia bacterium, assembly GCA_017509065.1. Next base: position 47,759 of record JAFWQM010000161.1, read on the forward strand.
CGCAGGCCCCGTTCCGATAAGCCACTCGCTCGGCGGTGCAGGTGGCGAACATGGGAATCCATTGAAGCCAGCCCTCCAGCACGTCACAGGAGCGGAAATTCCGTCCGTATTTCTGCACTATTTTCAGGGCGAACACGGTGTAATTGGTGTCGTCGTCCACCGGCGCGGCGTCCCCGATGGTATCCACCCAGCACTTCTGCCAGGGTTCCAGCAAAGAAAAATCTACTTTTCTCCGCAGTTCCTCCGTGAATTCCCGGGAATCCACATATCGGTTCATGGGATAGTTGCCCGTGCATTGCAAAATAGGCAGGATTTTGTCCATACGCAGTCCTTCCAAAGGCTTTCCCAGCAGACAGCCCGCAATGCGGCCAATCCACGCTCCGGCAATGTGCTCCCGCAAATCTGCAATGAATACATCTTTTTTCGCTTCTTCCCCTTCGGGCAGGGTGGATACAATACCCGCATAATCGGAGGGCTCCTGATAGGGATAGTCTGGCCGCACAGGGGCTGCCAGCAAAACGGCTTCCATGGCCTCCGCTTCTTTTTCCCGATCCTGTGTTTTGCTTTCCTTCGCAATCATTTCGCAGGAGGCTTGAAATTTTTCCGCGTTTTTTCCTTCGTCCATGGCCTGCTGCCAGGCGATCATCATATCCGGGGCCAGTTTCATCCACGCCTGATGTTCCAGCATGAAGGTTCCTCCTTATGTCTTATAGTTTTTTCTGGAGGGAACCGCTCTTTGGAGCCCAAAGAACGGTTCCCTCAGACCCCCTTCCGAGAAAAGCGAATAGGGGAGTTAACAAATTTCAATTATCGCTGCGCCAAAGGGCGGCAGTATCTCCGGATTGCCGTACAGAACGCTGATTTTTCCCATTTTGTTTTCAAAACACAGCGCTGTTTTTTGTTCCAGATTGGAATAATTGATGAGCACCGCATAGGTTTTGCTCTGCCCGGCATGCAGCGTTATGCCGACAAAAGGATTGCCGCATCTGATCCCCGGCTGCTTCACTGCCTGGTAGATTTCGGCCGCGTCCCCGATTTCCGGATTGTGCAGCAGCATTTCTTCCAATGGCGCGTTCAGCAAGTATACCGTTCCTTTCCCGTAATTGTGTTTTCCGAACAGGATGCAGTTTTCTTCATCCCTGGCCAGCACCTGCCCGCCTCGCGCTTCCAATTCAAACTGATATTTCCGTTCATAAGGAATCCTTTTTCCATCGTACAGGATATTTCCCCGGTTTTGCCTTCGGCATGAGCGGATGACCCTGAATCCGGTGAACGCTTCAAACTCGCTGAGGATTCCATCGTTCAGGGACAGATACAGCGCCGCGCCGTCCTGTACCTTTTGCTTGACCGCTTCATAAGCCCGCTTGCTCATGACCCCGCCGCTGACAGAGGGCAGGAAATACGTTTCGCTGTCCGGCAGTTCCTGATCGCAGGAAGCAAACCGCAGCGTCAGCCCTGCCTGCTTTGCCAGCAGATAGGTCATATACCCCACGCCCACCTGATCTTGATTCCAGGTGAGCAGGCACACGCCGTCCCGCTGAACGGGCGGCAGAGAAATGCCCAAGGAGGTTACGGCGCTTTCAAAATTCTGAAATTCTTTTGCCATTGCTTTTGGCTGACCAGGACGGTGTAAGAGCCCCAATTCCCGCTCCACCATATTCCAATCGTAGGGCGGCTGGGACAAATGATCCTGGTCAAAGGCGCACCACCACAAAAGCCCCTTAGCTCCATGCGCCCAGGCTGACCAAAGGTTCACCCGCAGGAAGCCCGCCGCCGTTTCGTCGCTGCATACCATGGGCCCCATGGTACCGATTTCTTCCACCAGGCAGGGTTTCCCGCTCAAATCGCTGTACAGTTGCGTTTGGAAGGTGGCGTGCATCAGCGTTCGGTAAACATCCTGAAAATCAAAATCCGCATGCTCCACCCAGTAAGGATAGGGATGGGTGGTCAGCATGTCCGTCCATTGGCCCTGATCCTGCATCGTCCATGGGCCGTTCATGGTCAGGGAATGCATCCCGGAAATGATGGGACGGGTTTGATCCTGGGCCCGGATGGCGTTGGTGACCATGGCCGTCCAGTTAACGGCTTCATATCGGCTGTCCGCTTCCTCCATGCAGTTACATTCGTTGCCCAAATCCCAGGCAATGATGGCAGGCTCGTCTTTCATCCGGGATACGAAACCGGCGATCAACAACTGTTCAAAATACAAAGCAGTCACATTGGAAAACAGGTTTTTATCCTGTAAAGCGGGCGGCAGGAACAATCTGCCGCTCATCCAGCCGGTCAGCAGCCCGACGATCAATCGCAGGCCGTATTCCTTCGCCAAACAGCAGAGCGTAGAAAAATGATCCAGCATTTCTTCCGACAAATAATAAGGATTTTCCGGCAAGGCATCGTTGGGCATTCTGTATTCCCGAAGTTGGTGATTACCGGTCAGGCAGGCGTTCACCGGCTGAAAATCCCGCCAGTTGGGGAAAACCCGCAGCACCTGGACGCCTTGCTCCCTGAGGGACGCAAAGTCCTGCCGAACAATGGCTTCATCCCATTGGATCCACATGTCCGTTCCCGCGTGGGACGCCCAATAGTTCACCCCTGACCAGAAATGATCCATAAACGCCTCCATGATGTTTTTCTGATTTTATTATAAGTTTTCAATCACGGAACGCACAGTATAAAAAACGTACATCCTGAAAATTTATAGCCCAAAGCGCCTTTGAAATGATGCAATCGGAATGGGATTTGTGATATGATAGAGATAACAAAAAACGGGCGGTGAGGAAATTGAAGATCCTGAACTTCGGGTCCCTGAACCTGGACTATGTATATGAAGTGGAGCATTTTGTGCAGCCCGGGGAAACGCTGAGCGCCGCATCCCAAACCGTGAAAGCGGGCGGCAAGGGGCTGAACCAGTCCATCGCCCTACGCCGCGCCGGGGCGGAGGTGTGGCACGCGGGCTGTATGGGAACAGGCGGGGAAACGTTGGTGGAGCGATTGCAGAAAGACGGTGTTCACACGGATTATATTCGTCCTGTGCCCACCTTACAGGGGAACGCGGTGATCCAGGTGAATGCCCAGGGCGAAAACTGCATCCTGCTGTTCTGCGGTTCCAACCAGTGCGTCACCGAAGCGCAGATTGATGAAACGATCAGCGCTTTTGCCCCCGGCGATTGGCTGCTGCTGCAAAATGAAGTGAACCTGGTGGACAGGATGGTGGAGAAAGCCGCGGAAAAGGGACTCATGATCGCGCTGAATCCTTCCCCTTTTAACGGTAAATTAAACGCTGTGGACTATGGGAAGCTGTCCTGGCTCCTGATGAATGAAATCGAAGCGGAGCAGCTGACCGGAGAAACAGACCCGGCAGCGGCTTGGGCTGCACTGCATCAGCAATATCCCCAGTTATCCGTTTTGATCACACTGGGCGTCAAAGGCAGCATGGCCTGGCACATGCAACAAGGGACGATTGAAACTCATTTCCAGCCCGCTCTTTCCGTTCAGGCGGTGGATACTACAGCGGCGGGCGACACGTATACCGGGTATTTTATCTCCGAAATCATGGAAGGATTGTCTTTGCAAATTTGCATGGAACGAGCAGCCCGGGCTTCCGCTATCGCCGTCACCCGTTTTGGCGCGGCGGATTCTATTCCTGATAAAAATGAAGTGGACGCAGGAGGTAACATCCAATGAAAGAAGCGGATTTGCGGCAATTGCTCCATGATATGACCCTGGAGGAAAAGATCGGCCAGCTGGTGCAGCTGCCGGGATATTTCCAAAATGAAGGCGCAGTCACCGGTCCGGCGGGAGATATGGGCCTGACCCAGGACGACTTACGGTTGGCGGGCAGCTATCTGTCCATCATCGGCGCGGAGAAGATCAGGAAGCTGCAAACGGAATTCATGGCCCGGCATCCCCATCATATTCCGCTTTTGTTCATGGCGGATATCATCAACGGCTACCGCACGGTATTTCCCATTCCCTTGGCCCAGGGCTGCACCTTCGATCCTGAGCTGGTGAAAGAGGGCGCCGCCATCGCCGCCCGGGAAGCCGCGGCGGCGGGCATTCACGTAACCTTCTCTCCCATGGCCGATCTGGTGCGGGACGCCCGGTGGGGCCGGGTGATGGAGTCCACTGGGGAAGATCCTTTCCTGAACGGACAAATGGCCGCCGCCATGGTCTGGGGCTATCAGGGGGACAGCTTACAGGAAAAAGGGCATATTGCCGCCTGCCTGAAGCACTTCGCGGGCTACGGCGCGCCGGAGGGCGGACGGGATTACAACAATGTGGAATTGTCGCCCCGCACCCTGCGGGAAGATTATCTGCCCGCTTACCAGGCCGCCGTGGACGCGGGCTGCGAAGTGGTGATGACCTCCTTCAACACCCTGGACCGCATTCCCTCCGCCGCCAATGAATGGCTGCTGAAGGAAGTGCTGCGCAAGGAAATGGGCTTTAACGGCATGGTGATTTCCGACTGGAACGCCCTCCAGGAGCTGCTGGCCCACGGTATCGCCGCCGACCAGAAGGAAGCCGCGTTCATCGCCCTGCGAGCCGGGGTGGACATGGACATGACCAGCCCCATCTACACCCGGAATCTCAAGCAATTGGCGGAAGAAGGCAAGGTGCCGGAACGTTGGATCGACGAAAGCGCCTGGCGGGTGCTGACGCTTAAAAACAAGCTGGGCCTGTTCGAGCAGCCCTTCAAGGACGCTGACGAGGGAGAAGAAAAAACTGTGCTGCTGTCGGACGCCCATCGTCAGGCCGCCCGGGACTGCGCGGAAAAATCCTTTGTTCTTTTGAAAAACGAGGAGCATATGCTGCCCTTGCAGGGGGACAAAGTCGCCTTCATCGGGCCATATGTGGACAGCCAATACTTGAACGGGGCCTGGTCGATCTTTGCCGACGACAAGGATACGGTCACAGTGAAAGCGGCGCTTTCCCAGCATCCCAAAACAAAGAACGTTCCCACCGCTCCCGGCTGTCCCATCAACGACCTGGATCAGCCGGTGATGGGCTTCCAGCGGCCCCTGCCTCCGGACACCCTGGATGCGGAAGCGGCCTTGAAGGAAGCGGTCCATCTGGCGAAGGAAGCGAAAAAGGTGGTGCTGTGCCTGGGCGAACACCGGGAATGCACCGGCGAAGCGGCCAGCCGGGGAGACATCACATTGCCCAAATGCCAGCTTCGATTGTTGGATGAAGTTGCAAAGGTCAATCAGAACATCATTGTGGTGCTGTTTGGCGGCAGACCCTTGGATATTCGACCGCTGAAAGAAAAAGCCAAAGCCATTCTGATGGCCTGGCTGCCGGGCACGGAAGGCGGAAACGCCGTGGTGCGCACGCTGCTGGGAGAAAGCAACCCCAGCGGCAAATTGAGCATGTGCTTCCCTTACTGCGTGGGGCAGCTGCCCATTCATTACAATCATTTGAATACCGGCAGACCCTATCACGGCGATTGCCACGCGGGCCGCTTCGGCTCCAAATATCAGGATATTCCCAACGAACCGCTGTATCCCTTCGGATATGGCCTGAGCTATACCGCATTCGATTATTCGCCCATCAGGCTTAGTGCGGACAGCATGACAAAGCAGAGCAGCGTCACCGCCACCGTTACCGTGACCAATACCGGTGATCGCCCCGGCACGGAAACAGTACAGATGTACCTGCGCGACTTGGCCGCCAGCGTCGCCCGGCCAATTCGGATGCTGAAAGGCTTCCAAAGGGTCGCGCTGAACCCCGGAAAAAGCAGGGAGGTTTCCTTCAGCGTCACGGAAGATATGCTGCGTTTCTACGATCTTTCCATGCGATATGTCAGCGAGCCGGGGGCTTTCGATATCTTCGTCGGCTCTGACAGCCGGGCGGAAAACAAAGCCCGGTTCACACTCACGGACGAGGAGCTGGAATATGAATGACATGACGATTGATTTTCCTTTGGGCGTATCCTCCGCCGCCTTCCAAATTGAAGGAGCGTGGAACGAAGACGGAAAAAGCGAATCCATATGGGACCGCTGGCTGCACCTGCCCGGCAACGGCAAAGCTTCCGGCGACGTGGCGGCGGATCATTATCACCACATGGAAGGAGACCTGAAACTGCTCAAAGAAATGGGCGTGGATTCTTACCGCTTTTCAATATCCTGGCCGCGGGTATTGCCGGAGGGAAAAGGCAATCTGAATCCCAAAGGGATGGATTTTTACAGGCGCATCCTGGGACGTCTGAAGGAATACGGCATCTCACCGGCCGTCACCCTCTATCACTGGGATTTGCCCCAAGCGCTGCAATATCTGGGCGGCTGGGCGAACCGGGACACGTGCCTGTATTTTCAGGAATACGCGGAAAAAATGTTTGATGCTTTCGGTTCTTCAGTGGATATTTGGATCACCCATAACGAGCCTTATGTGGCTGCTTTTTCCGGGCACGCCGCAGGCAGGTTTGCCCCCGGCCATCGCGATTTTGCGGAAGCCCTGCAGGTGAGTCACCATCTTCTTGTGTCTCATGGGCTGGCGGTCGCTTCCTTTCGGCAGGCCAATCTGAAAGGGAAAATCGGAATCACCCTGGATTATTTTCCCGCTTCGCCTGCTACCGCGCAGAAAGAGGATGTGCTTGCCGCCCGCCGGGATCGGGAGCACCATTTGTGCTGGTTTGCTGATCCGGTGTTTAAAGGCGTGTACCCGGAGAACATGTGGAATCATTACTTGCGCCATGGACTTCCCATGCCGCAGATGAAAGCGGATGATCTGTCTGTGATCGCCGCGCCGATCGATTTTCTGGGCATCAACTATTACCGCCCCAGCGTGATTCAAAACTGCCCTGGCGGCAACTGGCCTTGCGATACCGCGTATCTTCCCAATCCCGCAGAAAAAACAGAATCCATATATTACCACCAAGCAGAAAAACTATATGATTATCTGAAATCCTTGCAGGCGGAGTACGCCCCAAAGGAAATCATCGTCACTGAAAACGGCTTTTCCGCTTATGAAACGCCTGACAGGTTGGGACGTATACGGGACGAAAACCGAATTGACTATCTATACCGGCATCTGGAGAAATGTGTTCGCGCACATCAGGACGGCATACCCATCGGCGGCTATTATGTGTGGAGTTTTCTGGATGATCTTGAGTGGACAGGCGGATATGCCGGCCGTATGGGGCTGGTGCGGGTGGATTACGATACGATGAAGCGCACGATGAAAGAAAGCGGAAAATGGTATCAAAAAATGCTCAAATCCAGGAGACTGGAGGCATACTGAGAAGAAACAAAAGAATGGATGATTTTCCTTTTTCGTGTGCCCTCCCGCGTCCTTTAAAGGAAAGACCGTTCATTTGGAGCTGGCCACTTATGCAATGAAAACAATTCAAGCGCAGATCATGGTTATATAAAAAGCCCTCCTTTCTTGCGGTTGCAATCACGCAGCGAAAGGCAGGGCTTATTGTATTTCTTATAAATCCCGACCAAAAACTTCCCATTCGGTCAAAGACGGAAACGCGGACGGATCATCACTTTTCACCAATCTTTCCAGCTTCAAAGAACGAATGATCCTGCCGCCCAGCGGGATCCATTGTCTTTCGCCTGTTTTTTTTAACCCGAAGAGAATATCTTCCCCTTCGTCAGTCACCGCATGGCCCTGCGTCCAGTATGCGTCATGCGGGAAATCCGCCCGGAGCGTCAGCGCCATGCTTTCCACCTGAACCGGACGGCCAAAATCCAGCAGGCACCAGGCATCTTCCCGCGCTCCGATTCCCCAGCTTTGGAAAGGCCATTCGCCGTGGCCGGTATTGAACCGCATACCGTCGATCACGTTCCGCGCGGCGAAGCAGCTTTCATTTCTCGTTTCCACGTTGGCAGTCACATGCGGATAAAAATCAGTGTCACCCCGCAGATCAGCCGGATTCAGTGCGATATTCCGCAGAGCTTTTCTTTCTTCCTCTTTCATTGTGCGAACCGAAATGATCTGCCGGCAGGCACTGAAAGCCCCGGGGCAATAGGCTAAGCGGTGTTCCTCCCTGGGGATCCTCCAATGAAGCTTCCCTGTGGGTGTATAGACCGCGCTTTCGGTGACTGCGGCATCAGGCTGAAACAACAGCCAGGAAGGTTTTTCGTTCGAAAAAATGACGATTTCATCGCCCGGTTCATAGATTCTGTCCAGACAGAGAAAGACTTCTTCCTGCCCTTGAGCTTCAGCGATCTTATTTCCCGCCGCATCCAATATGCAAATCCTCATCGCTTATCCCTCTTTTCAATTGCTGATAATGGGAAGCAAGGACTTTTCCGCAATCAGCACCGGCGCGTCCCACACAGGAACACGGCGGAACACATCCAAGCCATCCTTACGTTCCCAATTAGTTACATCGTACACTCGCCCGCTGATCACATCCACCAGGACAGGCTGGCGGAAATGGCTTCCCGAGAAGGAAAAATCCAGGAAAGAAACGGGATATGCTTCTGCGGGAATGCTGTCGTCCCTCCAGATGGTGTAGATTCTGTCGGAGGTTCCCTGTTTTTGATACCCGTACACGGACAGGCTGCGATCCGTGTTCATGCGAAAACAGTCGCCGTCCTGGGCGTCCAGGGAAAAGCGTTTGCGCACGCCGGGCAAACGAATCATGGTATCGTCAAAGATGGAAGCGATCTGCTGCACGGTGTAATAGGCGATCTTGGGGCGAATCACCTTTTTGTCCGGGGACGTCTGCAAAAGGCCCTTCACATTGGCTGTCTTGATGGGGCCGGAGGTATCGTACTGCATTTCCGCAATGCTGAACACGCTGCACTGAATATCGTTTCCCAGGTTTTCCAGCATCCGGCGGGCATCCCACTTTGCCTGGGAAAGCTCTGTCCAGGGGTATTCGCCCAATGCGCCGCCGGCGTTTGGCATGGACGGCGCGCCGTTTTCTCCCTGGCGCAGCTTCATGCCCGGAGCGTACTTTTGAACGATTTCACGGAACCGGTACACAGCCAATTTGTTGGCGTCGGGGTTGTACACATAATCGTGGTAGGTTACATTGTCAAACAGTTCACAGGCGTTCTTTTCATACAAATATTTGAAAAATCGTTCCGTAAAGTCCAAATCGATGTGGCCCAGGGCCAGGCAGGAAATGCGTGCGCCGGGCTGAATTCGTTTGATGATTCGGCCCGTCAGTATATTGAATTCAGCGGTGGCCTCCGGGGTGTTCATTTTGTTGTCGCCGAAATTGGGTTCGTTCCACACTTCCCAATCCTGTACCTTTTCCCGATAGCGCAGCGCCATGGCTTCCACAAAACGGCTGTACGCTTCCAAGCCTTCCTCAGAATGCGGCATCCCGGCCCCCAAATTCCAGCCGCCCGCTCCTTCGTAGATCGGATTGCCGTAGCCCGTTTGCAGCCAGGGCTTCAGCCCCTTTTCGCATAAGTCATCCACGATATGGTCCAGCCAGGCCCAATCATACACGCCCTTATCTTTTTCCGTTTTGGCCCAGCCGCCCTGCAAACGGGCGGTATGGATGCCCAGGGGCTTCAAATAATCCTTGTACTGGTCGTAATCCGTATAATCCCGGTCCAGGGTTTCGCAGCCCAAATACCAATTGGAGGAGCTGGTTTCATCCGTGCTCTTGGAATTGACCGTCCCGATACAGGGAAGGCCGCAATCAAAGGCAGGGCGCGGAATGGAGGCTTCCGGTTTTCCAAGTGGATGCTTATATAATTCCATTGTTTTCACTCCTTACAGGTTCACCGCGTTCCGCATATCGCCATGCAAAAAAGCGGCAATATCCAAATACACTTCCCGCACGCAACGCTGCCTGGCTTCCACGCTGGCCCAGGCCAGGTGCGGGGTGATGATGAGCCTGCCGCTGTCCTGGATGGTAAGCAGCGGATCGTCATGTGGGAGGGGCTCCTTTTCCAGCACATCCACCGCCGCGCCGGCGATTTCACCGTTCACCAGCGCGTTAAACAGCGCCTGCTGATTCACCACCGGGCCCCGGGCCACGTTGATGAGTACAGCAGATGGCTTCATTTGTTGGAAAGCTTCCGCATCCATGAAATCCCTGGAAAGAGGGCTCAGGGGACAATGGAGGGAAATCACGTCGCTTTCCCTGAGCAGGGTTTCTTTGTCCACCTGCGCGAAAGGCACCTGTTTTTTCTGTCCGGTCAAAGAATGGTATACCACCCGGCAGCCCAGCGCTTCCGCGATGTTCGCCACCCGGCTCCCGATATTGCCCATGCCCACGATACCCCAGGTTTTGCCGTCCAGCTCGTGAAAAGGAACGTCGAAATTGGAAAAGCTGGTTTGTGCGCTGTACGCCCCGGATTTTACATACTGATCGTAATGCACGATTCTTTGCGTCAGGCACAGGGCCAGGGTGATGGTATGCTGGGCTACCATGGCGGTGGAATAGTTCACCGCGTTGCAAACCAGGATGCCCCGCTCCTTGCAATACGCCGTATCGCAAATATCGTAACCGGTAGCCAGAATGCCGATCATTTGCAAGTTTTTCGCATCCTGCAGGGCTTTTCTCGTCAGCGGCGCTTTATTGGCGATCACGATTTCAGCATCCCGAATCCGCTGCCTGACTTCCTCTTCCGTGGTGGTATTGCCGTAGGCGGTCACTTCGCCCAATTCCTCAAAGGAAGAAACATCCACATCCCGGCCCACGCTGTTTCTTTCCAACAGAACGATTTTCATTTTGTTTCCTCCCGGAAATCCACTTCCACAATGCCGTTCCGATAAGCTTCCACCAGCGCCAGCATGAACGCGCCGAAGGAATGGTGTTCATCCCGGGCGGGAAGCTTTTCAGTGATATACGCCTGAATTGTTCCTTTTTCCGCGCCTTCCCCTGGGCATAAGCAGCCCGGACAGGAAAGCTCAGTAGAAAAGTCCGGATGGATACAGTGTTTAAGCAAGCCTTGGATACCATCGGCAAAGGAGCGCAGATACCCCTCTGTCCGAAGCAAGCCGCAGCGGATGCCGATGCCCATGCCATAGAGAATCAGGGCGGTACCAGAGGATTCCTCCCAGGAAAGGGGTTCCGTAATTTCCTGCCGCCACAGGCCTTTTTCCGTTTGGTATGGCAACAGCTTGCTTGATAAGGACAAAAACAAATCCTCCGCTTTCCAACGCTGGGGGTGTCCCTTTGGAAGATATTGAATCACTTCTGCCAGCGCGGCATACCCCCAGCCGTTGCCCCGGCTCCAATGATCCTGAGAGCAGGCGGCGGGATCAGACAGAAAACCTCTGCATTGATGCAGCAGTCCGCAGGATTGGTCCCGCAGCGCTTCGATCATCCGCAGGCATTGATCCACTGCAAAGTCAATATATTTCGATTCACGCAGAGAAAGCCCGCTGAACAGCATAAAAGGCGTTACGGCAAACAAGGTGTCGATCCAGACAGCTCCCTGTTCCTGCATGCCCGGCATGCAAAGCAAACCGCTTTTCTCCTTCGGCCCCTGCATCGTTTGTTCACAGAAGGAACGCAGCTCTTCTTCCGCGCGTTTGTGAAATCCAACCATATCCGCCCACGCGGCAGCATTGCCGCCCAAACGGTAGCAGGCAAAATTGTAAGAAGGATGCTGCACCTCATGGGGCCAACGGGAAAGCAGCAGCCTGCATCGGTTTTTCAGTTCTTCGTCCTGTCCTTCCCAGGCGCATTGAACCAGCGCGTAATTTGCCATCAGGCCGTAATAGTTGTTGATTTCTTCCACCTGGGCATAATGATCGTACAGCCCCTGAATCCATTTCAGCGTATCCATCCTGCACTCCGTATCTCGCTATTCTGCTTGTTTCCTGTACTGGCTGGGCGTGCAGCCCAGATTCTTTTTGAATACGATATAGAAATAGCTGCTGTTGGTGAATCCTACCGCGTCGGATATTTCATTGACGGTTTTGCTGCTGTGCAGCAGCAGATCGCACGCCGCGTCAAGCCGGTATTTCATCAGATAGTCCGTAAAGCTGGTGCCGGTCAATTGTTTAAAGATCCGGCCCAGGTAAGCGGCCGACATATCCACGTGATCCGCCACGTCGTTCAGGGACAGGGCCATGCTGCTGTAATTGTCCGTCACATAGTCCTTCACCTGCTGAATCAGCTGCTCATACTTTTTCTGGCTGTAATCCTGGGTCTTTTCGCCGATTTCCCAGATGAGATGCAGGAACATCTGGTTGGCTTCCTCCAGCGTTTCCAGCTCCTGCAATTTATGCTGGAATTGATCAAAGTCCGTCAGCACGCTGGAAACCTCGGAAATGGTATTGCTGGAGGCGCGTTTGATGGCGTTTGCCAAAAGCACCAGGGCGATGCGGATATCCTCCACCGAGCAAAAGCGGATCTGATCCATGAATTGCTCATAGTAGGCTTCCGCGTCCTGCTTGCGGCCCGCGAACAGAGCGGACACCATTTTTTCTTCTATGTCATGGGGATAGATGAATTTTTCCTTGCCGTATTCGGCGGTTTCCTCCGGGGTGAAGATACGGTTCTGGCCCAGCAGGAACCGGAAGGAAAGATTGTTCAGCGCTTCCGCGTAGAGATAGGGAATATCACCTACGGAATGGCCCAGGGAACTGACCGCGATGCTGACGGACGCCTGATCCTCTTCCATGATTTGCTTGTTGATCTGTTCAAACACCGCTGCAATCGCACCGTGCGCACGCTCTGTTCCCCGGGCACGCACACGCACCACAGGCCTTCCCGCATTTTCAGCAGCAAATGCTCCCGATAATTTTCTGAGAATACCTTTTCCGCCGTCTGTTCGATATGCTGCGCGATTCTCTCCGTATCATTGCGATGCTTGGGAAGATAATCGTGCATATAATCCACGCTGAGCAGCAGCAGCCGGTTTTCCTGGTCCATATCGTAGGTCATGCCCAATTGGGAAAGCTGCTCCTTGATTTTGGAAGGTTCATCCGCCACATTGCCCTGCATGAGCCTGCGAAGATACATGCCTCGCTCCAGCTCCAGCTTTCTTTTCCGGTCCAGTTTCAGCGTTTCTGCTGTATCGATCACCTGCTTCACCGGCTGATAAATGGTACGGGAGAAGAAATAGGTGCCCCCCAGGCTGGACAGCGTGACCAGGAAAGCAATCAGATAAAAAATATTCCGCAAATTCATAATGGGTTTGACAAGATCAGCGTAATTGCTGATGGAAACAAACACCCATTGATCATATCCCGCATGGGATGGCGTGGCATAAACCAGCATGGTTCTGTTTTTGCCCGTCCCGCTCAGCACATATCCGGAAGCCTTTTCAAAGATCGTTTCCGGAAACATTTCCCGATCGCTGGCGGAACCGATCAGGCTGCTGTCCGTGGCATAAACGATCTGCCGGTTTTTGCTGATGATCTGAATCTGTTCCTGTCCGAGCCCGTTGGAGGAAATAAAAGTAAACGCGTCTCCCATCCAGCCGAAATGAAAATTAAACGCGATGATGTTCTTGATGGCGCCGCCGCTGTAACTGTCGTAAAGCAAATAAGTATATACGTATTCTTCATAATTCTGGCCGTTGGGCTTTTCCTCTACAGCGCGGCGCAAAAACGGCGTAAACTTGGGATACTCCTGGATATGGTCCAGCAAATCCACAAAACTTTTATCCTCAAATTGGCTTTTATCCTGAACGGAATATGCGTTGGTGCCGTTGGTTAAATAAATGTGATCCTCGTACTGATTATAAATATATATGGACTGCAGCTGCTTTACGCTTTGGCGCAGCTGCGACAGCGCTTTCATAGCGGCCAGGGTGTCCTTTCCTTCGGTGGAATAGAACAGCTGGGAAATGGTTTTGTCCCGGCTGGCGGCCTGCATCAGGTAATTGGCGTATTCCGCCCGGAAGTCCACCACGTTGGCGACCCGCTGCAGATTTTCCTGACGGGATCGGAAGATTTCATCCTGCATGAAGCGCTCCGCTGCGTGGGAGAAAAAGAAGGTAAGCAAAAAAACGGTGATGGCCGTCATCCCCAATGAGCCCAAGATCAAACGAAGAAAAATCGGATTATCCCGCAGCTTATCCCGGAGCTTTTTCATAGCGCAGTTCTTCCTTTTCTGTGATTATTTCTGTCCCTATTATACAGCAGAATCACAGGTTTTTCAATTTGTAAACAAGCGGGCTCCGGCATGGGAAACCCATGCCGGAGCTGCTTTTCAAATATGGCTTGCTATTTACTGGGCCAGGTATTCGGCAATCTGGGAGTTCACCGCGTCGATCACGGTCTGCAAGCCGGCCGCTTCCAAACGCTGCTGGAGCTGCTCCAGGCTGGTGGCGGGGTCCACAGCGCCCTTATCCAGGGGCACCTTGTATTCATCCTGAACCGTCTTGATGGCGGCCAGTTCGCCGGAAATGTCATCCTGCTTGATGGAGAAGCCACCCAGCGCGGGCAACACAGTGCATTCGGAGAACTTGGCTTTCCATTCGATCATCACGGGGTTGTCATTCAGGGAGCCCAGCGCGAACTTGTCGTAGCCAAACTGCATGCCCATGTTCTTTAAGCTCAGTTCAGTGGGATCAGCGCCTTCGGGGATCCACTTGGTGCGGGTTTCAGGATCCCATTCAAAGGTAACGCCTTCGATACCGTTCATCAGCACGCTGTACACTTCTTCATCAGTATACATGAGTTCCACAAATTTCAGGGCCCGTTCGGGATGCTTGCTGTAAGCGCCCACGGCGACGCCGTTGTTGGCGGGAGCGATGGATTCTACAAGACCGCTCTTGTAGTCGGAAGAATAGAAGCCGACCTTCCAATCGGGGTGCTCAGTCAAAACAGATGTGGAATCGCCGTTGGCATTGGAGAAATTGCGCAGGGCAGTACCCACCTTGCCAGCCTTGAACAGGGTGGCGCTACTGTCGGTCTGGGCCATGATGCTCTTGGATACAAAGCCCTTCTCATAGTAACTGCGCATCTTCTGTACAAAAGCGGCATATTCGGGGGTGGCGGTCACATTGAATACGCCAGCGGCAGGGTTCTTCAGGTCGTATACCAGGAAGCCGTTGCTGTGATCCACGGGGCGAGACCAATCCATTTCGTTCAGGAAGGTCTGGAAAGCCATGGCCTCGGCGCCGTTGTTGCCGAAGGGCTGCATACCGGGCTCGTTGTCCTTCAAGGCCTGCAGGTAAACTTCCAGGGTTTCATCGTCCACGATTTCGGGGCAATTGTACTTTTCGCGCAGATCCTCGCGGTACATATAGAAGAAGGTGGTCCAGTCAGGAATGAAATTGCACACCATGAAAATCTTGCCGTCAATCTTCAGGGCGTCCACTACACCGCGCTCGTTCATCAACTTCCAGGTTTCGGGAGCATATTTGGGAATCAGATCGGTGATATCCATGAAAGCGCCTTTTGCGCCTTCAGTGAAATAGCCTGCCCAGTTGGCAGTGTAGGTTAGGTCGTAGGCTTCGCCGCTGGCCCAGATCATGGGCAGCTTGGTGCGGTAATCGCCCCAGGATACCATGATGGGCTGAATTTCCGCGTTGATTTTTTCGGTGAGCAGTTTGTTCAGCAGGTCCAGATGCTCCTGGGCGTGAATGCTGCCTTCGTCGCCGATGCAGTACATGGTGAGTACCACATGTTCATTCATGTCGTCTTCCGCGTGAGCAAAGGAAACCAGGGACAGGCACAGGATCAGTGCCAGAACGAGAGATACCAGTTTCTTCATGGGTCGTTCCTCCTTAAAATATGATGGTTTATCTGCAGTGCTGTCTCAAGCACTAAGCAACAATGAATATTGGCAGTCCGAGGCTCTTCCGCAGCCTCAATCGGCGCGACTGCCCTTCATGGGCAGATCGCTTGTTTCGGCTGATTTCACCTCGGACTTTTTGCCGCCACTGGCGGCAGTCCAAGGTTCATCCTTTCACCGCGCCGACGGTGATGCCCTTTACGAAGTACCGCTGTACGAAGGGATACAGAAGCAGGATGGGGCCGGTGGTGACCATGGCCATGGCCATTTTGTAGGTTTCGCCGGGAAGATCCGGCATGACCACACCAGAGGCCGCGGCCATTTCCTTTGCGCCCTGGATATTCGCCAGCATGGAATAAAGCAAATACTGCAGGGGATATTTGCTTGCGCTGTTGATATACAGCATGGCGCCGGACCAGCTGTTCCAGTACCCCAAAGCGGTAAACAGGCCGATGGTGGCCAGGCCGGCTTTGGACAGGGGCAGGTACAGCTTCACAAAGATCAGGAAGTCGTTGGCGCCATCCAGTTTGGCCGATTCCATGATGGAATCGGGGATGTCGCTCATGAAGTTTCGCAGCAGGAAAATGTTCCAGGAGCTGATCATGCCAGGCAGGATCAGAGCCAGCAGATTGTCCTTCAAGCCCAGGTACTTGACCACCAGCAGGTAGCTGGGCAGCATGCCGCCGGAGAAGATGGAGGGGAAGTACAGCAGCATGGCGATGGCGTTCCGGTATTTGAAATCCTTGCGCATCAGCACGTAAGCTGCCATAGAGGAGAAGAACAGGGAAACGAAAGTGCCTACAATGGTAATGGTGAAGGAAACCTTGTATGCCTGCAGGATCCGAACCGGCGCTTGGAAAACCAGTTGGTACGCGGCGGTGGAAAAGTGCTGAGGCCACAGGGAATAACCGTTGGCGATAACATCGCTTTCACGGGAAAGAGAACCCATTACGATGATCCAGAAGGGAATGGCGCAGATCAGAACAATGATCACGATCAGCACATAGAACAGAATCGTCAGTCCGTCGGTCCGTTTATGCTCTGCTCTCCAGGGCTTTTTTACAGCAACGCTCATCTTGTGTTCCCTCCTTTCTCAGAACAGCGCGTAGTCAGGCTGTACCTTCTTGATGATGGTGTTCACCACCATGATCAGCACGAAACCGAACAGGCTCTGGTACAAGCCGGCGGCGGTGGACAGGCCGGGATCGAAGGTTTGGGTGATGCTGCGGAACACGTAGGTATCAATGATGTCCGTGGTTTCATACAGCAGTCCGTTCTTGCCCACCAGCTGGAAGAACAGATCAAACTGGCCTTTCATGATGCGGCCCACGGCAAAGAGCATCAGGGTGATGGCGGTGGGCTTGAGCAGCGGCATGGTGATATACCAGATCTGCTGAGCTTTGTTCGCGCCGTCCAGGGTGGCCGCTTCATAATATTCGGAAGAAATGCCGGTAATGGCCGCCAGATAAACCACCACGCCGTAGCCCAGGCCCTTCCACAGATGGAAGAAGATCAGGATTCCGGGCCAGTAGCCGGGTTCGGTGTAGATGCTGACGGTTTCAGCGCCGATGGAGCGCAGCATGTTGTTCAGCATGCCGTATTCATAGTTGAACACCGCGTAGGCGATGGACTGCACCAGAACGAAGGAAATGAAGTGCGGCAGGAACATGAGGCTTTGGCTCGTTTTCTTGAACCACTTGATCCTGATTTCGTTCAGCATGATGGCAACGCCCATCTGGCTGACCATATCCAGCACCATGAACGCCACATTGTAGAGCATGGTGTTCCGCGTGGTGCGCCACAGCACGCCGCCCTTGACCAGGTATTCAAAGTTTTTGAATCCCACCCAGGGGCTTCCGAAAATGCCGTCGGTATAATTGAACTTTTTGAACGCCAGGATAATACCAACCATGGGGGCGTAATTGAACAGGCATACATACAGGATCACCGGCAGGATCATCAGGAACAGCAGATGATTTTTTTTCATCTCATGGCCTATGGCTGCGAATCCCCTCTTGGGTGCCAGTGATGGGTTCCGGGTAACCTTGGTGGACATCACCCATCCGCTCCTTTGTCTGGTGTCGGGCGGTTGGCCCGCTTCGTGGTTTCATGATACGAAAGATATGCTGCATTTTCCAGACTAATTATTCGATTTTTGTAAAATCTGCTATTTCTATAGCCCAAATTTACAAAAAAGTATAATTTTTATAGTCCATCCAAAAATTTTATAGTACCCGATACCGGTACAGGGCGAAGCTGTGCGGGCCGTCGGGCAGAGAAAAAACAGCGGTTCCGGTTTCATCTGTATGAATTTCATTTTGCGCGCAGGAACCCAGGATCGGATCCAAAGCGATCTTTTTTTCGCGCAGCCCGTGCAACAGGATCGGATGGGTATCCTGCTCGTTCCACTCCCGCAGGACGAGCAGATAACCCGTCTGATTGGTGACAGCGGACTGGAACCCTGTCCAGCGCATACCGTCCGGTTCCTCCCCGATGGGCTGCACGAACCCGCCCAGGATGTATGCCTGCACGGGACGATAGGCGCACAGCATTTCCCCGGCGATTTTCACGGATGCTTCGTCCAACCCCGTCATCTCCATCCACACCAGAGGATTGGCAAACAGCGTGACTGCCAGCGCAAAGGCGACGCCGCATTGGGCTGGGGCTAAAGGATCGCCTGCCGGATACAAGTCCTGATGCTTGAGGACGTTTACATATTCCATCTGCAGCCGTTCCGTGGGCAAATACCGGCTCAACTTCCACAGGTTCCGCAGGGTGAAGTGGGGCCAGTAATTGGGCCATTTGCCGAAACGATTAGTAAAGCGGTTTTCAATGAACAGGTTGCCGTATTGGCACCGTCCGGTGTAGCCGTTGCGCACCCCGGCGGTGGTATCCAGGTTGAAAAACACCTGGCCGTCCGTTTCCCGAATCACCTTCTGCATGAGCAAGCCGAAGTTTTCTTCGCAGCGCTTGTTTCGGAAAATGAGCCCGTCCATTTTAAACGCCTTGATGCCGTACTTTCGATGCAGGGAAATCAGCGTGTCCGCGTCCCGCTCCCAGGCTTCAAAGTCATTCATGGAATCGGGAGAAAACCACAAGCCCAGCTCTATTCCATTTTCTTTGGCGTATTGGACGATGGGCTCCAGACCGTTCGGCAGCCGCTTTTCGTTGATGCCCCAGAAATCGGGATGGGATTTGTAATACCCTTCGCCCCAGGCGCTGTTTCCTTCCGCAGCGTTGACCGAATTCATGGTAGTGCCCTTTTCCCAGCCGTCGTCGATTTGGAACAGGGTAACGCCCAATTCCTTGGCGCGCTTTAATTCCGCCAGCAGGAAGGCTTCCCCGATGCTGCCGTCCGCCGTCCCGTCGCCCCAGGTATTGCTCATGATGTGCGCATCCCGGTGGGGAATAAAGCGCTTCTGTGCACGGAAATAAGCATGCAGGGCGGAGTAAGCGTTTTCTTCGTCTCCGTGATACAGGATCACTGCGCTTCCGTAGGTGGTCAAATGGCCCTTTGCCCGGCACTCCGCTTCGTCAAAGCCCCAGCAGGCGGGGAACACGTTCAGCCCCTTCAAAAAGAAATCCCTGTCCATCCCCGGCAAATACCCCAGAGGTACCGGGCCTTCCTTCACAAAGATGACGCCGTCGTTTTTCATATCGTCCCGGATGAACAGGATATTGCCCTGCAATGGCCCAAAGTTCCGGCGGGACAAAAGCCCTTCCTGCTCCTGCACCAGGTTTTCCATATCGTCGGTATGATCCGCAAACTGAACCAGCCTGTATTTCCCATGCAGGCAATCCAGCGGGAAAGCGTCCTGGAAATCCTGGGGCCATTCCGCAGCCCGGACCATATTGGGAATCCTGCGTTTCCCGGCGACTGACGCCCTCAGGAAGGAACGCAGCACCGGCAGGCGCGGATAGATCACATGGATCCAATCCACCTGAAAGCCGACAAAGGTGAGGGAAACCGTGATGCGCAACGCGTCCTCGGCGATCCCCAGATCGTTATCCGGGTGGGCTTCCGCGCCGGTGACGATCATTTTTCCTTCAGTGATGCCCGCCCGATAGAAGGCATAGGTATCCTCCGGCCATTCCTCCCATTGGCTTTCCTGCTTTTCCGTGAGCCATTTCCGGCCTGTTTCCTTGTCAACCATGGTTCTGACAGCGGGACGGGGGCCGGTCATATCCCAGGTGCGCTCCATGCGGTCATTGCCGATGGTCATCGTGCTTTCATCCAGATGCACGTAACAATCCCGAAATTGTTCTTTCAACATAAGTTTACTCCCCTGTCAGCCCAGTTTTGCCTGAACATACTTTTGGCAATTGGCAGCCGCACGATAGAAAGCGTTGTGCTCCGGCGCGTGCACCATCCGGCTCAGGTATTGTCCATCGTCCAAGGCAGCGTGCAGCGCTTCGGTGATTTCCCGCTTTCTTTCGGGATGTGCCAGCGCGATCTTTACCAGCGCGGCCACGGCATGGGTGAAATGATGGAAATACACCAGATTCATTTCCTTGACCACCGAGCGTTTGTATTCCGGTTCGGTCAGTTCATGATAGATGGGTTTATCAAATTCTTCGGGACGGATGATTTTCAGCAGCTCGTCTGTGATTTCCGCATCCGCCATCTGGCCTTCCAGGCAAATGGCGATCACGCTGCGCATCTGGTTGCTGCGGCGGCAGTCCATGAAGAAGAAGGGCTTCCGATCCCGGATGATTTCACGAAGGAGAGGCTTCGCCCGCTCATCGTGCATGACGCCCAAGGCAATGCCCGCGTTCATGCGAAGCATGTCATTCTTTGATTTTGTCATTTCAAACACCGCGTCTCCCAGCTGTTCCTTCCCCATCAGATGGCAGCTCCACAGGGCCACGGCGGGGCAATCGGTGGACAGCGCCTTTTGAATTTCCTCCGACTCCCGCATCCAGGAAACATACTTTCGATCATTACCCAAGGCGGGGGTCCAGAAAGAGGGCCGCAGGTCGGGCTGCTCTTCCATAAAACCATAGCCGATCAGCTTTGCCTTCAATTCCTCATAGGGCACGTCCATGGGGCTTTGGTCATGATCGATGGCCATGGCGCACAGCGTGCCGCAGGCTTCGCCTACCCGGAAGCAGTCCGTATTCATGCGCACGGTGGCATTGGCATAGGTATCGGTGGACAGGCACCGTCCGGCGGTCGCCAGGCCCTTCCAGCCCTTGGGCACCAGTGCGCCAACAGGCAGGGGAACATACACCGTGCAGGTGCTCATATTGCAGTTTACGAACCAGTTTTGGTAAATATCCTCGTCAAAGGCAATGTCGTGGCCGTGCTTATCCACGTCGGAGAAGCAATAGACCAGCACATTCTCCGGCCAATTGCGCTCATACAGCACTTCCCGCAAGGTCATTTTCTGTTCGCCCTCGTAGGTATTGCCTTCACGGAGCCCGATGTTGGGCGCCAGGAACAGGAAGCGGCTGGCTTCGCCCAGGGATGCAAGATGCCCCGCGTTGGCCAGCAGGATGGCGTGGGTATATTCCCGCTGATCGTACTGGTTCATGTAGCCGCTGTCCCGGTATTCGTGGAACAGGCTGTAACGCTTGCCCATATCGCCCACGGTGACGCTGAGGCCTCCATCGTATTTCAGGCTGTCCAGATACACGCTGCGCACGCTGGAGAAGGGCTGAACCTGGCCGTCCCAGTCCCGGCCCCGGGAAAGGGGAATGGGGAGCAGCCGCAAAAGGTAGCCTTCACTGGTGGCGTCAATGAGCATTTTGCATTGGACATTTTTGAGTTCATGGGCTATCAGTACCTGAACCCCCAAAATCCGCTGATCCTCCGCGTAAATGCCCGTGGCCACAGACGAAGTTTCCGCCCGTACGCCCGCTTCCTTCAGTTCTTCCGCGATGACCAGCCGTTTGCCGTCGGTGGGATCATAGAACACGCTGCCCGTTTCTTCCTTGGTTCGCCTGTCCGTTTGACGGAATAGCCCTTCCCGGAAGCCGTAGTAATAACCGTTCACCAAGCCCTGCACATGCTGGCCGCCGCACCAATGGGTTTTTTCCAGCAGGAGCACGGTCTTACCCTCCCGGGCCGCGGAAAGGGACGCGTAAATGCCCCCGCTGCCTGCGCCGGCTATTACGATATCAAAGGAAGCATCCCAATGGGGAGCTTGGCCTTCCTGTACCAAGGGAACATTATTGAAACGGGAGTAATACTTCATTGCGCTTCCCCTCCCTTCACATAAGCAGACACAGGATGCTGAAACCTGCCCCCGTTCCAGGGTGCGATTCCGTCTCCGGTGCTTTCGTAAACAGTGTCCAGCGTATCGGCCACGAACAGAAGCTTTTCTTCTCCTGCCGGAAACGCCTTTTTCCAGGTGCCCACCATCCGCTGATAGGCGGGCACGATGGTTTCATCCAATTGAGCGGGGAAGCGCAGCAGCTTTTCATTTTCGTTGAACCCTGACAGGATTTCAATATCCGGGCAAACAGCCCGTAGCTTTTCATCAAACCCCGGCTCCTGGGCTATGGTGAAAGCGTTGAGCGTCTGGCGAACGGTCTTCGTTAAATCCGGTGCGGAAATCCGGCTGATGGTGGTGTCGATCACCTGATCGGCCCTGACTTCGCAAATCCCTTCGTTGCAGAAATAGCGAATCACATACGCGTCCGCTTCCAAACGAATTCCCAGCAGGCGGCAATCCAGCAGGATTGCCTTCCCTTCCTGAATCTGCCGGGCCGCGTATTCATGGGCTACCGGGGCGGCTTTCAGCAAATCAAAGCCCTTTTCGGTCCACACGCAGTATTCCCGCATCAGCTTGCCAAGCTCGGACTGCTCCTCCTTTTCTCCTACGTTCTCCATGCGGACGGGATGCAGCATGGCGTGAAAATCCCCGCCTACCAGCTGGCTTTCCTCCAGGATCAGACAATCGTCATGACTGCCCCAATATCCTAAGGCGTAATATGTCGCGCCTAAAAGAACCGTTGCAAACTTCTTTTTCATACGCTTTTCCTTCCTCTTCTGCGTTTTCTTTTCACTTACGATTCATTTCGATATCTCTGATTGTCCTTCCCGGAGGGGGCATTACCAATACGGTTTCCAGTCTGTGTGCAGCCGGGTTAGGGCTTCCAGATAGAAGTAATCACCCCAGATATTGCATTCATCCACACCGCAGTGATTGCAGGTGTTATAGGGGGAATGATTGGAATAGGTGCTGTGCAGCACCAGACCGTTGGAAACAGCGGGGTCTTTCACGGCATAGTGATCATACAAAGCTTTTATCAGCTTTTTCGCCAGCGCCACAAACCTCGCCGCTTCCTCGGCATCGGTATGCCTGGCCATTTCCAGCAAGCCGCAGGCAACGATGGAAGCGGAAGAAGAATCCCGGGGCTGATCGTCCCCGTCCGTAAATTCAAGATCCCAGAAGGGCACCAGATCGGAAGGCAGGTGCTGGAAGAAATAATCCGTCACCTGGTCGAACTTTTCCTTATACGCTGCTTCTCCCGTATACCGGTAGGCCAGCGCCGTGCCATATACGCCCCAAGCCTGGCCTCGGGCCCAGGCGGAACCGTCCCGATACCCCTGACAGGTAGCCCCATGGTCGGGCAATCCGGTATCCGGATCGAAATAGAAGGTGTGCCAGGTGGAACCATCGGGTCGGATCACGTTTTGCAGCGCCGTATGCACATGTTTTTCCGCAATATCATGATAGCGTTGATTGCCTGTTTCTTTCGCCGCCCAATACAAAAGCGGCACATTCAGCAGACAATCGATAATCAGCCGGTAATCCGTCCGGGATTCCAACCCGCCCCAGGCCTGAATGAATTTGCCCTTGGGCTGATAGCGGGAGGCCAGCTGATCGGCGGCCAGCAGTGCGGCCTTTCTTCCATCCTGACTGCCCACCAATTGATACCCCGCTACGCAGGACGGTGAATACAGAAACCCCATATCGTGGTGGCCTACGTCGATTTTATTCTCAATGCGGCGCAGAAAGCTGGCAATCTGGGTTTCGCCCGCTTCCCGGAAGCGTTCCTCCCGGGTGTACTCATAGGCCAGCCAGATTTCGCCCGTCCAAAAGCCCGTGGTCCAGCCCACGTTGTCCGACGGGCCATAGAAATTCTGCTCGCTGAAGGTGTTTTGGAACTGACAGGTGAAATCAGGCAAATTGCGTCCGATCTGTTCCGCGGCAAATTGCAGGGCATTTTCCACTTCGGCCGCCGTAATTTCCGGGGCGTTCTCAAGCTTCATGGTCTTCCTCCTCCCAAGCTGCAGTCACGATGGTTTGAATGATTTGCTTTCCCGGTTTCACCTGATAGACGATGGCGGGAATTTTGGCGTTGGGGTACAAAAGATTCGTATTGGGATCGCTGCCGATCACCATCGGTTTCCCCGTTCGGCCCGCGTCTGTGATTTCGCAGGAGGAACGGTCATTCATGGCAAAGGCGCTGTGCTCATTGATTCCGTCCTTGGCCCCCGGCACGTCGGTCTGCACGGAAAAGGCACAGTCGTATACGGTGCAATCCACCGTGCTGCCGATCATGTGGCGGCGCAGATGGCCGTTTTTCGTGGGCGTGATTTCTGTCTCCACCACGATGCCGGGATAGGGGCTCCAGGTGGAATAGACCGCGTTTTCATGCACGGCAGAATCGATGCAATGCTTCCGAGTATACACCTGACCGTGAATCACAAAGGCCAACATGCTGTCCGGGGCGTTTTCGGTCAGGTTGTCCTGAGACTTGGCCACGCTGAACCCAAACTTGGTATCATAGGCAAATTTCCCATATTTCTCATGGAAATGGCCCAGGTTATTGTCCCCGTACACGCCGGGCACAAAAGCTGTTGTATGGCCGGGGTAACAATGAATCAGCATATGCGCCTGGCTCAACAGCTTCTGCTCCCGAAGGTCCGGCAGCGGCTCCTCCTCCGCCTGCCAGAAGGGATGATCGGCAGGCAGCGCCAGCAAAGCGAAGGTTTTCAGTGCCCAATAAGGCGAGCCCGGCGCGTTATATTTTTCCGCCATATTCAAATTGGGATAGCCATAGCCGATGGTGAGCAGGCCTGCCCGGTCGAAAATGGGCTTTTGCATCCACCAACGCAGGTGGCGTCCAATGATCCCCTTCATTTGTCCCAGGGTAAAAGGCTCCAGGCCGCAAAGCACGCATGCGCTGAAGAAAGCGGCCTGGGCAAAGCGATAGGTGAGCGACCGCCCATAAGGCAGGGCGGCCCCGTCCTCGTCGAACCAGAAAACGAACTGCCGGGCAAATTCCAACGCCCGCTGGCGATAGATTTCACAGCGCTTGGGGTCTTCCTTCTTCATCGCCACGCTGTACATCAGACCATAAAAATGCAGGGCGAAGGGACCGTAATAATCCCGCTGGCCGGAGTCCCCGTCCTGATACCAGCCGTCCGCCAAATAGAAGGTGTCGATCATGCGCAGGCTTTCCTGCATCCGCTCTTCGTCATAAGAGCAGCCCAGCTTTTTCAGCGCCACATTCACCAGCACCCGGAAGAACTGCCAATTGCATACGGGCAGTTCATACCGATTGATAGCGCTGAGCCATTGCACCAGATTTTTCTTTTCCTTTTCAGTCAAAGGGTCCCACAGCTTTTGGGGCGCAAACAGCAGCCCGTAGGCGATGGAGGCCATTTCCACAAACCGCTGATCGCCGTTCCAGAATCCGCCCCAGTAAGTGGGGCTTTCCGAATCCGTCCCCGCCGCGAAGCCATGACGGTATATTTCCTCCATTTCCGGTGTGCTGCCGCCGCCCACCCAGAAGGAGACAAGGCCCCACAGTGGACGTAGGAACGCTTCCATGGTCACCGTTTGCCTGGGGTAGCAAGCGCCGGTGTCGCCAATGTCCAGCCCACCGTGCGTATAAAAAGGCGCAAGTGGCTCCAGAATGGAAAAAAGCAGCTGTTCATAGTCCTTCCGGGTGTGCAAAGGGGTGATTTGGAGCATAGCCGATCCGCCACCTTTTCTTTGTTTTCCTGGATTTATCATACCAATAAGATCATGGAAAAGGAACGCTAAAAAAGATAGATGTACGGTTTTTATAGTTCATTTTTCGCAGAGACAATGAAACTATAGATTTTATACTTTTTCTCTATGTGCCGTTTTTATAAAATAGTACCGTCTTTCAATCGCTATAAAATCAGTACACTTCAATTTTTTAGCGTTTTCATTTGTCTGTGCCCGTTTTATCATAGAAACCATGAAAGGGGATGAGAAAATGAACGTGATCGCTGTAACCGGGGCCACCGGCGGGATGGGCCAAGCGCTGTGCGAGGCATTGACAAAAGCGGGCTTCGCCCTTGCAATTTGCGGAAGGGACAATGAAAAATTGAAGGTGCAGGAAGCTTATTTGCGCATGCTTGGGAAATCACCTTTGGTTTCCGCAGCGTTTGATCTGTGCGATGAAGCAGCTGCCGACTCTTTCTTTTCGGAGGCGGAAGAAAAGCTGGGGAAAATCGATGCGTTGGTCCATTTGGCGGGGCTGTCCATCCCCACGCAGATGGATACGGTGACGGGTCAGGATTTTGACCGGATGATGGATGCCAACGTGAAAAGCGCTTTGATCGCCGCCAAGTATTACGCGAAGTACGCCGTAGCCGAAGGCGGCCTGATTGTGAACCTTGGCAGCATGGCGGCGAGACGGGCCAACGGCAGCGCGCCTTTGTACTGCGCGGCCAAAGCAGCGCTGAATATGATGTCCGCCGGGATGCAGATGCAATTGGCCGAAAAAGGGATCCGCGTGACCACCCTGAACCCCGGCGGGACGGATACCCCGTTCTGGGGAGACAGAAAGGTGGATCGCAGCAGGATGCTTTCCCCGCAGGATGTAATCGACGTGATCCTGTTTGTGCTGGAGCATCCCCGCATCGTTTTCCACAGTGTGGATTTTGAATCCACCGCGACCATCGGATGAGGTGAGCTTATGCGTCCTTTATATGAACAAGATCAAAAGGCGATTGAACAATATCTGCTGGCGGTAAGGGAACAGGATCACAGCGAATTGATCGCAAAGGCCGAAGAAGCCATGCAAGGCATGCTGATCCTGAACGGCACCGGAGCAAAGCCCGTATTTGTGGGTATCCCACCCAAGTGGGAAGAGAATCCCTATGGGGTTGGGGGCTTTATCTGGACCATGAGCCGCCTGCGCTACATGATCACTCTGTGCCGTGCATTCCTTGTAACCGGAGAGCGCCGGTATCTGGACAAGGTGGAAACGGATTTGACCGACTGGCTGAACAACGTTCCGCCGCCGCCCGTTCCCCATGACCAGGAAAGCGCCAACGTGTACCACGGCGTGCATAACTGGCGGATGCTGGAATTGGGCTACCGTATGGTATATGTTTTCCCGGTGCTGCGCAGCATGCTAAGGGTGCATGGAAAGAACCGCGAATTGGTGCGCCGCATCGATCTTTGCATCGCCCAGCACGCGGAACGGATCGCTGCTGGGTCACATCTGCTGTGGCCCCGGTTTGACCACAACCATTACACCCAGGAGATCAACGGCTTGCTCAGCGCGGTTTCCATGATCCCAGAGCATCCGAAGGCGAAAATCTGGATGGCGCAGGCCATGGAGGGCCTGGAAAAAGCTTCTGCCAATCAATTGACCCCGGATGGAGCCCAAATCGAAGGAGCTTTTGACTATCATGCCGCCGTGGTGATGGATTTTTGCTATTCTGTACATTTCGCATCCCTGCTGGGCCAGCGTTTTTCGGACGCTTTTATCCAGCGGCTCAAAAAAGGCATCGCTTACTGTGTCCATTCCCTGAGCCCGGATGGAAACATGATTCCATACGGGGACGCGGAGCAGAAAGTGACTTCGCCGATCGTAGCCGCCATGATGGGATACATGCTGTTCAGGGAAGAAACATATCTCCATACCGTCCATCAATTCATTCCTGCCGGAAAGATGAGAGCAGCCCTGACCTCCACCTTGCCCTGGGGTTTTTCGGGCCTGGACGATCTGCTTTCCTGGCTCGATCATCCCGAGAGCGAAAGCAAACTGCTTCCCTTGACCGCCTGCCAGCGACAAATGGATCAGTATATCACCCGCACGGGCTGGGACCGGGACGCCGCTTTCCTGTTCTTTTCCTGCCACAGTCCCATCCATTATGGCAACCACGCCCATATGGATCAGCTGGGTGTGATCTTTGGTGCTTATGGGAAAGCGCTCTTGCAGGACCCGGGCCGTTATACCTACAAGGACGGCGAAGATCGGCATCTGTTCAAATCCTCCCAGGTGCATAATGTGCCCACTATCGACGGGAAAGACGGCTTTGAATATATCAGCACCTTTCGTTACGGCCCGCAAAAGGAAGGAAAGCTCATTACGGTTCAGGATACCGGAACCATCCGCAGTGTGACCGGCATGCTGCACAATTACGAGCCCGCTGTGATTACCCGCACCGCCGCACTGATCGATGGAAAATTCCTGCTTCTTGCTGACACCTTTGAGCACGCAGGAGGCCACAGCGCACATGTCTTTTTCCATTTGAACACAGTCAACGCGCAAACCGGTGAGAACTGCATCTGGACAGCAGACGAGGACGCGAATGTGTATCTTGCCGCCGCTTGTTCCGAGGGAAAAGTGCAAATCCAGCTGCTGGATGGCAGGCTGTCCGACGTTTTCTATCACGCGTATCCATCGAAACGCGTACTTTTCGCTAAACCATTAACCCAGGAGCAGGAAACGGTGTTCTTTCTGGCGCTGCCGTGCCGGGGAAAAGAAACGCCAAACGCTATTCAATTCAAAACTGATGATAATGAAATTCTGATCCAATGGGATAACCAGGCCTATCGCCTGCGGTACCAGAATCATCAACTTTATATGAAGCAATGAAAGCAGGAGGAACGAAGGATGCTGTGTGAAAAGTTAGTTAATATGCCGTTCACAAACTGCCTGACGGATGGCCCCTTGCAATTCATCCCCTCCTTCCGGGATCGGAAGGCCTGGGAAAGCATTGCTCCGGAAAAGAAAGCCTCTCTTTTGGCGGTTGCTGAAAAGCTGCATAGCGAGCCTTACGCATTCCGAAGTGCCAGCGGCATGCTGCAAATGATGCGCTTTGGGGACCGCATGCAGGATGAAGGGCCTTATTTCCAGCGGCGGCGGAAGCTGTGCATGGCGGTGATGAATGTATGCATCACCGGCAGTCTGGACAGTCTGGATGAAGTGATCGACGGCTTTTGGTGCATCCTGGAGGAAAGCACCTGGGTTTTGTCCGCTCACATGGAAGAAATCCTGCCCGATCCTGAGCACCCGCATATTATTGAGCTGTTTTCCGCCCAAACCGCCATGAATTTAACGCTCTGCTGTCAGGCGCTGGAGGCGCAAATCAAGGATGCCGCCCCCGGATTATGGGAACGCATCGCGCGGGAAATGGAAGAAAGGATATTGACGCCCTTTGAAACTCGCAACGACTTTTGGTGGATGGGCTACGTGCGCAAGAACCTGAACAACTGGACGCCCTGGATCCTGTCCGGCCTCATGCCCGCCATCTGCTTCTGGATCCAGGATAAAGACCGCATTGCACGCCTGCTGACCCGTGCCTGTGAAATGCTGGATCGGTATCTTATCTGCGTGCCGGAGGACGGAGGCTGCGACGAAGGACCCATGTACTGGAACATGGCCGGCGGCGCGCTGTTGGACTGCCTGGAAACGCTGGAAAAGGTGACAGGAGGGCAGCTTACCTGGTGGCAGGAAAGCAAGATCAGGAACTTTTTGCAGTATCCCGCCCTCATGAACCTGGGGAACGGCTGGTTCGCCAACTTCGCGGATGGCGACGCCCGGCCCCACATTGACGGGGAGCGCTTGCGCACAGCGGGGCGAAAAACCCAAAATGATTTTCTTCTGTCCGCCGGCAACGCCTTGCGTGACGACGCTTCCCGTTTTGCAACCGGGATGATGATGATGAATCGCTTGATTTTTTGGACTTTTGAACCGCCGGTCAATTCAAATGATATTCCAGCGCTGCCTGAAAACGTGTTTCTGCCAAATGTGCAAATTAGGCTTCTTCGGAAAAACAACGCCGTACTCTGCTGCAAGGGCGGGCACAACGATGAAAGCCACAATCATAACGACGTGGGCAGTTTTATTCTCTATCTGGATAGGGAGCCGGAAATCATCGATGCCGGAACGCTGACCTACACCGGGAAAACCTTCTCCCATGAACGGTATCAGCTTTGGTATACGCGCTCCGCCTATCATAACGTGCCCCGGATCGGGGAATACGAACAGGCAGCAGGGCGGTCTTTCCAAGCAGACGCTTTTACCCGGCTGGAAAATGGCGCTGTGATTCAGTTTGCTTCTGCGTATCCCCAGGAAGCGGGCGTTCAAAAGCTGCAACGAACCTTCTGCATGGAAGAGAATGGAAGCGTCTCGCTGACCGATGAAATCGCGCTTCATAAGGCACAGTCTGTTGCCTGGACCTTTTTGCTTCGGAATCAGCCGCATAAAACGGAGAGCGGTTTTTCCACGGAAAAGCTGAAGACCGTCCTTCCTTCCAATTGCTCTCTTGAAATCGAAGAAATCCCCATCACAGATGCGCGGATGGGCCGCAATTTTCCGGGGAGCATTTGGCGGGTTATTGTTTCTTCACCGTGCAGCGAGTTGCAGAAATCAGTATTTCAATTCAAACAAATTCAGGCATCGGGGGGAAAATCATGTCATTCAAAATAAGCGTGATTGGCTGCGGAAATCATTCCAGCCTGGTGCACGGACCTTCCTATGCGCGTTACGTGCAAGAACACCCGGATACGGTTCTGGCCGCCTGCTGTGACCTAGACGAAAGCAAAGCAAAAGCCTATCGGGAGAAATTTGGCTTTCAAAAGCACTATACCGATATGCGCCGGATGCTGCAAGCCGAGCAGCCTGACGCGGTGTGCATCGTGGTACCGGAACACGCTATCTGCCCTACCAGCATCGCGGTCATGGAGCAGGGCTTTCACGTACTGCTGGAAAAGCCCCCAGGGCTGACCCCTGATGACACAAAGCGCATGATCCGGACGGCAGAGAAAAGCGGCGTCATCAATCAGGTGGCTTTCAACCGGCGTTATCATCCCATGCTAAGCGCCCTGAAAACGATGATGGCGCAGCAAACGGACATGCCGCTGCAAACGCTGTTCTATGACTTTTTCCGCTTTGGCCGCACAGAGCCCTCCTTCTATACCACGGCTATTCACGGAATTGACACGGCGAAATACTTGATCGGCAGTGATTACAAGGAAGTCAGCT
Organism: Clostridia bacterium; assembly: GCA_017509065.1. The sequence continues at coordinate 78,585 of JAFWQM010000161.1, forward strand.
TTGCCTATCAGGATTTGCCTTGCGCCGGGCCGAACGTCATGAACATCCTGCTCTCATGCACCTTTGAAAATGGCGTGATCGCCAACCTTCATTTCTGCCCCATTTCCGGCGCTGTGGTAGAAAGGATCATGGTAAACGCCCGGGACCACACCTTTTTCCTTCGGATGCCCATCTGGAACGGTAACGATATGCCGGGTGAGATTCAGCACATGGAAAAAGCCAAGCTTGTTTCCTCCCTGTCCGGGCTGGACGTGAACCCGTGTCAGGATATGTATGTGACGGATGGGTTCTATGCCGAAAACAAAGCGTTTTTTGATACCGTTCGGGCGGGCACAAAAAGCGCCAATGATATTCGTTCCGCCCTACAATCGGTGGAAATTGCCGACGCCATCCGCCGCAGGGAAGCCGTTTGGAAAAGAGAAAACTTGTAATAACCTGCGTCCATTGAAGAGACCATATCAGTTTGAGCTGACATGGTCTTTCCTATATGGGAACAAATCATTTTCGTTCCACAATTTGGTATGTGCAAACACCGTTTTCCCATTCGCCGGATACGGTTTTTCCCAACCGGGTGCGGATATTCCGGAAAGAAACATGATCCCATACGGGGCAGGCGGCCATTTTCAAATCGCCCCAGTAATCATTTACATACAGACGGATCAGGCTTTGCAGGATCAGGCCGTGGGTAGTGATGTAGTAGGATTTTTCCGCTTCACCGCTGGTTTCATAAAACTGCACGCCTTCCGGGTCTGTATAATCAGAGAGCCGCATTTTTTCCCAATCCGCTCGAAAGCCCTGAATATCTCCAAGATTCGCGGCGGCAAGCAAAAATTCGCCCAGGGTCCAGCCAAAGAAGAAGGGTTCTTTGGCCCGGGCGGTCAGATCGTAACGAATAGCGTATGCCTGCCTTTCCTCCGGCAGAGGCGTGCTGCTTACCGGCATATAGCTCAAGCCGTCCAGCTGAATGGGATGCTTTTGCCATCCCCGGTCCTCCGCCCCCAGGGCGGTATGAAAAATGCCGTCCCCTGTTCGCAGCGTGGGAAAGGCCAAGCCATCCTTCATCATTTGCTGATACTGCCCTTGCTCATCCAACCCGAACCGAACAGCGGCCTGGAAGCAATAAGCGGCACTGTACAGGCTGCACAGATAATCTTTTCCGTTCCTGCCGCCTGCTTCGTCCTGACCGATGGAGGGAACCCAGGCAAAATGCCAATGCCCATCCAGTTCCCTTCTGGCAGCGGAACGGTAAAACGCCGCGCATTCCCGGATCAGGGGTTCAGCATATTGCTTGGTCCATTCCGCCTGTCCGTATTCTTCCGCGGCCTCCGCCGCCATACGGCACAGATACCCCACGTTGTGGGGCTCATAGCAGTAAGGCACCGGCATGGCGGGAGTATGATAGCCGTCCATATCCCCATAGGGCAATTCCCAGGGCGGATAAATGCCCTCGGTTTCCGGCCACAGCCTGCGGGCGTAGCGCCGCATATCGGGAATAAGGGCGGCAAAATGTTCTATCCACCGGCGCACGATGTCCCCGTGTCCGGTCATGGTCAGGGCGGGAGCGATGTATTCCATATCCTGCACAAAATGGAAAGGAAACATGTTGCCCGTTAGACCGCAGGTGGGCTGGATGGCCCCGCAGTCGTCCCCATAGGAGCAGAGCGCATAAGCCAGGGAGCGGATAAAAACCTGTTGAGGATGATCGTCTGAAAACTCCATGAGTCCGCTGTTTTCCCACAGGGCATGCCAGGCGCTGACCGTTCGCTGGAAAGACGCAGCTTCCATTTCAACCGGTTTTCCATAAGAAATAAACAGACGATGACGACCTGGCGTCAGAACGATCCGCAGTCCCTGGGGGCTTTTTTCCACGTGCCCCGTGGTTTTGAGATACACCTGGGAGGATACTTTGTTGATGGTATCCCGGCACGCGATGGTGATTTTCCATTGTCCGTCTGTTTCTTCCACGGCAAACTGCTGCTCCGTGGGCGTTTTGTAAAGAAACGGATAAGGGATGAACGAATCCACCGCGGAGAGGCAAAGGACCGCTTGCTTCTCCGTTTCGATCCGGAAGCCTGCCAAATCTTTATCTTCCCAATCAAACCAGGAAAGAACGCTGACCTTTCCCATGCCTTCGCCGGAAAACACCGTTTGCACGGTGCCGTCATAAAAATCCTGGATTTGACGGTAATCCGAAACCGCATCCGGCTCCTTCTCCCAATGCAGCCAAAAAAGCGGAAGCAGATAATCCGCTGTGGTTTCCTGGTGGGTGGAAGATGAAACGAAGCGGAACCGGCCCCAATGGCCCATGTGGGTGAATTGAGATCGGCCTGACCAGATATTCTTTTTCTGTTCTTCCGGATTCCTGTTCAGTCCCCAGGGCCCGAATACCGCGCCGAAGCGCCCGTTGCCCTGATAGCAGCCGACGCCGTTGGGCACAGGCGTGTTTCGCAGGATATTGCCCCGCCGGACACAGCTTGGAACGTTCATGTTCTTTTTTCTCCTTCCCTTTATTGAGCTGTGGTGATTTTGCTGCTTTGCCTGAACACGCCAGGCGCATGGCCCAGATGCAGCGCCATGGCGTTGGCAAAGCACTGGGCGGGAACGATTTGCAAAAGCGGGGCGAAGCGCTCCGGCACGGAAGGCAGCGTCAACACGCTGATTTGCTCCTCTTCAAACGCGTCTTCGCAATCCGTTACAAAAACAACTTTCCCGCCGCACTCCGCAATGGCCTGAGCCAGATGCCTTTGCAGCACGTAGGTTTTCCCGGACGGCGCGAATATCATAGCCCGGAAGCTGTCGTCCACCATTTCAAAGGGACCGTGACGGAATTCCCCGCTGTCAAAGGCCAAGGCGGGATACTTGGCTGTCTCTCTGGTAAACAGCGCGGCACATTCTGCCGTCGCCAAAGACGGCCCTCTGGCAATATAGCACAGGGTAGCGGGATAATCAATGTGTTTTACAATCATGTCCTGAATGATCTTGCTATCCACCAACACTGCGTCCAGAGCGTCCACAGTATTTTTCCATTGTGTCAAAACATTGGGGATGGATTGGTGCAGAAGCGCGTTCGCCGCCACGTCCGCCAGGATCAGGGAAGCAAGATAGGTGCGGGTGCTGACCGCCAGTTCGTTTTCCACCTTCATATCCAGACGGATATTGGCCCGCCGCCCCAAAGCGCTTTTGGAGTCGTTGGTAATACCGATCACAAGTTGATTCGCGGGCAGCCGCTTGATCAGATCAACGATTTCACCGCTCTCGCCGGATTGGGAAATGAGCACCAGCAGCGTATCCTCCCGGATGCTGTTCATTTCATAATAAAGCAATTCGCTGGCCGAAACGACCTTCGCGGGGATGCCGCCTTCGTTCAATTGAATCGACGCCGGATAGCTGCAATAATGGGAACTGCCCATGCCGGTAAAAAGGATGTGCCGTGGCTTCAAAGCGGCGATCTTTTCCCATTGCACCGTATATTTTTCGTAAAACCCCAATGCACGGCGCATTGCTTTTCCCTGGATCAGTACATCGCGTAAAAACACGTTATTCATGCTTCTTTTCCCTTTCCGCATACAGCGTTTTGATTTGCCACGGAGCAAACCGCAAATGGATTTTTTCTTCCGTACCCGGAATTTCTTCCTTTGCGTTTTCCAGCAAATCCGTTTCCCAAGCACGGACCCAACCGGGGATCGTTACAGTACAGTCCTGCGTTCGCCCTGCTTCCTCGTGGAAACGAATCATCAGGCCTTCTTTTCCTTCCTCCTCAGGATGCTTGACAGCGGAAAGCAGGACGGAAGGGCTATCCACCGTCAGCTGACTTTCGGTATCCTTCGCTTCTGTGTCCAACGCGGTATAAACCCGCATCGGCTCATTCCAGCCCTGGGCCAAACGCAGCACGTCGCTATCCTGCCAGCTTCCCTGATAAGGATACAGCGCAAAGGCGAAGGTATGACTGCCATGTTGGGAGGAGGTTTCGTCTGGAATCATACCCGCGTAAGAAGCCGTGGGAGAGCGCAGCAGTGTGGTAAGCATCGTGCCGCCCAGGATTTCTACTCCCGGCACGCCATCATTGATGAGCGCCAAGCCGCCTTGCTGATCCTCCATCGCTGCAAAGCGCTGCACGGGCCATTCTCCTTTTTGGCAGAAGCCCGGCGTATACGCCCGTCTGCGCACCACGCCGAAGGGAACTTCATAAATGCCGTCCCCGGCATCCTGTAAGCTGGTATTCAGTTTCAAGCGCAGCCGCTTCCCTTCCGCCTGCCAATGAACATTTACCTGAATCCCCAGCATACGATCACCGGGGCGCAGGGTAAAATCCAGCGTCCAGGATGCCTCCTCCACGAAATTGCCGGAGGCGCGAAGGACAGCGCCGGACAGACGTTCGACCTGAACAGGCACTGCCCAGGCATATTGTTCAGGAGAGCAAATATCTTCAATTTGGAAGTTTCCTTGATCTCCCTGAAGCACCAGAAAATCCTTTGCGTTATTCAGCAATACCCGGTTTGTCCTTTTTTCGGTCAGCGAAACGCCTTCCCGCGCATCCACCGTTAATTTGATATATTCATTTTCCAGCACATTTGAATCGGCAGGGAAAACCGTCTCTTCCTTCTCCGCTTTTTTCAGGTGATACACTTTGGAGGCGCACCCCGGAACGGACGAGAGAAAATACAGCTGTCCATGCTCATAAACAGAAGGAACACCGTCCTCCGCGATTTGCATACATGCCGCAATGCCCCAAGGAACTTTTACCCAAGCGGTTCTTTCAAAGGGCAGGCCGTTGACCACGCGGACAGTGGAACCTTTTTCCGCAAACAAATCTTCCGTGACAGTATCTGCTGTCGCACGAATCCGGCCCAGGCGGGACAGCACATCCTGATAGGTGCAGTCCGGGGTGGAGCCGGTAAACACATCGTGGAACTGAACAAACGCCATATCCCACCAGGCTTCATGCAGTGTTTCATTTCTCGGTTTGCCCAATAGCGCAAGCCATTTTTCCGCTTGCAGCAGCGCTGTTTCCGTTTTTCTGTTTTGCAGCCGGATCTCCACCCGATTGGCATAGGTGCCGGTAAATTCCGGGTTCAGGTCGGAGCTTTCTTCCAGAAAAGCATCCGTGGTTTCCCGCAACTCCCGGAAGAAATTCCGGGGCAGGGAAAAGAAAGCCCGGTCGCCGTTTGCCTGCGCGTCCCGCATCAGCGCCAGCGCGCCTTCCGCGATCCGGCGGTTGGGGTAGGTTTCATCCTCCACATACACATCCGCTAAAATGGGGCCGGACAGCTGGGTTTTCCGCATCCGGGCATATGCTTCGTCGATTTGCCTGCCGTTTTGAACGAACTCAAAAAAAATACGACTTCTTTCGGGTGGCGGCAGATTGAGCGAGAAGCAGTCCCGGCCCACGGTCAGCAGCTTTTCCCCGTCCAGCCCGACGCATAAAAATACGTCCTCCCGCTTGGCGCCGCCAAAGCGGGTGCCCATCATATTGTAAATACCGAAGCCTGCCATGATTTGAGGCAAATTCGCGGGGCTGCCAAAAGCATCCACCACCCAGCCTGTAGTCACCTTGGCCCCCATATGTGCTTCAAACCAGTGCAGCCCGTACAATTGATTCCGAATGAAGCTTTCCCCACAGGGCATATTGCTGTCCATGGTGGACGCCATACCGCCCACCACCTCGATTCGACCCGCTTCCACCAAGGCGCGCAGACGGCGAACCAGGTCCGGCCTGCGTTTTTCCAGGCTCCTGTAATGGTACGCCTGCTCAATCATATACGTCATATCGGGATACTGCTCCATAAGATCCAGCAGGATCACGGTAAACTGCTCCAAATAATCGGCATACATGGCTTCATCGCCGTGCCAGGCCAAGTCAATGTGGCAGGTGCCCATGACATGATAGGTTTTCATGATTGCCTCTCTTTGCCTTTATGCGTTCAGACAGCGTTCCTCATCGTACAAAGACCGGCTGAGGAGCTCCTCCTGCACCGCGCGGTCCAGATGGATGAACACGGCGGAGTACCCCGCCACTCGGACAATTAAATCAGTATGGTTTTCCGGATGGATCATGGCGTCCTCCAGTTCCCCTTTGTCCGCCACTGTCACCATCAAATGGCATCCGCCCTGATCGAAATAGACCTTGAACATGCTTTCAATCAAATCCCGATGGGAGCGGAACATGCTGCGGGAGAACTTGATGTTCTGCACGCTGCCGGCGTGATATTTGGCGTTGAAGGTGCGCAGGGAATTGAGCAGGGCGGTGGGGCCCTCGTGATCCGCGCCGCCCTGGGGATTGTTGGCGGGATTCATGTACATGCTGCTGAGCCGCCCATCCGGGGAAGCCGCCGTGCGCAAGCCCCATTCCGTGTTCAGGGAATTATTGCTGATCACGATCAGAAAATACTGCATTCCAGCTCGGATGCCCCGCTCCCGGATACCCTTAGAAACATATTCATACAGCCTGTTGGCCATGCTGTCTGCGGTATCCAGATCATTGCCGTATTTATCGCAGTTCAGGCAATCCCGGCGGATGCTTTCATAGCCCTGGAAATTGTGCAGCAATGCTTCTTCCAATTGCGGCAGCGTGTATTTCTTCGTATCGAACACCAGATGCTTCACCGCCCACAGAGAATCGGAAGCGTTGATATTGCCATAGGTTTCGCAGGTGCCGCCCAGGTATTGCACCCCGCCGTCCAGCAGCGCTTTACCCCGTTCCAGGCAGTCATCCATCAGGATGCTGTTGAACAGGAAGCATACGTGCTCGTTCATCACGCCGTAAGACCGGTACTGGGCCTGAATGGACAAATCCATATAATAATCCAGCAGTTCCCGGTACCCATCCCAAAACGCTTCAAAGGAGGAAATGTCCGCCATATTCCGGGGCGGGATCGGACCCAGCTTATTTTGCCCGTCCATGGGATCGATGCCATGATTCATGTAGATGGTTAGGATTTTCAGCAGATTGATGCAGATATTGGGCGTTCCCGTGCTTTTGCCCCACAGCACAAATTCCGTGCAGCCAAAGGGCACATAGCGGGCAGCCTCCTCCTCTGTCACCCGCATCCCGTAAGCCACAGCGGGCACGTTCACATCATCGTTGTACAGCGTGGGATAGGTGGCCCCGGCCCCCAGCGCGTCCATGGCTTCCTGCCAGATGCTTTCGTCGGTTTCGTGATCGAACCGCAGGGTAAACTGAGGCTCCACATATTTCACGTCCTTGCATACCTTCATAGCAATGTGCAGAAAACGGTCCGCTTCCTTCGGATGCTTCCTTCCTTTTCCGCCCACGATCACCCGGCCGTTTACAGTCGTGCGCCGATTTTCGATCATGGTCCACAGGGATTTGAGATATTGGTACGCTTCATCCTCTGTGAGTCTGCCTTCGTCCAAATCCTTTGCCAGATAAGGGCCCAGGAAGTCATCCAGGCGGCCATAATTGATCACCCCAGCCAGCAGAGCGTACAGCCAGAAAAGCTGCAGAGCTTCATGGAAGGTTTCGGGCTTTTCCGTCCGGATACGGGAAAGCCCGTCCGCCATGCGGGCCAGTTCCTGTTGGCGCTTTTCATCCTTTGTTGTATTCATTTGTCTAAGCGTTTGCTCCCGAAGCGCGTCCGAGCAAGCTGTCACCAGATCCAGGCAATCCAAGCAGGCGGAATAGAAGCTGTTCTCCGGCGCAGCTTTCATTTTTTCTTCAATGAGCGCTTTGAGTCCGGAAATCCCGTGATCCAGCAATTTGGGATAATCTAGCATCATGCCGGACAGCCGGGCCGTGGCAATAAGCGGATATTCCGTATCGATGAACCGCCCGATGGTGGTATCCGTCAGCACTTCCCGGCAGTACTGGGTTTTCAGATCGTGATCCAGCCAGTATTGGTACAGCTTTTCCACCCGATCGAACCCATCCGGAAGGACCTCTGCGATTTCTTTTTGGAATGCCCGCAGCTTATTGAACACGCAGTAATGCCCCACGCCGCCCACCGAAGTGACCGTGCCAAACCCAATGGGCAGAAAATCCAGCCTGCCGGCGATCAAATCCTGCGCCTCGATGGAACGAAACATCGCTGGGAAAATCACCCGCAGGCACGCCACCTCGCGCTGGGCTTTTTCCTCTCTTGTATACCGGCTGTGTACCCGGGTGTATTCCTCCATGATCTCCAATTGCCGCACAAGCGGCTTTTCACAGGGAATTTTCCAGCTGACCTCCACATTCTGCGCGCCTTCCACATTGAATTTCGCCATGGTGTCCTCCTGTACGAGTTTTTTCCCCCCGGCCCCCTTCCGAGAAAGGCAATAAAAGGAGAAGCATTTTATACTTCAAAAAAGTTTTGCTTCATTACCAGTTTCTTAATGCTTACTCCGTTCCGCGTCCCGCCAGTTATCCTGAAGCCCGCCGATCAAATCCACAAACCGCTTGGCAATCAAATGCGGACGGGTGATAGCGCTGCCCACAACCACGGCGTCAGCCCCCAGATACAGGCACTTCACCGCGTCCTCAGGGGTATAAATATGGCCTTCCATCACCATGAACGCCCGGTCTCCCAAGTCCCGGCACATCCGGGCAAATTGACGCAGATCGGGATATTCGATGTTTTTCGTTTCTTCGGTATAGCCGTACAGCGTTGGGCCAACCAAATCAGCCCCCAAGTCCACCGCTCGCTTCGCTTCCTCATAGTTGGATACATCGGCAAAAATCAGCGCTTCCGGAATTTCCTTTTTTACGATGGGAAGCAGCTCCCAAGCCTTCTTTCCCTCATGGTTGATCTGATCCGTGCAGTCGATGGCGATGATGTCCGCTCCGGCTTCCCATACGGCTTTCGCCGCTTCCAGCGTAGGCGTGATGAATACGCTGGTGTCCGCATGCCAAATTTTATAAAGCCCGATCAGTGGCAAATCCACGGCTTCTTTGATCAGCCTGATCTGCTCCGGTTCGTTGGCACGGATGCCCACGGCGCCCGCCCATTGGGCGGCCTTTGCCATTTTCACCACGAAATCCAAGGAATACACCGGGTCGTCCGGCTGCACCTGACAGGAAACGATCAGGCCGCCCTTTAAAGCTTTCAGAATGTTTTCTTTCATGTTTCGCATCATGCTCAGCTCCTTCTTTTTTCATCGCATAAAACCAAATATCCCAGCAGTTTCCATGCATGGGGATGGGCGCAGAATGGCACAAAGGGATGATCCACCCAGGCGGCATACAGCCCTTCACGATCAGACAAAGTGGATTCCAGACTGTCCGGCGCAGTCCATTGACCTACCCAGTAATCGGGGTAGCATTCCGCAAAATGCTGAAAAGTCAGCCTGTCCAGCAGTTTCCGCCCGGCCTCCCGGTCAAAATGGGACAGGGCCAGCAGGAGCACGCCCTGATGGGCAAACCACATTCCGCCGTCCTCACCTCTGCCGCCATTTTCCGGCCAAAGAGGTTTTTCCCGGGTGCGGGCTCCCAGCTTTTCAGGCGCGATCAGCTTGTCCCACAGTAGCGCCAGCAGCTTCTTCTTACGTTCCAAAGGGTAGTCCGACATCAGCAGCATCCAAATCTGCGCTTCAATGCACAGTCTGTCTTCACCAAAACGCAATGCGGGATCGTCGTCAAAACCGATATAGCATCGCGGCGCATAGTCGCGTGCGCCCAGGTCCTTCATAAAAGCCTGATACAGCTTCTCCCGCCAGGCACGCATTTCCAAAATCCAATCCGTCCAGTCAGGGTTCTTTGCCTTTTCCATTTCATCAATAAACCGGGGTAATACAGCCAGCGCCATGGCGGTGTTCATGTGGGATTCCGCCACCTGAGCGTAAACATTGGGAGAATAGGGGTGGAAAAAGCTGTCGCTCCAATCCGAATTGCGCATCATCACCAGTCCGTGCCGCCCGCAGCGCACCACATCCCGGAGGTATACAAACGCGCGGAGCAGAGCATCCGCCACGGTATGGGTCCTGCCGTTTTCCACTGGGTAAAAGGCGATTTCTTCTTTCAGAAAATCAAGATCGCCCGTTCCGTGCAGGTATTCCCCCATCGCCATGAATAAATACAGCTGCGGATCGCTTTCCCAATACACGTCCTGGTCCTCATAGCCGTAGCCCACGTCCTGCCGGATGATGCGGCCATTCTCGCCCATGTGCTTCATCACGAACCGCAGGCAGGATTTGGCCAGCGCGGGATTCAGGCGGATTTCCGGCAGCAGATGCTGTATATGATCCCGCTGGGAAGCGTTTTGGCCCAGGCGATAGGCGTACACAGAACCCTGGGGGATGAACGTTTCATCAAAATACCGGTGGTAGGTGGCCATGCATTCCAGCACATAGGCATTCCAGCTCATTTCCCAGCGAAGCGTTTCGTTCTGCTCCTGAGAAAAATCAGGCAATACGCGCTTCCAGGCGTCCGAAATGTTTTCAAAGGCTTTCATTCCGGATACATATGCTGCGATTCCTTTTTCTCCGTCATAGGAAAGCCCCGTCAGAAAAACGATTTCCCGCTTTTCACCAGGGTTCAGCGCCAGTTCAGCCGACGCGGAAAGCACATCCCATTCCGCATGGGCTTGTGCATTTTGCAACGCTTGAAGAAAGACCAGCGGCGGAAAACAATCGTAGGGATACCGACCCTTTTCGTTTTCAGCGGCTTTCATGGTTTTCAAAAATCTGCAGCGCAGCTGGGCCTGGGCCAATTGTCCGTCCGATTTCATTGTGTTTTCATAACGGACAAGGGGATGATCCCCGAGTTGATCTCCCTGGAAAGACAGCATACAGCCTTGAACCGGAATCTCTTCTGAAAAAGTGACCCGCACCGGTTCTTTGTTTGTGTTTTCAACTACAATTTGGAAACGCAGACAGGGCAGCCCATCCTTCACCGACAGTGAAGGCGCGGCGCTGATCTGCCGGACAACGCGCACGCCGCAGGCGCTTTTCTGATACTGCGCATACCCTGCGCCAAAGCTTTCCTCCGCCTGTTCAAAAGGTTCCTCTCCAGCCAGCATGATGGAAGTCGCATGATTCCCCTGATGGACAGTTAGCACCGCACGGTTGGAATAACCGTTGACCGGCTCATGGTTCAGGCGCATCCAGCCTCTTTCCCCGGAAAGAATTTCTATCTGTCCGCTTACATGGGCAAAAGCCGTCAAACGATGATTCCCCAGGATAAAGCAGGGATCGGGAGGCAGGGCGGCGTCACTTCCGGTTTTATCAAGCGATTGAACGGGATACCTTCCCAAATACCGGTAAACCGGCAATCCCGCCGAATCCCATTGATATACTTGCCCTTTCATTCTGATCCGCCTCCTTGTTCCGCAAATCTTTCGTTTGCAGGATGCATTCATTATAAACGAAAATACGCTGCGCTTTGTCTATAAAGTCGGGATAAAATCAGAATGTACGTTTTTTATATCCCTATGTGACTCCCAGATGTGGCAAATCAAGCAAAGATCTTCGCCGGGTTTTCGTAGCTCATCGCATGAATGAGTTGTTCACTGATTCCCTTTTGCCGCATCCACGGAATGACATGACTTGTATGAAATTGGTCTAAATATGTATAACCCTTTCAGCCGGAAATCTACGGGTATGATTATTCCAAGAAGCTCCAAGGAAGAATCGCCATTTGGGGCGGCATCAGCACGCAGCGCGATTTGCCTTATAAAACGCCTGATGAAATCAAAAGAATCACCCGCGCATTGCTTAACGCGTTTCTGAAAGGCGGATTGGTAGCGGCGCCGACCCACGCCGTACCAGGCGTATCGAAGCCATGATGGAAGTGCTTTTGCGGCAGGGATAAATCCAAGTATCCATAGGGGAAAAACATACAGGCTGGCATGTCCATGATTAGCATGAAAACAGGAAAATATTTCTGGTAAGTAAAAGTGCTGGTACAGATGGCAATCGATGAGGGTGTTCCGGTACAGACCATTCTGGAGAAAAAAGAAAGAAAACTATCAGATGGCAGAAAAGAAAAATATATTACCTTCTATCCACGATAAGTTCAAAATGAAAATCCACCGTGTGTATTGATACACAACACGGTGGAAAGGGTGCGTTAGTTCACAAGAGGCTTTATGCCTGTTTTTTCACAAATTCATCAACGGTCATACTGGCTTCGTCTGCCGCTTCTTGCAGCGTCAGACGATTTTTTTGAAAGAGAGAAACAAGACCTTTCAGCTGCCCTTTTACCTCGCCTTCCAGCATACCTGCGGCTCTGGATTCTGTTCGCATCTGTTTTATTTATAATAATGAAAATTAAAACGGCTGGCAACGGTCGTTTTTCTCATTATGAGAATCTTCATGAAATCAATGCCGATGAACAGCTAAAATATCCGAATATGTTATCAGAGACACACTCCCCATCTCTTTTGCTTTCTCCGCACATCCCTTTGTAAAGCCGGACTTGGAGAAAAGGAAGAAATGCTTTTTCTGATAGGCGAAAAGGTTGCTGCGCTCTATCAGTGTTTCCAGCACACCCAGATCAACTTTTTCATTTGTCCATTTGCACTCACCAAAGAGGGCGGTATTCTTATCCTGCTCGCCCATGATGTCGATTTCCGCCTGGCGTTTATGGATAGGATCGTTGCCCCACCAGCGGCCCAGAGAAGTAAATTCCACCGGGGACTTTCCGCTCAGCAGCAGTTTCCAAAGGTATTGCTTGCAGATTTCTTCAAACACCTTGCCCATATAGTCGGAAAGGTGCGGCTCGATGCGCTGATATACCAGATCCGCCGCGCCGCGGGAGATCAGAGAAGCGTTCTCCGGCACAAACCGATACCAAAAGCGGAACATGTTGTCGTCAATGAAGTAGATCGCCTTTTTCGACGCTTTCTCCCCGTAAGGCAGTTCCTTTTGCACGATGCCCAGCGTAATCAGATTTTTCAGATAAGTGGAGCAGACGTTGGTATCTTCGCCAACTTTGCCGGAAATTTCCGACATACGGGATGAGCCGGTGGCAATGGCGGTAATGATGGCTGTGTAGAGGGCCGGCTCCCGGACCTCCTGTTTCAGCAGGTTCATAGGCTCCTCATAGATCGAGGAAGTGGCGTCCAGGAAGGTGTTTTTAATATTCTCCTCAATGCTGAGCTTATCGCTTATCTGCAAGAGGTATTGCGGCGTGCCGCCCATAATCCCGTAAGCCAGGGCTTTATCCTCAGCAGAGAAGTTTTGAAAGTAACCGCAGGTCTCCGCAAAATCGAAGGGCAGCAGCTTGATCTGCGCCGTTCTCCTGCCGTACAAAGGCGCTTTGTAAGCCAGCACGTGATCTTCCATATAGGACATGGACGAGCCGCATAGGATCAGCATCAGCTTGGAGCGATCCTTATACTTGTCGATCAGCAGCTGCAACGTGGAAGCGAGGCTCTTGGAGGCCCGGGCCACATAAGGATATTCGTCAATTGCCAGGATCAGGCGTTCCTTCTCGGACAGCCTGAATACCATTTCCAGGGCAGCCTGAAAAGAGAGGAAAGACATATCCCCCTCATAGCCGCTGGCATACTCCATGATGCTTTTGCTGAAGTTCTCCAGGTTCTGTTTGGCGTTACTTTCAACGCCCATGAAATAAATCGCGGGCTTGCCGTCAATGAAATGATTGATCAGCGCGGTTTTTCCCACGCGGCGGCGGCCGTAAAGAACGACAAACTCAAACTTGTCGGAATTGTATAATTTGTTCAGGGAAGCAAGCTCCCGCTCTCTGCCGATAAACATGGACAGCACCTCCAATTAAGGCTGTTTCTACTATAACACTCTGGAGAATATTAGTCAAGTACGATTCGGCAAATCATAATTGATCATTTGTAGGACTAAAATAAAGAATAGATAAGAGGTAACTGTTCAGTAGTAATAGAATGCAGGGTGCTTCATCAATAAGAAGCATGAACGAAACCCCTCAGTCGGCTACGCCGACAGCTCCCCTGATAGGGGAGCCTATATTGCCTCCCCTATCAGGGGAGGTGCCCCCGCAGGGGGCGGAGAGGTTCTCCCTCTTCCTTGGGCTCCATGGTCGACTGAATAGTTACGATAAGAGCATTCTTGATTCGTATAGCAAAATCAATTATAATACTGCTAATATCCTCTGCCAATGTCCTGGCGTTTGCTTGCATGATTGGATATGACCAGCAAATCTCAGAGGATCAGGATTCCATGAAAACGTTCCATTTCTTTCGACGTACAAAAAATCCCCCTGCGTCAGGGATTGCTTGTTACGCTGCGTCATGTTGTAAAATCCATGGCGTAAGGAGGTGAAGGCTGTGTCAAAATACACGACGGGAGAGCTTGCCAAGCTCTGCGGCGTCACGGTCCGAACGGTTCAGTATTATGATGCCAGAGGCATCCTGATTCCCAGCGAGCTTTCCGAAGGCGGAAGACGGCTCTACTCGGAAGACGATGTGAAACGCATGAAGATCATCTGCTTCCTGCGAGGCTTGGATCTTCCCATCGACGCGATTGCTCAGATTCTGAAAGAGGAGCATCCCGAAAAGGTGATTTCGCTGCTGATTGAGCAGCAGGAGAAGGCTCTTTCGGAGGAGATCGCGGACAAAGAGGAAAAGCTGGAAAAGCTGCGGGAGCTGAAAAACGGACTGAAAAACCAGGCGGCATTCTCTCTCGAATCCATCGGTGACATAGCCATCATTATGGAAGGCAAGAAAAAACTGAAAAGCATGCGCTGGATGATGATTCTGACGGGCATCCCGGTGACGGCGCTGCAATGGTTTTCCATCATTTTCTGGATCGTCAAAGGGATTTGGTGGCCGTTCGTCGTCTGGGTACTGGCAGCTGCCGTTTGGGGAACGCTGGTCAGCCGGTACTACTTCCATCACGTGAAATACATCTGCCCGGAATGTCACGAGGTATTCAAGCCCACGCTGAAAGAGGCCTTCTGGGCAAATCACACGCCCACGGCCCGCAAGCTGACCTGCACTGCCTGCGGCCACAAAGGCTTCTGTGTGGAGGTTTGGGGAGGTGACGGGGAATGACGGAGTTTGAGAAGATCGTCATCGGCAAAAGCAGCATCCCGTCGCTGATCATTACGGTCCTTCTGATGATTGCGATCCCTGTGGGCTGCTTCCTTTCTTGGCGCGGGAAGCATAAACAGCAGACGAAGATCAGTTATCTGATCGCAGGCGCGATTGGGTTCATCCTTTCCGCCCGGGTGCTGGAGCTGGGCGTGCATTATGTCTGCATCCTGGCGGACAATCCCGTTTCCCGGTTCATCAACGGAAACACGTGGGCTTTCGTCCTGTACGGGATCATGATGGCTGGGGTGTTTGAGGAGTGCGGACGGCATATCATTCTCAAATACATCCTTAAAAAGAACCGCACCCGGGAGAACGCGGTGCTGTACGGCATCGGCCACGGCGGGATCGAGATATTGGCTGTCCTTCTGCCGACCATGATTTTATATCTTGTCATTGCGATCCTGTTTTCCCAAGGCAATGTGGAAGAAGCGATGAAGCAGCTGAAAATCACCGAGGAAACCGCCGCCGCCGCGCTTCCGTCCGTTCAGGCCGCCGCAGCGTTCGATTACGGGATGATGGCTATGAACGTTGTGGAACGGCTGTTTGCGATGTCCCTCCATATCGGGCTTACTGTGATCGTATATTACGGCGTCATCAGCGAAAAGAAAGGCTTCCTGCCGCTGGCCATTCTTCTGCATATGCTGATGGATACCTTTCCCGCATTGTACCAAAGAGGCGTGGTGCCGCTTTGGTCGGTCGAAGTTTGGGCTGCATTCTGGGCTGCGGCAACTGGGTTCATTGCAGCCAGACTCTATCGAAAAATGAAAGAGCGGCCGATGAAATAAGGAGAATCCAGTCATGAATTATTTCGTTGAAGGATTGCAGGGAAGCGGCAAGAGCACCCTGGTTCAGAAGCTGTCTCAACTGAATCCCGGATATACCGCCGTCCGGGAAGGCGAATACTCTCCGGTGGAGCTTTCCTGGTGCGCTTATCCCAAATCACGGCTGACCTTTGCCCGGTAATAGCTTTCCAGGGTGGCAGGCGCGTTGAACAGGGACGTGAGCAGGTATTGCTTGATGTTCCGGATTTCGCTGCCCGATTTCTTTATGCAGTCGAAAACGTATTCGATGTGGTGGCTGGTCAGGGCACGGAAACGTTCCTTCACCAGCTCGGCGGGGATTTTGCGGCCAGAGAGCGTGAAGGTATCGCAGCGGGAAGTCAATACCTCCAGGATCAGGGAAACAATGCTGTCAAAGGTCTCCTGACCGTACTGCTCCCGAAGCTCGTAATAGCCGATATTGAACCGCACCTGGGATCGGAGCCGCTTCAGGTTCTGCGGCAAGTGTGGGCTTTCCAGGAGCGCGTCCGGGATTGATAGATCAGTTTTTGATGGATCAGGATTTGATAGGTCAGTATTTATTTCATCAGTTTTTGGAGATTCAGTTATTATTTGTCCTGCACTTTCCGGGAGTGGAGAATCCATGACCGGAGAATCCACAACCGGGTTTTCCGGGTGTGGAGAATTCGGGATTGGGTTTTCCGGGATCGGTTCTTCCGGGACTGGCACAGCGTTCTCTGTTTCCGTTCTTTCCGCAGCGGCCTTTTTCAGGGGGCATTCCAGAATCTTGTATTCCATATCCGTGAACTTTCCCGCCTGATTCCGCACCCGGCAGCGGGTGATATAGCCCCGCTCCTCCAATTCCCGGATGATGCGGGCGATGGCGTCCGCCCCTTCCTTGTTCTGGTGAGCCAAGCCCTCGATGGTAAAATTCCAGTTGTCCGGACGGGATAGCATATAAGACATGAGCCCTTTCGCCTTGAAGCTCAGTTCAGGGTCAATCAAATGGTGGTTGGACATGATCGTGTAGTTGTTCACCTTGGGTACTCGCACAATCGCCATGGTGTTTCTCCTTTCCGTGGGGGCATTTACAGCGAACATTTTTGTTCGATGTCGTTCCTCCATCCTATCGCTTTTTCCACATAAAATAGTGTCCCCCGCATAAAGAACAGCGCCGTCAGAATCGTTTGACAGCGCTGTTTTGCTTGAATGAGGCTATTCAGTTTTCGGTCAGGTGTAAATCAGTTCAGCCAGGATGGTTTCTTCCGCCTGCTGTTTCAGCACGTTCATTTGACCCACCCAGACAATCGGGTTTTCCGCTTTCAGCCGCTCGGTGATTCCGGCCTGTTTCTTCATCTCCGGCATCATTTGTTCCAGGCGCTGGCGGGCGGTTTGATCGATTTCCCACAGGTGCCTTTGCAGCTTTCCCCGGAAGATCAGATCATTGTAGAGGATGGGCCGATGCTCTTTCAGGTACTTCTTTCTCATCCTCCCATACTTCCCGATGGGCAATTGATCGTCCGCTGACAGGGTCACATTGGGGTACAGGCAATCGCCTTTTTGCGTGTAAGTGATTTCCATTTTCTTTTCCTCCTGCTTCGGTTGAAATTGCGTCCTGCCGGGTGCAGAGCACGCTTGTGCGTCAAACAGCCAACAATTTGTGCTTTCCTTTTCCATTCGTCCATCCTCCCTCAATCGTCCCGGAAACACAGGCGGATCAACAGGTTCAGGGTTTCCTCATGGCCATCCTTGTGCCGGTTGGGGCGGTTCACCTGATATTTGTTCTCCAGGTAGCAGAGTAAAACGTCTGATCGAGCAGGCAGAAAGGCAGATGGCCGGAAAGTGATTTCCCTGAGAAATCGCTGACAGCGTGAAGCAAGGAAAGCGGAGAGAGGGATAACAGGCAATTCATAGACGGACAAGCAACGTTCGTCCGTCACGGCGGATTGGAAGCGCTGTCTCTCCTGCGGTTTTCTTATGCCACAACTGATGGATTCTGTTCCTTCCCCGTTGCGAAACGCCGGTGTCGAAAAGAGATTCAGAGATGGGATATGTTTCAGAGGCGGATTTCGTCCAAGCCGAAAGCAAAAACACAGCGGCGGCGGGACGGATAGCTAATCAAAGAAACATTGATCTCGGTTTTTGAATCGTAATTGACATTGCTTCAAACGGTCAAAAGGAAGTGCGTCAGGGAGCGAAGCTATTTCGCACGATCTGAGGCTGCTTCACATCCTATTTTCCAGATGGCGTGGAGGGTTGTTTGTCCGCGGATACGCGTCCAGGTGGATTGGCGCCTGGAAAAGCATCCGGACAGACAGCTGTCCTCCGCCACAAGGCAATCTAAAATAATGAAACAGGAGTGAATAACTATGTTTAACGCAAATAACGGTTCTTCCAGCAATTCCAGCAACTCCAACCGCGCCAACGTGCCCGAAGCCCGCGCCGCCCTGGATAACATGAAGTACGAAATCGCCAGCGAGCTGGGCATCAACCTCAAGCAGGGCTATAACGGCGACCTGCCCTCCCGCCAGGCCGGCTATATCGGCGGCTACATGGTCAAGCGCATGATCGAACAGCAGGAACGGCAGATGAGCGGTAAGTAATTGCCGGATGAAAGGACGGGCATTGGATGAAAATGCGTTTCGTCCAATGTCGTCCGCACCCGCTTTTCGGGAAACCGGGAAGCGGGGATTTTTGTGTTGGCAAAAAGCGCGTTGTGTGATATGATCAGGATGATGATATGAAAAAAATTGATCAACCGATGCCAAATAAGCGGATGAAACAGAACGCCTCACGCGGTGGAGGGATGACACATGAACAAGTGCCAAGTAATTCAGCACGCGAAAAACTACCTGGATACATATGAATAAAAAACCTATTGCCCAAAGGGTTTTTAAAGCATCCTCTTGATGAAATATTTACTGCAAAAAAAGTGGATTATTCAATCATGACGCTGTATACGGATGCATTAAACGAAGAGATAGACAGCGTCGTTTAGCCGGACATTTCGGATTTGGATTGCATTTTTCCCGGAAACATCCTGTGCCAGCTTGATATTTTGCACGGTTTTATTTCAATTTCTTTTCATTACAATTCATTTTCATCCATATCCATTCACTGATAAAACGGTAAAACCATTGTGCATTTTATCAAAATGTGTTAGTATACTTATCGAAAGGTATTCGTTACCGAATTTTAAAAAGAGAGGATGTAGAATCATGAAGAAACTGCTTGCCCTCGTACTGGCTCTCGTACTCTGCTGCTCCGCCTCCATCGCCCTGGCTGACGCCTGGAAAGCCGGCGACACCGTGTACTTCCATGTCAACGCTAAAGCAGGCGGCGGCACCGACCTGTATACCCGTTACCTGACCCAGGCCCTCTCCGAAGTGTGCCCCGGCGTCAACTTCGTTGTGAACAACTATGAAACTGCCGAAGTCGGCATGGCTACCGTTGTCAACGCCAAGCCCGACGGCTACAACCTGGGCACCTGCCACGGCGGCGCCATCATCCAGTGGTACACCGCCGCCTCCAACATCAACCTCAAGGACAACGCCAAGATCGTGGGCATCATGAATCTGGGCGGCCCCCAGGCCATCATCGCCGGCCCCAACGCCCCCTACAAGAACTTCGCTGAATTGGCTGAATACCTCAAGGAAAAGCCCGGCTACGTGCTGATCGGCTGCTCTCTGGGCGGCACCACCCAGATGATCTTCACCTCCTTCGTGGAAGCCATTGCGGGCGACGCCAACCTGGCCACCTACGTGCAGTGCGCCTCTGAAGCTGATAAACTGACCAACGTTGCTTCCGGCTCCATCGACATCGCCAACTGCTCCATCCCCAACGCCCTCTCCTATGAAGCGGACGGCCGCCTGACCATCCTGGGCACCATCGGCCCCAAGATGGCTACCATCGAAACCATGAGCGAACTGCTGGGCACCGAGCTGGGCGCGCAGTACGCCTCCGGCCCCGAACAGGGTGTTGATTCCGCCACCTGGGACAGCAACTACTATGTGTACGTTCCCGCCGGCACCCCCGAAGAAATCTGCGAAGCCATCAACGAAGCGATCTGCAAGGCCAGTGAAGCTGCCTCCTTCGTGGAAGGCAACAAGGCCATGGCGACCTTCGTGGCTCCCGTGAACTATGAGGAAACCAAGGCGGCGTTCGCCACCGAATGGGATTTCCTGGCCGCGCTGGTGGAAGGCCTGGGCCTGAAAGTCCGCTGAGATAAATACCTGAAAGCATGAATTGCCGGCCCGGCAACGGCCTTGTTGCCGGGCCGCTTTCGACAGAAAAACGACGGGAGGAAAGCTCCGATGAAGAAAATCAACCGCACCTACGTGATGGGCGTGCTGTGCCTGCTGCTGGCTGCCTGGATCGTATGGCAGACCGGCCAGGTGCCGCAGCGGCTTGTATCCAATGAGCCCGGCCCCCGGTTCTTCCCCTATATCGCAGCCGGCGGCATCGCCGTTTTTGCCATCCTCTCCATGATTTTTGACGGCCCCAAGGAAAGCAAACAGGTAAATAAGCCCTATCTGGACAAAGCAGGCTGGATCAGGCTCGGCGTCATCATGGCCGAAACGGTGGTATTTGCGCTCGCCATGTATTTCCTGGGTTTCTGGATCACCTCCATGGCGGGCACCTTCATGTTCATCTGGACGCTGAAGGGCAAAAAGAAGATCAATATTATCTTTGCCGTGCTGCTGTGCGTGGGCCTGGGGTCGCTGTGCTATTTCGGCTTTACCCAGGGCTTCCATATTCCGCTGCCCAAGGGCGTACTGTGGGACGCCATCGGCGTGACCATGCCATAAGGAAGGGGGAAACGATTCATGCTGCAATCCTATATTGAGGCGCTGGGCATCCTCTTCCAGCCCATGAACTTTATCATGATGTACCTGTGCTGCCTCATCGGCTGCGTGCTGGGCGCGATTCCCGGCCTGTCCGGCGGTCTGGGCATCACGCTGATTCTGCCGCTGACCTTCGCGCTCACCAAGGAACTGAGCTTTTCCATGCTGGTGGGCATGTACGTGGGCGGCGTGTCCGGCTCCTTCATCGCCGCCGTGCTGGTGGGCATCCCCGGCTCCGCCGCCTCCATCGGCACCTGTTATGACGGCTATCCCATGACCAAAAACGGTAAGGCCGCCAGAGCGCTTTCCATCGGCATTACAGGCTCCTTCATCGGCACCTTCGTGTCTATCATTGTCGCCATGCTCTGCTCAGGCGCGATTGCCGACGTGGCTCTGTCCCTGGGCCCCTGGGAATACTTCTCACTGTGCCTGATGGCCATTACAATGGTGGTGGGCCTCTCCAACGGCTCCATTTACAAGGGCCTGCTGTCCGCCTTCATCGGCTTCTTCCTGGCCATGATCGGCGCGGACAAGGTGACGAACCAGCTTCGCTTTACCTTCGGCAACACCAACCTGTTCGGCGGCATCAACATGATCTGCCTCCTGATGGGCACCTTCGCCCTCCAGCAGGTGGCAACCGCATACGCAAAGGGTCAGCAGGAGATGCCCCCGGTGGACACCAGCTCTCTGAAGGGCTTCGGCCTGACCTTCAAAGATTTCTTCTCCAACCTGAAAACCATCATCGTATCCTTGGTGATCGGCCTGTTCATCGGATTCCTGCCCGGCATGGGCAGCGGCATTTCCAACCTGATCGCCTACGGTCAGGCCAAGAAGATGGACAAGCATCCCGAAAAGTTCGGCACGGGTTATGATCCCGGTGTATGGGCCACAGAGGTATCCAACAACGCCGGCGTTGGCGGCGCAATCATCCCCATGATTTCCCTGGGTATTCCCGGCGACGCCACCACCGTGCTGCTGCTTTCCGCCATGACCATTAAGGGCCTCACCGCCGGCCCCATGTTCATCAAGACCAATCCTGTGGTAGCCGCGCTGATCTTCCTGATCGTGCTGGTATCCGCTGTACTGATTTTCTTCACCGAAATCGGCACCAAGCGCTGGTTCCCCTATCTGCTGAAAGCGCCGTATCATTACCTGTTCAGCGCTATCCTGATGATCTGCTTCATGGGCGCTTTCACAGCCAACACCAGCATGTTCAGCGTGTATCTGATGATCGGCTTCGGCCTGCTGGGCGTGGTGATGGATATGTTCGGCATGCCCATGACGCCGCTGATGCTGGCCTTCATCCTGGGACCCAAGATCGAAGAATATTTCCGTACCGGCGTATCCTACGCGCGCGGCGATTATTCCCGCTTCCTCACCCGTCCCATCTCTCTGATCTTCATTCTTATCGCTGTATACAGCGTGGTTGGCCCCATCATCACCAAGGCCATCAAAAACCGCCGGGCGGCGAAAAAAGCGCAGCAGCAATAATGCCGCGTTCATGCGGCGGCGCGTCATCGCGCCGCTGCTCTTTTCATTAACAGATAGTCATAATAAATAAAACTCTTCGCAAAAAGTCCAGAACCCCTTATGGTTTTCTTGGAAGGGGGTCTGGGGGGAAACCACTCTTTGGCCTCCAAAGAATGGTTTCCCCCAGAAAAATTTTCCGGGTTAGGAGGGAACGAATATGGCGCTGACCCAAGAGATGCGCGCACGGATGGCGCGGGACATGCAGGGCAACCGCAAGTTTGACGGCGATACCGACATTCCTGCCGCGTGCCGGGAGTTTATCCATCTGGCGGACATGGAAACCATCGAACGCCCCGCTGTGGACGGCTGGCCTTATAAAATCTATGTTTTCCGGCCAAAGCATATGGAAAAGAACGCGCCGCTGCACATCAATATCCACGGCGGCGGCTTCGTGATCGGGCACATGCCCAATGATACCCTGTGGAGTGCCTGGCTGGCGGATCAGATCGGCGGCGTGGTGGTGGACGTGGACTATACCACCACCGAATACGCGCCGCATCCCGTAGCGTTGAACCAATGCCGGGACGCTGCCCGTTTTGCTTACGCCCATTGCGCGGAATGGGGCTGCGATCCAAAGCGTATTTCCATGGGCGGCTATTCCGCCGGCGGCACCTTCACCATCGCCTGCGGCATGGCAGCGCTGAAAAACCACGAGGTGCCCTACTGCCTGCTGGTGGACGGCTACGGCCCCGCCGACATGCGGTATGACGACGCGGTGACTAAAATTCCCGAATACTGGAAGACCCAGGAACACCGGAGCGAGGCTTTCTCCGTCCTGTTCAGCGACGACGACGCCTCCGTGATGGAAACCCCGCTGGTCTGGCCGCTCGGCGCGCCGGATGAGGATTTGATCGGTCTGCCGCCCACGATGATTATTTCCGCCGCCAGCTGTCCCTTCCGCTTCCAGAACGAAGAGCTCGGCAAGCGCCTGGCCAGCCTTGGCGTAGAAGTGACCATGAAGCGCTTCCCTGAGACGGCTCACGGCTTCATTCCCCATTTTATGCCCCACTGGGAGGAAGCGGGCAGGATGATCGTGAAAGCCATCCGAAATACCAGTCTTTGAGAAGGGATGAACTGCCATGCGTACAGTGATCGACCCCGGCAAGGAACGCCGCACCATCAACTTCATTGACAACATCTGCTTTTCCCATGTGACTGACTGCGATGGAAAACCGCTTGACCTGTACCTGTCCCTGATGGTGCAGAACGGCAACAGCGAAATGCGCCTGGCTTCCGGCCGGGACGACGAGGTGTCCACCGGCCTGCAGCCCCTGATCGTGTGGATTAACGGTGCGGGCTGGCGCAAGTGCGACAAGAACCTGATGGCAGCGGAAATGGAGTATTTCGCGGAACGCGGCTTCGCCGTGGCCTGCATCCAGTACCGCCATTCCAGCATCGGCCACTTCCCCGACCAGCTGATCGACGTGAAAACCGCCGTGCGTTTCCTCCGCGCCAACGCGGACAAGTACGGCATCGACCCCAACCGCGTCGCCACGATGGGCCGTTCGGCGGGCGGCCACCTTTCCGCCTGGATGGCCATGAACACCGATGGCTTCGACAGTGAAGAATGGAGCGGATATTCCTCCCATGTGCAGGCGGCGGTGGACTGGTTCGGACCTGTGGACGTGAAGCGCTGCAACCTGATTGAAATCGAAAACTTCAAGAATCCCAACCATCGCTGGCACAAGATCGAAGAGACCCACGGCGGCGCGCTGCTGGGCGGCGACCCCGCCACGATGGTGGAGCGCAGCGACGCGGCCAGCCCCATCTTCCATATCAGCGAAAAGACCGCGCCGATCATCATTCTCCACGGCGACCAGGACCCACTGGTGCCCTGCTCCATGAGCGAGGATTTCTATGACCGCCTGGTACAGGCGGGCCTGGAGGATCAAAGCGAGCTGTACATCGTCAAGAACGGCGGCCATGGCACGCGGGAGCTGTTCCAGATTGAATGCAAGGAGCGTGTTCTTGCTTTCCTGAACCGTTACCTGAATCAATGAAAGGCGGGAATCCGGCATGAAAGAACGTAAAGAAAAGCCCATTTTGGAAGTGTTGGTGGATATTGACCGTGCTGGCATCGTGGAGTTTGAAAGCGAAATCGGCCATGTGACCATGATTCCGTTCAAGGGCACGGTGCAGAGCGAAATCTTCAATGGCATCATTGAACCCTGCGGCGTGGACACCCAGGTGACAAACCAGAACCAGGTGCGCCATATGTCCGCCCGGTACATGCTCACCGGCAAGGATCAGGACGGCGCGGACTGCCATATCTACGTGGAAAACAACGCCTGGTTCACCAATGACGATCATCCCAAGCCTTTCCGCACCGTGCCCACCTTCATCACCGATTCCAAACGTCTGGCTCCGCTCCTGCACCGCAACCAGTTCGTGGGCGAGGGTCAGCGCGATGAGCGCGGGCTGTGGATCCGATTCTACGAACTGAAAGCATCGGAATAATCTGATGATCCTTAAAGAAATGAAAAGAAACGAAATGATTCGTTTCTTTTCATTTCTTTTTTCTTTATTATTTTTCATATAAAACCAGCCTGATTTGATTGACGATCCGGAGTGAATTTGATATAATGCACATATAAACGGTAATCTTACCAAATCTTACAGGAGGATTGTATCTATGAAAAAATTCGTTCTCATCCTGATGGCCGTCATGCTGGCCCTGACCTCCGTGATCTCCGCCTACGCGGCTGGCCTCCCCAAGAAGATCGAAGTGCAGCTTCCCGCCAAGGCCGGCGGCGGCACCGACGTAGCTGCCCGTCAGCTGACCGAATGGATCAACAAGAACGGCGGCACCACCATGACCATCAAGAACAACACCGACGGCAACGGCGTGGTGGCCTATGAAACCATCCGTACCGCCAAAAAAGACGGCAGCAAGATCCTGTTCTTCCACACCACCATGATCATCAAGTACGCTACCGGTATCTACAACCAGAGCCCCGCGGACGAATTCAAGGTTGCCGCCGTCGGCCTGCCCACTGAAAAGGGCGGCTATGTGCTGGTCGTTCCCAAGGACAGCGGCATCACCAACGTGGAAGAGTTCATCGCCGCGGTCAACGCCAAGAACGGCGAATTCCGCATCGGCGTGGAAACCGGCGGTTCCTCCCACATCATGAGCGGTATGCTGACCAAGGAACTGGGCATCAACCTGCGCATCGTGGAATCCGGCGCTGACACCGAAAAGCTGACCAACCTGGTGGGCGGCTCCATCGACTGCGCGCTGGTGAACGCGAACCAGGCCAAGCAGTATGTGGAAGGCGAAAAAGTGAACGCCATCGCCGTCTTCTCCGCCACGGACGAAGGCGCCCGCAACAGCGTGCTGCCCGACGTGCCCTCCTTCAAGGAATGCGGCTATAACCTGGTGTTCGGCACCTACTTCTATGTGCTGCTGCCCAAGACCGCTGGTGATGACGTGGCTATCGCTCTCCACGATGTGTTCGAGGCGGCCGCAACCGATCCCGAAGTGAAGGAAATTCTGGAAAAGAGCGGCTTCGGCATGGAGTTTGCTCCCTACGATCAGAACGAAGCCCTGATCCGCTCCCAGCAGGAATCCCTGGTCACCGTGTGCCAGGAGCTGGGACTGGGCCAGTAATTTCTTAGCTGAACGTTACGACGGGTAAAGCAACATAAGCGAAGCGCCTTGCCCGGTATGAATCAATCATTCATCCGGGCAGGGCGTTTTCTGAATCATTTCTGAAAAGGGGGACGCGCAGTGAAAGTAAAACGCGACCAGATCACCGGCGCTGTACTGGTGATTCTGGGCATTGTTGTGTTCATTCTGGTCAGCCAGTTCAAAAAACCCCTGAG
This sequence comes from Clostridia bacterium, assembly GCA_017509065.1. The sequence goes on from JAFWQM010000161.1 coordinate 104,523, forward strand.
GCTGGAATATCCCGGCCCGAGGCTGATGCCTGGCATCGCCGCTTTCGGCTTCGTGGTCTGCGGCCTGGGTATTTTCGTGAAGGGCTGTAGGCAAAAAGAGGGGGACAAGGTGATCCTCACCAAAACCGGCCTGCTGCGGGTGGTTATCAGCTTCGCCGCGCTGTGCCTCTACATCCTTGGCATGCGGTTCCTGGGCTTTCTGATCACCACGCCCTTCCTGGTGTACGGCCTGACCACCTACTTCGCCAAGGCCACCAAGATTGAAACCAAATGGTGGGTGCGCGTGGTGTTCGCTCTGGCGGTCACGGGCGTGATCTGGGCCATGTATGTGCCGCTCTTCGGGATGGAACTGCCCGTGGGCGAACTGTTTGAGTAAGGGGGCGCAGATCAGATGTTTTCGTATCTTCCGTATATTTTCGGTGAAATGATCCAGCCCATGACCCTGGTGCTGATGATCGTGGGCACTGCCGTTGGCATCATCTTCGGCGCGATCCCCGGCCTCTCCGGCACCATGGCCGTTATGCTCTTCATGCCCCTGACCTACACCATGGAATCCAGCACCGCCATCATCTTCCTGCTGGCCCTGTGGATCGGCGGCTGCTCCGGCGCGTTCATCGGCTCGGTACTGCTGGGCATTCCCGGCTCCGCCTCTGCCGTGGCCACCTGCTGGGACGGCCATCCCATGGCCAAGAAGGGCCACGCGGGCAAGGCGCTGGCCATCGGCATGACCGCCTCCTTCGTGGGCACCTTCTTCAGCGCCATCATCGGCGGCCTGCTGGCGGAAGCCGTGGCGGACTTCGCCTTCGCCATGGGTCCCTGGGAATACAGCGCCCTGTGCCTGGTGGCCATGACCATGGTGCTTGCCATCTCCAAGGGCAACATGTTCAAGGGCCTGGCCTCCACCTGCATCGGCATCCTGCTGGCGACGGTGGGCTTCTCTCCCATCGACGCCGAGCCCCGCTTCACCTTTGACAATATGTACCTGTACGGCGGCTTGGGCATGATCGTGGTGCTCACCGGTATCTTCGCCGTCAGCCACATCCTGGTCACCTTCGGCAAGGGCTTCGACAAGCCGCCGGAAGTGAGCAAAGAAGGCTTGAAGGGCTTCGGCCTGACGCTGAAAGACATCAAAGATGAGCTGGTGAATATCATCCGCTCCTTCCTGATGGGCCTGGGCATCGGCTTCCTGCCCGGCATGGGTTCCGGCCTTTCCAACCTGGTGGCCTACTCCAGCGCCAAGAACAGCTCCAAGCATCCCGAGGAATACGGCCACGGCGCGGCGGGCGGCATCTGGGCTCCCGAAGTCGCCAACAACGCGGCCATCGGCGGCGCCATGATCCCCATGGCGGCCCTGGGCATCCCCGGCGACTCCACCACCGCCCTGCTGATCGGCGCGCTGACCATTCACGGCCTGGAAATGGGCCCCATGGTGTTCAAGAACAGCGGCGACGTGGTGTACCTCATGTTCGTGACCGTGGCTGTGGTGGCCGCGCTGGTGCTTTTGATGCAGGCTATCTGCAAGCGCTGGTTCCCCTATATCCTGAAAGTGCCCAGCTGGTATATGTATTCCGCCCTGCTGGTCATCTGCCTTGCTTCCGCTTATGTGGACAGCGGCAACCTGTACAAATGCGGCATGATGATGGTGTTCGCCGCCGTGGGTATTCTCATGACCCTTGGCGATCTTCCGGCCTCGCCCCTGATTCTAGCCTTCATCCTAACGCCCACGCTGGAAACAAAAACACTGCAGGCGTTCCAGAGCGTGCCCAAGTGGACGGAATTCTTCACCCGCCCCGTGTCCGGCGTGCTGATGGTCATCGCCATCCTGTGCATCTTCTCCCCCATTTTCAAGGGTATCTTCGCCAAGCTGAAAGCCAAGAAAGCGAATACGTAACCGGTACGGCCGGGGCCCCTCGGCCCTGGCCATTTTAATGAAAGCAGAGGTGTATTATCATGGGTATGGAACAGGATTACAAGGCTTATATGCAGCGGCGCGCGGACATGGCGGAAACCCATTTCGGGCCGCTTTGGCTGAACCAGGAAAAGCGCTATGTGCATCCCTTTAAAATCTTCGGCAATGTGTGGTACGTGGGCGACAGTTGGGTGTGTGTCCATCTGATCGACACCGGCGACGGCCTGCTGCTCATCGACAGCGGTAACGCGGGCGCGACGGCCATGTTGGTGCAGGCCATCTGGGAAGCGGGCTTCAACCCCAAGGACGTAAAATGGATCATTCATTCCCACGGCCATCTGGACCACATCGGCGGCGCGATTTTCTTCCAACGCATGTACGGTACCAAGCTCTACCTGGGCGAGCCGGACGCGATCATGTTCCGGGAAAAACCCTGGATCAGCGCCATCCAGAACGCTTACAACGACTGCGACGCCCTCTTCGTGCCCGATTATGAAATCAAGGAAGGCGACGTGCTGACCTTTGGCAACACCACCATGACCTTTTACATGGTGCCCGGCCACACCGACGGCTGCATCGCCTGCTTCTTCGACGCTTACGAAGGGGATAAGACCGTCCGCTGCGGCTATTACGGCGGCTTCGGCTTCAATACCCTGCAAAAGGATTACCTCATCGAGATCGGCGACCCGGAATACAAGACCCGTGAAATCTACCTGCAATCCCTGGCGAAGGTGCGGGATCAGAAGGTGGAGCTGTTCCTTGGCAACCACTGCATCAACAACGACACCCTGGGCCGCCGCCAGAAGCAGATCGAGAATCCCGACGGCCCCAACCCCTTCCTGGACAGCGAGCTCTGGGGCAAATATCTGGATCAGAAGCGGGACGATCTGAAAGCTTTCATGGCCGACCCGAAAAACAGCTGACCAGAACGAAAACAATCCTGGCCGGAAATACGGCCACAAAAATCCCTGCCTGGTCCGGTAAAATCAAAGCGGCTGCCGTGTTTTTGACGCGGCAGCCCTTGTTATAGCAAATGAAAAAGTGAAGTGACCGGCTTTTCACGTCACCGTCAAATCCCTGTCGATGCCGTATTTCTTCATTCTGCGCCACAGCGTGGTTTTGCTGATACCCAATTCCGCCGCAGCCTTTTCACGGTTCCCGTGGCAGCGGTTCAGCAGGTCCACCAGCGCTGCCGCCTTCGGATGCATGATGCTTTCATTCTCTTCCGGTGCAGGGGCGGGCTCGCTGTCCATGGCCCGCAGGTGGGAACGCACCATGTCTTCATCCACATTGCGCTTTTCGGCAAGCAACGCCAGCCGCTGGCACAGGCTGTTCATCTGGTCCAGATTGCCCGGCCAATCGTAGACGGAAAGAAAATCCTTGGCGTCGGCGGTCAGACGAATCTGCCGGGCGAGCTTCTTTGTCCATTCGTTCAGGATCGCGTCAAACCAGCCGGGAATATCCTCCCTGCGGTTGCGCAGGGGCGGAATCTCCACCTTGAACGCGCTGAGTTTATAGTACAGATCCTTGCGGAGCTGGCCGCAGAGCATCTTTTCCCGCAGGTTCGCTTCGGTGGAAATAATCAGCTTCACGTCAAAGGGAACGCTCAAGCTGGCGTCATTGCTTTTGTACTGGCCTTCCGTCAGCTGCAGCAGCTTATACTGAGTTTCGATGGAGAGCATCTCCACCTGCCGCAGGTACAGCGTGCCGCCCCGGGCCAGCTCCACCACGGACCGGTCGGTATCCTTATGGGCGCTGAACCTGCCGAACAGCTTTTCATCCAGATCGTCGGGATGCCAGATGCTGCAGTCCACCGTTACAAACGGCCCGCCCCGCTGCAGGGATTCATTATGGATACATTGTGCCAGGATGCCCTTCCCCGTGCCCGGTTCGCCGGCGAGCAGCACGGCGGAAGAGTAACGGCTCAGGCGCTTCAGCTGTGCAATGACATGCTGGAATTCTTTGTTCTCCGCATAGAGCTGGGAAAAGCTGTAATGCGCCACAAAGCCCCGCTTGGCCCGCTCCTGCCGCAGACGGGAGTCCATTTCGCTGATGCGTTTGCTCTCCTGAAAGGTGAGGATCGCGCCTTCGTTTTTATCCTCCACGCGCAAGGGCGTCACGCTCATCAGTGCGTTTCTGCGGCCCAGGACCACCAGTTCCCCGTCCATATCCCTGCCGTCCGCAATAGCGCTTTCAAGCGTTTCCCGCGGCAGGGCTTCAACGGATTCCCACGCGGGCTTCCCCAGCACATCGTCGGGCTCCTTGCTCAGCATCTGATAAAACATGCGGTTCGCGCGACGGACCGTTCCCGTTTTATCCACCTGCATGATCGCCGAAAAAGTGTTGTCCAGCATCGTGCTCATTTCGGCGTTGCTGTGTTTGATCAGATCAATGCTGTATCCCACCAGCGAGGCGGATTCCAGCGCTTCCCGCACGCTTTCTTCCCCCATGGAAAGGAAACAGAATGAAATCCCCAAAGCTTCCGCCTGGCGTCCCACCACCTCGCCGCCGATCACGCCACGGCAGCCGTCCTCATATGCGCGAAGCACAAGCCCGGAATACTGGTCGATGCCGGTGACGGTGTACACCTTCAAATCGACCCCCAGCAGTTCGCCCAGGCGTTCCGTGCTGTGGAACATGTTGAAAAAGCCGATAATGCCAAGCATCGGCTTTTCGCCCGCTGAAAGGTTCAGCTGCTGTTTCAGCGCCAGCACCAGAGACGCCAATTCCTGGGTGGAGGCGCGCATCTCGATCACCGGAATCAGCACAGCCGCGCGGGCAAGCCGCGCCTGCAGGCCGCGGGCGATGATGAGTTCGCAGCCCTTATCCTCCAAAGCCTTTGCGCGGGCGGCAATGCTGGAAGTCTGCGTGTATTCAACCGTCATAGGCGTAATGCGCGGATATTGGCCGATCACCGCCTCCGCGATCTCTTTCAGTTCCGGATAGGGCATCAGAATGGCTGCTTTCGCCATGACAATCACCTCTTGATGGGGATGCGTTCATCATATCATACCCCCGCATTGCGTGTCAATGAAACATTTTGTTTCATAACATTTCATTTCAGTTTCTTTAGTTCCATCGTTAGATTCCCGGAAGAATTGACGTTTCCCAGGAAAATATGGTAAAGTATCATCAAGATAATCAAAGAATCCTGAAAGGAGCGAATGTTATGTCTTTCACGCCCAGAGGAATCGTTGTTCCCATTGTCACGCCCGTGGACGAAGCGGGAAACCTGAATGAAAAAGCCTATCGCGGCCTGATCGACTACCTGGCCGAGAACGGCATCCATGGCGTATTCCCCTTCGGCACCACCGGC